>NZ_CAXPJM010000020.1:0-186479 GCF_964217435.1 Aurantimonas sp. | reverse complement strand
CACGCACGTCGCGGCGAGGGACGGAAACTGGAGAAGATCGCAATGCCAACCATCGCCCTTGTCGACGACGACAGGAACATTCTCGCGTCGGTCTCGATCGCGCTGGAGAATGAGGGCTACCGGGTCGAGACCTACACCGACGGCGCGTCCGCGCTGGAGGGCCTGCAGTCCCGACCGCCGAATCTCGCCATCTTCGACATCAAGATGCCGCGCATGGACGGGATGGAGCTGCTGCGGCGCCTGCGCCAGAAATCCGACATCCCGGTCATCTTCCTCACCTCCAAGGACGAGGAAATTGACGAATTGTTCGGCCTTAAGATGGGCGCCGACGATTATATCCGCAAACCGTTCTCGCAGCGCCTGCTGGTCGAGCGGGTGCGGGCGATCCTGCGGCGCGGCGCGCCGCGCGAGGCAGCCAAGCCCGGCGGCCCGGTGCCCGAATCCTCGCTGGAGCGGGGCCAGCTCGTGATGGACCAGGAACGCCACACCTGCACCTGGACCGGCCATCCGGTGACGCTGACGGTCACCGAATTCCTGATCCTGCACTCCCTCGCCCAGCGGCCCGGCGTGGTGAAGAGCCGCGACGCCCTGATGGACGCGGCCTATGACGAGCAGGTCTATGTCGACGACCGCACCATCGACAGCCACATCAAGCGGTTGCGCAAGAAGTTCAAGGCGATCGACGACGACTTCGACATGATCGAGACCCTCTACGGGGTCGGCTACCGCTTCCGGGAAGCGTGAGCGGGCCCTAGAAAGGTCGATGGTGTCCATCAGCGAAACAGAAGCCGGCGATGGCGGTTCGGAGCGGCGCAACCGACGGCGGCGCGAGGCGATCGTGCGCGGCCGCCTGCGCCGGCTGCCGTTCATCCGCCGGGTGCTCTACCGCACGCGCTGGCTGCTCGGGCACACGATCTTCTCGTCGCTGACGCGGCGCATCGTCTTCCTCAATCTCGTCGCGCTGATCGTCCTCGTCTCGGGCATCCTGTATCTCAACCAGTTCCGCGCCGGGCTGATCGACGCGCGGGTGGAGAGCCTCCTGACCCAGGGCGAGATCATCGCCAGCGCCATCGCCTCGTCGGCGACGGTGGAGACCAACTCGATCACCCTCGATCCCGAGCGTCTCCTGGAGCTCCAGGCCGGCGACACGCTGGCGCCGAGTGCGGATTCCACCGACAGCCTCGACTTTCCGATCAATCCGGAGCGGGTCGCCCCGCTGCTCAGACGACTGATCTCGCCGACCCGCACCCGGGCGCGCCTCTACGACCGCGACGCCAATCTCATCCTCGATTCCCGGCATCTGTACTCGCGCGGGCAGATCCTGCGCTACGAGCTGCCGCCGGTCGCGGTGGACGAGGAGCCGGGCTTCGGCGAAATGCTGGCCGACTGGTTCCAGCAATTGTTCCAGCGCCGCGACCTGCCGGTCTATCGCGAGACGCCGGGCGGCTCGGGTGCCGCCTATCCGGAGGTGATGAACGCGCTGACCGGCGGCCCGGCCACGGTGGTGCGGGCGACCGAGGGCGGCGAGTTGATCGTCTCCGTTGCCGTGCCGATCCAGCGCTTCCGGGCGGTGCTCGGCGTTCTCATGCTGTCCACCCAGGGCGGCGACATCGACAAGATCGTGCAGGCCGAGCGGACCGCCATCGTGCGGACCTTCGCCGTCGCCTCGCTGGTGACCATCGTCCTGTCGATCCTGCTCGCCTCGACCATCGCGACGCCGCTGCGGCGCCTGTCGGCAGCCGCGATCCGGGTGCGACGCGGCGTCAACGAACGCACCGCGATCCCCGATTTCGGCGACCGTGCCGACGAGGTCGGCAATCTGGCCACCGCGCTTCGCGACATGACCAATTCGCTCTATGCCCGGATGGACGCGATCGAGACCTTCGCCGCCGATGTCAGTCACGAGCTCAAGAATCCGCTGACCTCGCTGCGCAGCGCCGTCGAGACGCTGCCGCTGGCCCGCACCGACGCCTCGCGCGAACGCCTGTTGGACATCATCCAGCACGATGTGCGCCGGCTCGACCGGCTGATCACCGACATTTCGGACGCCTCGCGCCTCGATGCGGAGCTGGCCCGCCAGATCGCCAGCAAGGTCGACCTCGCCCAACTCCTGCGCGCCGTGGTGGAGGGTGCCCGCAGCCAGTCCAAGCCCGACCGGCAGGTCTCGATCACATTCGACAAGCAGGCGCTGCCCGGCTCGATCAAGGACGGCTACGTGGTCACCGGCCACGATCTGCGGCTGAGCCAGGTCTTTACCAACCTGATCGAGAACGCCCGCTCCTTCGTGCCCGAAGCCAACGGCCGCATCGACGTCCTCCTGCGCCGTCGCAACAGCCGCGTCGTCATCGTGGTCGAGGACAACGGTCCCGGCATCCAGGCCGAGATCATCGACCGGATCTTCGAGCGCTTCTACACGGACCGGCCCTCGGCCGAGGCCTTCGGCCAGAATTCGGGCCTCGGCCTGTCGATCAGCCGGCAGATCGTCGAAGCCCATGGCGGCACGATCCGGGCGGAGAACATCGCCGACAGCGACGCGCCGAACGGCGTTGCGGGCGCGCGGTTCATCGTGTCCTTCCCGGCCGAATGAGCGAGCCGGCCAATCTCCACGGCTGCGCGATCCGGATCGGCGATCTCGGCATTCTGATCCGCGGCCCGGCGCGCAGCGGCAAGTCCTCCCTGGCGCTGTCGACGTTGCGCCGCTGCACGGCGCTGAACCTCGAAGCCCTGCTGGTGGCCGACGACCGCGTGGTGGTCGCCCAAGATGGCGGCAACGCCATCTCGATGTCGGCACCGGCGGCGCTGGCCGGACTGATCGAGGTCTCCGGCATCGGCATCCTGCGGGAGCCTTTCGCAGCCTCCGCCCGCCTCGGCCTCGTCGTCGATCTGGTCGATGCGGTCGGCATCGAACGGTTGCCGGAGCCCCGGACGGCGGAGATTCTCGGGCGGGTGATCCGGCGGGTGGAACTGCCCGCACGCGAGGCCGGCTTCGGCGCCGACATCCTTGCCTCGCTGGTGCTTTCACCGCCCGTCAACGACGTCTGAGACAATGGTGACCGGCAAGTACGCAGCGCGTGATCATTTAACTTGCGTATCCGCCGAAGGATGGCGAGGATGCGCGCCCGTGGAGGTCGGCTTTGCCGCATCTCCCGCAGCAGATATGCGGCCGAACGGCCCAGCAGTTCAGGGAGGCCGCCGCGATGCCGGGCCAGACTAGCGTGAGGGACGGCGTATGATCGGTCTGGTACTCGTGACCCATGGCCGGCTTGCCGATGAATTCCGTCACGCGGTCGAGCATGTGGTCGGCCCGCAGGACGCGTTCGAGACGATCTCGATCGGCCCCGAGGACGACATGGAGCAGCGACGCGTCGATATCGTCGAGGCCGTCGCCCGGGCGGAACGCGGCGCCGGCGTGATCATTCTCACCGACATGTTCGGTGGCACGCCCTCCAACCTCGCCATCTCCGTCATGGACGGCAATCGCGTCGACGTCCTGGCCGGCGTCAACCTGCCGATGCTGATCAAGCTGGCCAGCGTGCGCGAGGAAAAACCGCTGGCGGTCGCCCTCGTCGAGGCGCAGGAAGCCGGCCGCAAATACATCAACGTCGCCAGCCGGGTGCTGAGCGGCAAGTGAGCACCAATGCCGGCACTCCGAGCGATATTAATTGCCCCGCCCCGGCCGATGCCGGCAGGCCCAGCCCGATGACCCGGCCCGACAGCCCGCCGCCCCGCACCCTGACCATCGTCAACAAGCGCGGCCTGCATGCCCGCGCCTCGGCGCGCTTCGTGCAGACGGCCGAGGTGTTCGATGCCGAGCTGACGATCTCGCGCGACGGCATGACCGTCGGCGGCCAGTCGATCATGGGGCTGATGATGCTGGCCGCCAGCAAGGGCACGACCATCGAGGTCGCCGCCACCGGCAATGACGCGGACGCCGCGCTCGATGCGATCGAGAGCCTCGTTGCCAACCGTTTCGGCGAGGACAGCTAGCCGGGCTTGCCCAGCGCCCGCTCAGTCGGCCGGCGGCACTGCGTTGCCGGGCTCGCTTGCGGCTGCGTCTTCCTCTCGGGTGTCCGGCGTCGGTACGGTGCTCGTGCCCTCTTCGCCCGTGCTGCCTTCTTCAGCGTCTTCGTTTCCGGCCTGACCCGCTTCCGGGGGAGCAGCAGGCATGTCCGCGCCCTCCGTCGCGGTCGCCTCGTCGCCGTCCGGTTCCGGCTCGGCGCCCGCGGCATCCGGCGCCTCGGCAATCAGCAGCTTCCACAGATCGGCGGTGGCGGCCTTGGCCCGCTCCATCGGCAGGATGAAGCGGCCGCTATTCACCGCAGCCACGAGATCGTCGCGCAGGCCCGCGGCGATGCGGTCGCCGCCGGCCGCGGCGATGGTCGCCCAGCCATAGGCCCGCATGCCGTTGCGCGGCGTCTCGATGCCTTCGTAATAGCCGAAGGCCAGCCGCCGGATCGCCGCCCAGTCGCGCTGGCCGAAGGCGGCGACTTCCGCCGCGTGACGGGCTTCGCCGGCGGGCGTCCTGCGCCAGCGCAACTGCGCATCGTCCTCGGCGGCGGCCACCTCTTCCGGGCTGAGACGCCCCTGGACTGCCGCGAGACTGTCGTCGGCGATGGCGATCCCGTCAGCCCGCGCCAGCAGCAGTGCCACATAGGCACCGCGCAGACCGTCCTGCGGGATCGCAACGCGCGGGTTCAGCGCCAGCGCACGGGCCAGGAGCCCGATGGCCGCCCGGTTGTCCTTTTCCACCGCCGGCAGGAGGATCGTCACCGCCCGCACGATGTCCTGCGGCACGCCACGGCCGGCGATCAGGGCGTCAGCCGTCGTCAGCACCGCGGCAAGGTCCGCATCGGGTCCCGACACGAGGGTATCGGGATCGAGGAGCGCGATGGCCGGCGCCGGCCCGGCGGCAACCGACGGTGCGAGCGCCACGATCTCGGCGGCGCCCACCGGCGCATTGCCGGTCAGGCGGGCGAGATCGAAGGGTGCGGCGGGCTCCAGCCTGAGGCTCAGCCGGTCCGGCTTTGCCAGGAACGCCTGGACGCTTGCCGACCACTCGCGGGCCATGGCCTGCAATCGCGGATCGGGCGCGCCCGGCATGTCGGCAAACACCGCCGCGACGCCGATGCCGGCCATCATGCCGGCTGTGCCGCGGGCCTGATCGGCGGTCATGCCCTGCATCGCGCCGACGACATGGTAGAGCGCCTCCACCAGCCCGGCGTCGGTAAAGCTCGCCTCGGCCGATTGCAGGCGGCCTGCCAGCACCGGATCGTCGCTTCCCACGCCCTCCTCGAACTCGTCCAGCGGCAGTAGGATGTGGAAGCCGCGAAGGTCGGCGGACAGGTCGAGGGTTCCCACGCCATCGATCGCGACCGACGCCTGCAGGTCGTAGTCGGCAGCCGCGACGTCGGTGCGGCCGGCCACGACGACGTCGCCGGTCAGGACCTCCCGGTCGAGCTGCTGCAGGACGGCCCGCACGGGCGGATCGAGGGGCAAGGCGCGTGTGTCGACGGCGACGGATTCATAGACCGCCTGTTCGGCAGACAGGCGCATCTGGCCGATCTCCGCGGTGAAATCGTCACGGCGGATCTTCAGACCCGTCACGATCAGCGCCTGTGTCACATCGTCGTAACGGCGCGCGTCGTAGGTGATCTCCGCGACACCGCGGCCCGCATAGAGGGCGAGGTCGAACAGATAGGGCGAATAGGGCAGCGCGAACTCGAACAGGCTGCCCGCAAGCGCCCCCTCGCTGCCGCCGGCCGCCTCGGCGGGGCCGTTCGCCACAAGGAGCCCGCACAGGCCCGCAGCCAGCATGCCAGACCTCAGGCCCATCACCGTCTCCTCCTCCCGCGCATTGCCGCGGCAGGCTATCCCCAAAACCGGCGCGGGCAAAGCGCGGCGCATCCAATCAAGACATAAGCAAATGTTTATGTCCCCTTGTCCGAAAGGCGCAAGACTGGTAGATCGCTGCCAATGCGACCGGGGGAAACCCCAGCCGACCACCCGATTTCCCACCGTACGAATGGATTGCACATGGCCAACGCACAGGATTACGTCGTCAAGGATATCTCCCTCGCCGCCTACGGCCGCAAGGAACTCGACATCGCCGAGACCGAGATGCCGGGCCTGATGGCCTGCCGCGAGGAGTTCGGCAACGACAAGCCGCTCAAGGGCGCGCGCATCACCGGCTCGCTCCACATGACGATCCAGACCGCCGTCCTCATCGAGACGCTGCGCGATCTCGGCGCCGACCTGCGCTGGGCTTCCTGCAACATCTTCTCGACCCAGGACCATGCCGCCGCGGCGATTGCCGAGGCCGGCATCCCGGTCTTCGCCATCAAGGGCGAGAGCCTCGAGGAATACTGGACCTACACCGACGCCATCTTCCAGTGGCCGGACGGTGAGCCGTCCAACATGATCCTCGACGATGGCGGCGACGCCACGATGTACATCCTGCTCGGCGCCCGCGCCGAAGCCGGCGAGGACGTGCTGTCCAACCCGGGCAACGAGGAGGAGCAGATCCTCTTCGCGCAGATCAAGAAGCGCATGGCCGCCACCCCGGGCTTCTTCACCAAGCAGCGCGACGCCATCAAGGGCGTGACCGAAGAGACCACGACGGGCGTCAACCGCCTGTACCAACTGCAGAAGAAGGGCCTGCTGCCCTTCCCGGCGATCAACGTCAACGACTCGGTCACCAAGTCGAAGTTCGACAACAAGTATGGCTGCAAGGAATCGCTGGTCGACGGCATCCGTCGCGCCACCGACGTGATGATGGCCGGCAAGGTCGCCGTCGTCTGCGGTTACGGTGACGTCGGCAAGGGCTCGGCGGCCTCGCTGCAGGGCGCCGGCGCCCGCGTGAAGGTCACGGAAGTCGACCCGATCTGCGCGCTGCAGGCCGCCATGGACGGCTTCGAGGTCGTGCAGCTCGAGGACGTCGTCTCCAGCGCCGACATCTTTATCACGACGACCGGCAACAAGGACGTCATCCGCATCGAGCACATGCGCGAGATGAAGGACATGGCGATCGTCGGCAATATCGGCCACTTCGACAACGAGATTCAGATCGACGCGCTGAAGAATCTCAAGTGGACGAACATCAAGCCGCAGGTCGACATGATCGAGTTCGCCAAGGGCAACCGCATGCTGCTGCTGTCGGAAGGCCGTCTGCTGAACCTCGGCAACGCCACCGGACACCCGTCC
Source organism: Aurantimonas sp. (assembly GCF_964217435.1). Lineage (NCBI taxonomy): Bacteria > Pseudomonadati > Pseudomonadota > Alphaproteobacteria > Hyphomicrobiales > Aurantimonadaceae > Aurantimonas > Aurantimonas sp. Next base: position 179,279 of record NZ_CAXPJM010000020.1, on the reverse strand, counting down.
TTCGTGATGTCGGCGTCGTTCACCAACCAGGTGCTGGCGCAGATCGAGCTGTTCACCAAGGGCGAGAAGTACGGCAACGAGGTCTATGTCCTGCCGAAGCATCTCGACGAGCGTGTTGCCCGTCTGCATCTCGCCAAGCTTGGCGCAAGGCTGAGCGAGCTGTCCGCCGAGCAGGCCTCCTACATCGGCGTGGAACAGCAGGGCCCATACAAGCCCGAGCATTACCGCTACTGATCCCACCCGGACACCGGGCCCGAATCAGATGAACCGCCGGGGCGCAAGCCGTCCCGGCGGTTTTTTCTTTTCCGCCGGCCGCGTTGTTGTGGATTGCGCAGGATTCCGCAGTGGCTACTATGTCCGAATCGCGGCTGCCGGTGGGTGGACCGGTCGCTGCGTCAGCGTTTCTTTGCGTCTCGTCAGGGCATCTCCGGTGTTCTGGCTTCGGCCCCGGCTGACTGCGAATCCGACATTCGCACTGCCATTACGGGCCACCGGCAGCGGCGGTGCGTGCGGTATGGCGCCTGCGGCCGGGACAAGGACGCCGGGATACGCTGGCTGACACGAACGGGGACTGACGGAATGAACGAGGGGTGTGGATCCGGGCGCGGCGGCGCTTTCCGGACACGAATGGATTCTTGCGACGGGCGCCGTACCGCAACGGCAGACCGGCACGCGCATACACCCGCATCGCCAGCCCGGCGGCGGGCCATCGGCTCCGGCCTCGCAATCCTGGCACTGGCTCCCACGCCGGCCTCGGCCCAGCTCCTGTCGCTGGCGGGCGGCGTCGATACCATGCTGGGACCGGCCGACATTCTCTACCTGGCCCTTGTCGCCATGCTGATCGGCGCCTCGATGCTGAGCGCTGTCTTCCTGATCCGCCAGCGCGCCGCGACCGCCACCGAGAACGACCTGCTGCGCGCCAGCCTGGCCGAAAGCCGGGCCGAAGCCGAAGCGCGCACTATGCTCCTGACAGCCGGCGAAGAGCGGCTTCTGGTCTATTCCGGCCCCGGCGCGCCGGAAATCCTCGGCGCCCTGCCCGGTCCTGCCGGCGCCCCGGTCGAGGAAAAGCGCTTCCTGTCCTTCGGCGACTGGATGGCCGCCGACGTCGCGCTGCGGCTGCAGACCGCGATCACCGCGCTCCGCCATGACGCCGAGCCCTTCAGCATCGAGATCGACCTGCCCCATGGCCGCCTGATCGAAGCGTCGGGTAAGACCATCGGCGGGCTCGCCGTCGTCCGCTTCGTCGCCCTGGAGGGCCTGCGCGAGCGCGTCCGGGAGGCCGAGATCGCCAGCGCCGATGCGCTCGCGATGATCGAGACGATGCAGAATCTCTTCAACGCCGCCCCGATCCCGGTCTGGCTGCGCGACCGCAACGGACGCCTCGGCTGGGTGAACAACGCCTATGCGGCGTCGGTCGACGCAAAGGAAGCTGCCGACAGTCTGGAACGCCAGGTGGAGTTCCTGTCCGAGCAGGATCGGCTGACGATCGCCGCGCGACTGGCCGAACACGCCGTCTTCTCAGACAAGCTCTCGACGGTGGTCGCGGCCGACCGCCGCAATTTCGCGGTGGTGGAAGCCACCGGCCCGCTCGGCTCAGCCGGTCTTGCCATCGACGTGTCGGAAACCGAGCAGGTCCGCATGGAGCTGCGCCAGACCATCAATAGCCAGTCCGAGACCCTCGACCAGCTCACCACGGCGGTCGCCCGCTTCGACGACAAGACGCGCCTCACCTACCACAACGCCGCCTTCCAGCGCCTGTTCGACCTGACCAATTCCTATCTGGAATCAGAGCCGGACCATCTGGCCCTGCTCGACCATCTGCGCACCCGCGGCATCCTGCCGGTGGAGAAGCTGTTCCGCAGCGAGATCCAGGACCAGGACCTCGCCGCCTACCGGGCGACCGAGCCGACCGAGACGATGTGGCACCTCGCCGATGCCCGCACGCTGCGCGTCATCGCCACGCCGCAGCCCCAGGGCGGCGCCACCTGGATCTTCGAGGACATCACCGAAAAGCTCGATCTGGAAAGCCAGGTGAAGGCCACGGTCCAACTGCAGCGCGAGACGATCGACTATCTGTCGGAGGCCGTCGCGGTGTTCGGCAGCGATGGCCGCCTGCGGCTGTCGAACCCGTCCTTCGCCGAGCTGTTCGGGCTCAAGCCGGACTACCTCCTGTCGCGGCCGCGCATCCACACCCTGTCCGATCTCGCCAGCGTCGCGATCCGCCGCACGATCTCCGCCGCCGACACCGATGGCACGGCGTCCGCCGTCGGCGGCTGGCCGCTGTTCTGCCAGTCGGTCACCGCCTTCGACGAAACCCGCCGCGACACCGAGACCGGCGAGATGACCCTGTCCTCCGGCCGCACCATCGCCTTCGCCATCGTGCCGCTGCCCAACGGCCAGACCATGCTGACCTTCTCCGACATCTCCGACGCGCGTCAGGCCGAACGGATGCTGCGCGAGAAGAACGAGGCCCTGGAGCAGGCCAACCAGATCAAGAACGACTTCGTCCAGCACGTGAACTACGAGCTGCGTTCGCCGCTGACCAACATCATCGGCTTCTCGGCGCTGCTGCGCTCCACCGAGACCGGGCCGCTCAACGAACGCCAGAGCGAGTATCTCGACTACATCGCCGTCTCCACCAGCTCGCTCCTGACCATCGTCAACGACATTCTGGACCTCGCCACGGTCGATGCCGGCATCATGGAGCTCGACCTGTCCGAAGTGGACATCGTCAGCACCGTCGAGCACGCGGCCGACGGCATCAGGGAGCGGCTGGAGGAAGCCGAGGTCACGCTGCGGATCGACCTCGACAAGGCCGGCGAGACCTTCATGGCCGACAGCCACCGGCTCACCCAGATCCTCTTCAACCTCCTGTCGAACGCCGCGAATTTCGCGCCGGCCGGCACCGCCGTCGACGTCGTCGCCACACGTGGCCCGCGCGCCATCTCCTTTGCCGTCACCGATCGCGGCCCCGGCATTCCGGCGGACCAGATCGACCGGGTCTTCGAGCGCTTTGAATCCAATCCGGCCGGCGGGCGCCATTCCGGCGCCGGGCTGGGCCTGTCCATCGTCAAGAGCTTCGTCGAACTGCATCGCGGCACGATCTGCATCCAGTCCGCGCCGGACGAGGGAACGACGGTGATCTGCGACTTCCCGCTCGACCCGGCTGCCCCGCTGCGCCACGATGGCGACGATCACGCCTTCGAGGACGCCGCCGAATGAGCGCCACACGCCCGGCAACGATCGCGAGCGACGCCCCGCCCGAGCTCGTGGAGATCGCCCGCATCCCGCTGGCCGACGAAGCTGCCACGCTGCGGCTCGGCGGCGACCTGGCGCTGGCCCTGACGGCAGGCGACGTCGTCGCGCTGATCGGCGATCTGGGCGCCGGCAAGTCGACGCTGGCACGCGCCGCGATCCGCACCCTGGCCGACGACGCGGAGCTCGAGGTGCCGTCGCCGACCTACACGCTGGTGCAGCCCTACGAGACGATCCCGCCGGCGGCGCATCTCGATCTCTACCGCCTGTCGGGCGATGACGAGCTGGACGAGCTCGGCGTCGAGGAGATGGCGCGGGACGGCATCGTCTTCGTCGAATGGCCGCAGAACGCGCCGTCGGCACTGGCCGCGGCCACGGTGACGGTCACGCTGGACAATGCCCCCGGCGGCGGTCGGACCGCCCATGTGAGGGCCGATGCCGAGGCGGCCCCTCGCATCCTGCGTTCGCTGGCGATCCGCCGCTTCCTCGCCGAAGCCGGCTGCGCCGATCAGCCCCGCCGCCGCTTCAGCGGCGATGCCTCCAGCCGCCGCTACGAGACGGTGGACCGGGACGGCCAGACGCTGGTGGTCATGGACGCCCCGCGCCAGCCCGACGGCCCGCCCATCCGCGACGGCCTGCCCTACAGCCGCATCGCCCATCTCGCCGAGGACGTGGCGCCCTTCGTGGCCGTTGCCAATGCATTGTCAGCGCAAGGTTTCGCGGCGCCGCGGATCCACCGTGCCGACCTCGACGCCGGCCTCCTGCTGATCGAGCATCTGGGCAGCGAGACCCTGCTCGACGCCGATGGGCATCCGGTCCCCGAACGCTACGAGGCTGCGGCAGAGGCGCTCGCCGCCCTGCACGGGACCCGCTGGGACCCGGTCATGCCGGTGACGGATGGCATTTCGCACACGGTGCCGCCCTATGATCGCCGTGCCATGCGCATGGAAGTGGACCTCCTGCCCGACTGGTATCTGCCCCATGCCCGGCATCGATCGGCCAGTCCCGACGAGACGGCGCACTTCGCGCAGATCTGGAACGGCCTCTTCGATGCGCTGGACGATGCCGAGACCAGCCTGGTGCTGCGCGACTTCCATTCGCCCAACATCATCTGGCGCCCGGCTGAAGAGGGTCTCGCCCGGATCGGCCTCATCGATTTCCAGGACGCGCTGATCGGCCCGGCCTCCTACGATCTCGCCTCGCTGGCACAGGATGCCCGCGTCGACGTGTCGGCCGAACTCGAGGCGCGGCTCACCGCGCACTACGCCTCGCTGCGCGCCGGGAATGCCGGTTTCGACGCCGCCGGTTTCGAGCGCGCCTACGCCATCATGGCCGCCCAGCGCGGATCCAAGATCCTCGGTATTTTCGTGCGATTGCTGGAACGCGACGGCAAGCCGCAATATCTCCGTCACATCCCACGGATTAAAGCCTATCTGGCGCGCACGCTCGACCACCCGTCCCTGACAGCCCTGCGCGAACTGTACCAAGACTGGGGCGTCCTCGACGAGGCACCGACGCAGCGCCCCCTTTGAGCCCGGACAAGAGCCGCATGACCCTGTCGACCACCCCGTCCTTCAAGCCCAAGACCGCCATGGTTCTGGCCGCCGGCCTCGGCAAGCGCATGCGGCCGATCACCTCGACCATTCCCAAGCCCCTCGTCGAGATCCGGGGCAAGGCGCTGATCGATTACGGGCTCGATGCGCTGGCCCGCAACGGCGTCGAGCGCGTCGTCGTCAACGTGCATTACATGGCCGATCTGATGCGGGCGCATCTGCGCAAGCGCAAGGACATGGAAATCATCGTCTCCGACGAGCAGGACGAGTTGCTGGATTCGGGCGGCGGCATCGTCAAGGCCCTGCCGGAGCTCGGATCCGAGCCCTTCTACGTGATCAATTCCGACACGTTCTGGATCGACGGCTACCGCGACAATCTCGACCTGATGGCGCATCTGTGGAACCCGGCGCGCATGGACATGTCGCTGCTGATCGCCGACATGCAGCAGGCCACCGGCTACGACGGCAAGGGTGATTTCGTCATGGATGTCGAGGGCCGGCTGACCCGCGTCGAGGAGCGCGACATGTCGCCCTTCATCTATGCCGGCGTGGCGATCATGAAGCCCGAGATCTTCGCCGGTATGAAGCCAGAGAAATTCTCGCTGAACCGCGTTTTCGACAATCTGATCGACGCCGACCGTCTCTATGGCGTGCGGCTTGGCGGCCTGTGGATCACGGTCGGAACGCCCGGCGCGATCCCGCTTGCGGAGGCCGCCTTCATCGCCAGCGCCGCCGCCTGACGACGTGAGGAGTCATCAACGGTTTACCGTTGCAAAACAAACAGATCGCCTCGCTGAACACTTATTTGTGTTTGCATTGCGAGATCTGCCGTTGAGCCTTTTCTAACGCACCGGCCCGCAGGGTGCTGTCTGAGCACAGGACGGGTGGACTCGATGCGGACAGACGGCCATTTCGCGCTGCAGCAGCTGCAGACCGAAATCCTCGAGGCGATTGCCCTGGGTTCGCAATTCGACGTCATCGCCAATCTCCTGTGCACGCGCGTCGAGAGCCTGGCGCCCGGCGTGACCTGCTCGATTCTTCTGGTCGATGAAAACCGCCGGCTGCACTCGCTGGCCGCCCCGTCGCTGCCGGCGCATTACTGCGAAGCGCTGAACGGCCTGGAGATCGGGCCCAGTGTCGGCTCCTGCGGCAGCGCGGCATTCCGTGGCGAGCCGGTCGAGGTCACCGACATCGCCACCGACCCGCTCTGGTCCAGCTTTGCGCGGCTTGCCCTGCCGCTGGGCCTGAGGGCCTGCTGGTCGAGCCCGATCTCCGATTCCTCCGGTCGCGTGGCCGCGACCTTCGCCTTCTATTATCCGGTCCAGCGCGGACCGAGCGCGTTCGAGCGCCAGATCGTCGATGCCTGCGTGCATCTGTGCACGATCTCCATCGCGCACACGCAGATGCAGCAGCACAACCATCACCTTGCCTATTTCGACCAGCTGACGAGCCTGCCCAACCGCCGCTGTTTCGACGAGGCGATCACCACGCTGGCGCTCGGCGCCGCGCCGAACTTCGCGCTGATCCTCGTCGATATCGACCATCTGAAGTCGATCAACGATTCCATGGGCCACATGGTCGGCGATCGGCTGATCCGCGAGGTCGCACAGCGCCTGCGTGACAGCGACTCCGCGGGCGTCAGTGCCGCCTACCGGCTGAGCGGCGACGAGTTCGCGGTGGTCTGCGATCGCTGCCACGACCATGACGAACTTGCCCGGATCGCCCACACGATCCGCCAGCGCATGAGCGCGCCCTTCGAGTGCAACGGCAACATGATGGTGCCGCAGGTCACGCTCGGCGGCGTCGTCTACGGTCCGGACGGAAGCGACGTCGAAACGCTGCGGCAGAACGCCGATTTCGCGCTCTACCATGCCAAGGAGACCAACCGCGGCAGCTACGTCGCCTTCGACGCCGGCCTGCGGACGACGATTATGCAGCGGGTCGAAACCATCCGCGAGGTGGACCAGGCGCTGTCTGAAGACCGGATCCTGACCTACTACCAACCCGTGGTCCGGCTCGACACGGCCGAGATCGTCGGTCTCGAAGCGCTGGCGCGCATGGTCATGCCCGATGGCCAGATCGTCGCCGCGGGCGCCTTCTCGGCGGCCTTCTCCGACAACAAGGTCGCCTCGCGCATCAGCGAGCGCATGTTCGCGCAGATCGCCCGCGATCTGGCGACGTGGATCGCCCGCGGCCTGCCGATCCAGCATGTCGGCATCAATCTCGCCCCGGCCGATTTCGAATCCGGCGATCTGGAAGCGCGGTTCCTCGCCCCCTTCAAGGCGGCCGGCGTGCCGTATCATCACCTCGTCGTCGAGGTCACCGAGAACGTCTTCCTCGACGGTCTCGGCGAGGATGTCGCCGAGAGCCTGGCGCGGCTTCGCAACCTCGGCATCCTTGTCTCGCTGGACGATTTCGGCACCGGCTTTGCCTCCCTCACCCACCTGCTCAAGCTGCCCGTCGACATCATCAAGATCGACCGCTCCTTCGTTGACCAGATGCTCACCGATGCGCCGAGCAGCGCGATCGTCGAGGGGCTGATGGGTATCGCCGACAAGCTGGGGATGCGGGTCGTGGCCGAGGGGATCGAGAATGCCGGGCAGGCCGAACGGCTGAACGAGCTCGGCTATGTTCTCGGCCAGGGCTACCATTTCGCCCGCCCTGCCGATTTCAACAGCACCACCGACCTCCTGCAGCTCTTTGCTCAACGCCAGGCGCAGCCGCCCGCCGTCGCGAAGGGCTGGGCCGAGGCGTCCTGAAGCCGGCAACACGCGCCGTACGGAACCGCCGCGAACGCCGCTCGCCCCGCTGCGAACCCCCACGCGCAATCGGGCCGCGCCGGCAACTGACCCGTGCGAATCGTCAGGGCTTGGCCTAGACTCGGTCCATGATCGCCAATCTGTTTTCGATCCCGCCGGGACGGCCCTTCCTTGCCACGCTTGCCGAAGGCCTGCTCGACGGTCGCATCGTGCCGTCCTTCCGCTACACGGGCGATCCGCTGGCCCTGGCCGGCGCGACGATCTACGTGCCGACCCGCCGCGCCGCGCGCGCGCTGGCCGGCGAATTTGCCCGGCTTCTGGGCACCGGCAGCGCCATTCTTCCGGCCATTCGGCCGATTGGCGAAAGCGACGAGGCCAGCCAGTTCGCGCCCGAGGGCGAGCGGCCGTCGCTGGAACCGACCATGGGCGAACTGGAACGGCGTCTGCAACTCGCGCGCCTCGCCCGGCAATGGCGCTCGGTCACGCGCGGCCGTGAATTCGAGGCGCTGATCGGCGAAGAGGCCGTCTTGCCGGCCAGCGCCGCCGACGCCCTCTGGCTCGCCGCCGATCTCGGCGCGCTGCTCGACGAGGTCGAGACCGAAGGCACCAACCTTAGCAAGCTCGCCGGCCTCGCCCCCGATGCCCTGTCCGACTGGTGGCAGCTCACCGTCACCTTCCTGTCGATCGTCACGGAGACCTGGCCAAAGGCGCTGGCCGAGGCCGGCCGGGTCAGCGAGGCGACGGCCAAGAATGTCTGGTTGCGGGCCGAGGCCGAGCGGCTGCGGCGCGATCCCGGCACCGGCCCGGTGATCCTCGCCGGTTCCACCGCCACCGCCCCTGCGACCATCGAACTGATGCACGCCATCGCCCATCTCGAGCAGGGCGCCCTGGTGCTGCCCGGTCTCGACCGGCATCTCGATCCGGAGGCCTTCGCCGCAATCTCTCGCGAGGGGGCGATCTCGGCGCCCGGCCATCCGCAATACGGCCTGAAGACCATCCTTGCCCGCTTCGCCCTGCCACCGGAGGCGGTGTCGCATCTGGCCCCGAACGAAGAGCCTGTCCTCACCGCCCGCGAGGCCTTCGTCGCCGATGCGCTGCGCCCGGCCGAAACCACCCATCGCTGGCGCGAGACGGCGCGCGATCACGGCGCAGAGGCCCTGGACGGCCTCGCTCTCGTCGAGGCGAACGACGAACGCGAGGAGGCCCTCGCGATCGCCTGCGCGATGCGCGCGGCGCTGGCCGATCCGGATGCGACGACGGCTCTGATCACCCCGGACCGCAATCTCGCCCGCCGGGTCGTCTCCGAGCTCGCCCGCTTCGGCATCGCCGCCAATGATTCCGGCGGCCGGCCGCTGGCGGCCACGCCGCCCGGCACGCTGCTGACCACCCTCGCCGCCGTTGCCCTGCAGCCGGGCGACCCGATCGCGCTGATCGCGCTTCTGAAGCATCCGCTGACCCGGCTCGGCATGCCGGCCGCCGAGGCCCGCCGCGCCGCCCGCGCCATCGAGATGCTGGCCCTGCGCGGTTCGGTCGGCATTCCCGACGGCGCCCGCCTCGGGACCATCGTCGCCGAGCGGCGCAGGATGCTGGAGACGGCGACCCACATGCCGCGGCCTGTCCGCATCCTCCCCGAGGCCGAGCGCGAACTGGCCCAGACCATGGCCGACCGTCTGGAGGTCGCATTGGAGCCGCTGTCCGCGCTGCGCGACGGGACCGAACGCGAGATCGCGGCCTATGCGACCGCGCTGACACGCTGCCTCGAAGCCGTGGCGGCGGATGCCGACGGGGACGCCTCCGAGGTCTATGCCGAGGAGGCCGGCCGGGCGATGGTCGAGTTCCTGAGCGACATCGTGCGAGCGCCCGACACCGGCTTTGGTTTCGCGTCCCGCGAACTCGGCGACGTCATCGATGCGCTGATCGCCGGCGTCACGGTCAAGCCGCGCGGCGGCCTCTCCGCCCGGGCCTTTGTCTGGGGCACGCTGGAGGCGCGGCTGCAGAGCGTCGACATGGCGATCCTCGGCGGCCTCAACGAGGGCACATGGCCCGGCGGCACCAAGAGCGGCGCCTTCCTGTCGCGGCTGATGCGCCGCGAGATCGCCCTCGACCCGCCGGAGCGGCGCATCGGCCTGGCCGCCCACGACTTCTGGATGGCGATGGGCGCCCGCAAGGTCGTCATCACCCGTTCGCGGCGTGCCGGCGGCGCCCCGACGATCGCCTCGCGCTGGCTGCAGCGGCTGACGACGCTGGCCGGCGAGGACGGTACCGCGCGCCTGCGGGCCGCCGGCCAGACCTATCTCGACCATGCCCGCCGGCTCGACGACGCACCGGCCGATGCCGGACCGGACATCCGCGCGGCCCGCCCCGAGCCGCGCCCGCCGCTGGAGCGCCGGCCGACCTCCTATTCGATCACCGATGTCGAGACGCTGATCCGCGATCCTTATGCGATCCATGCCCGCAAGATCATGAATCTCGAGCCGCTGCCCGAGCTGATGCGCGATCCGCACGCCGCCGAACGCGGCAATCTCTTCCACGACATTCTCGGCCGCTTCGTCCAGCGTGGCCACGATCCCGACGCGGCGGATGCCGAAGCGGAGATCCTCGCCATCGCCCGCGAGCGCTTCGATGAGGAAATGCTGCCGCCGGACATCGAGGCGGTGTGGTGGCCGCGCGCCGAAGCGCTGTGCGCCAACTTCATTGCCTGGGAGCGCGAGCGCGGGCCCCGTGTGGCGAGGCGTCATGCCGAGATCGGCGGCGCTTACGACTTCACCGACCTGGCGACGACGCTGCGCGGCCGGGCCGACCGCGTCGACGTCATGACCGACGGCTCGACCGAGATCCTCGACTTCAAGACCGGCACGACGCCCTCGGTCTCGCAGGCCCGCGCGCTGCTCGCTCCGCAGCTGCCGCTGGAAGGCGCCATGGCCAAGCTCGGCGCCTTCGCCGACGCCGGCACCGCCTCGGCCATTTCCGACCTCGTCTACGTCCGCCTGCGCGAACGCACGCTCTATGAAGACCATCTCGCCAGCGACGGCGGTCGCAAGGGCGAGCCGGTCGATCCCGACGCGCTCAGCGACGAGGCCCTGGCCAAGTTCCGCGGCCTGGTGGCGAATTTCCGCAACGCGGCGACCCCGTTCCGCTCGCGCACACGGCCCTTCATCGCCGGCGATTTCTCCGGCGCCTACGATCATCTGGCCCGGGCGCAGGAATGGTCGATCGGCGCCGACGAGAACGGCGACGGCGGCGAAGGGAGCCCGGCATGAGCGGCTTTACCGGCATTGCCGAAACGACGCGGCTGCAGGCCATCGCCGCCGATCCGGAGCGCTCGGTCTTCGTGTCGGCCAATGCCGGCTCCGGCAAGACCCATGTCCTGACCGAACGCGTCGTGCGGCTGCTTCTGTCGAAGGTCGAGCCGTCGAAAATCCTCTGCCTGACCTATACCAAGGCGGCGGCGGCCGAGATGTCGGGCCGCGTCTTTGCACGGCTCGCGAAATGGGCGACAGCCGAGGATGCCGATCTCGCCGCGGAGATTGCCCGGCTCGACGGCAGGCCGCCCACGCCGGAGCGGATGATCGTCGCGCGGCGTCTCTTCGCCGAGGCGCTGGAGACGCCGGGCGGGCTGAAGATCCAGACCATCCACGCCTTCTGCGAGGCGATCCTCCACCAGTTTCCGCTGGAAGCGAACGTTCCGGGCCATTTCGAGGTTCTGGACGACGCCGAGAGCATGGCGCTGCTGGCCGAAGCACGGCGCCTGCTGATTACCGGCGCGGCGCGGAAGGCACCGGGCGAAGCCGCCTCGGCGCTGGCGGACGCCTTTGCCTCGGCTCTGACGCTGGCCGGCGAATGGGGCCTCGACCAGCTCATCGGCGAGATCGTCAACCGGCGCGACGCCATCCGGCGGCATCTCGACGAGGCCGGCGGGATCGACGCGGCAGTCGCGCTTCTGCGCCACGCCTTAGGGCTGGAGCCCGGCGAGGACGAGGCCGCGATCCTCGCGGCGGCAGACGATGCGCCCGGCTTCGACGCGGCCTTCTGCGACAGCGCCATGAGCCTTGCCGCTGCCAGCTCCAAGCCGACCGACGCCAAGTTCCACGACCGCCTGCAGGCGCTCCGGGACGCCGGCACGCCCGACGCGCGGCTCGCCGCGTTGAAGGCGCTGTGCCTGACGGCCAAGGGCACGCCCTACAAGCCGTCGAGCGTTGCCACCAAGGCGGTGGCCGACGCCCTGCCCGATTTTCCCGAGAAGCTGCAGCAGCTGGCCGACCACGTCCAGGCGATCGACGAGCGCCTCGCCAGCCTGCGGCTGTTCCGCGCCAGCGCCGCGGCGCTGGTGATCGCCGACGCCTTCGAGCGCGACTACGCCATCCTCAAGCGCCGGCGCGGACGGCTGGATTTCGAGGATCTGATCGTGCGGACCGCCGAGCTCCTGACCCGCTCGGCCGCCTCCGCCTGGGTCCATTACAAGCTCGACCAGGGCATCGACCATGTGCTGATCGACGAGGCGCAGGACACCAGTCCGCGCCAATGGCAGGTGATGCGCCAGCTGGTGGAGGAGTTCTTCGCCGGCGCCGGGGCGCGCGAGGTCACCCGCACGGTCTTCGCCGTCGGCGACGAGAAGCAGTCGATCTATTCCTTCCAGGGCGCCTCGCCGCGCATGTTCGCCGATGAACAGCGGGCCATGCGGCAGCGTGCCGAGGCCGCCGAGGCCCGCTTCGAAGAGGTGCGGCTGACCCAGTCCTTCCGCACCGCCGCCGACGTCCTGCGGGCGGTGGACACCGTCTTTGCCGATGCGGAAAACCGCAAGGGCCTGTCGTCGGGCGACGAGCCGCCGGCGCACCAGACCGCGCGGGGCGAGGCGCCGGGCCTCGTGGAGATCTGGCCGGTCTACCAGGCCGAGGAACAGCCGCAGTCGCGCGACTGGCTGCAGGCGATCGACTACGAGCCGGCCAATTCCCCGGCCAACCGGCTGGCACGGCGGATCGCCGCCCAGATCGGCGACTGGATCGGCGATCCCATCGCTCACAAGGGCGCGGTACGCCCGCTGGCGGCGGGTGACGTCATCGTCCTGGTGCGCAAGCGCTCCGGCTTCGTCGCCGCCATGGCCAAGGCGCTGCGCGACGCCGGCATCCCGGTCGCCGGCGCCGACCGTCTGGTCATCACCGACCATATCGCGGTGAAGGATCTGATGGCACTCGGCCGGACGGTGGCCAATTTCGAGGACGATCTGTCCTTTGCCGCCGTCCTGAAGTCGCCCTTCTTCGATTTCACCGACGACGACCTCATGGGGCTGGCCCTGTCCCGCGAGCGCCACGAGCCGCTGTCGCTCGGCCTGCGGCGGATCTGCGGGCCGGAGGGTCTCGGCCGCGTGCCGGAATTCGTGCCGGACGAAACGACCGAGGCGTTTCTGGCCAAATGCCGTTACGCGCTGACGCGGCTCGACGAATTTCGGGCCCGTTCGGGCTTCGAGACCATCTTCGCCTTCTATGCCCGCATCCTCGGCCCCGAGGGTGGCCGGGCCCGGCTGACGCGCCGGCTGGGATCTGACTCGGGCGAGGTCATCGATGCCTTCCTCGATCTGGCGCTGGCCGACGAGGAAGCGGGCGAACCCGGCCTCGATGCCTTTCTCGCGCGGCTGGCCGCCGCCCCGCCCTCGATCAAGCGCGAGATGGAGCAGGGCCGCGGCGAGGTGCGGATCATGACCACCCACGCCTCCAAGGGCCTGGAGGCGCCGGTCGTCTTCCTCGTCGATCCCGGCTCGGCCCCGTTCAGCCACGCCCATGGCGCCCGGCTGATGGAATGGCCCGACATGCCCGGTCTCGTGCCCGGCATGTCGCCGGGCTTCCTGTGGCGTGCCGCCAAGGATCTGGAGAACGACGCCATCGCCGCCCTCAAGGAGGCGGAAAAGGCCCGGGCCGAGGAGGAATATCGCCGGCTGCTCTATGTCGGCATGACCCGCGCCGCCGACCGGCTGGTCGTGTGCGGCGTCTCGGGCGTGCGCGGCCCGAACGAGAATTCCTGGCTGCAGCGGGCTCAACTCGCCCTGTCGGCGGAGTGCGAGCCGGTCACCGACGCCGACGGCGCGACCATCGCCTGGCGCTTCGGCGCAGCCGGGACGGGCGACAAGCTGGCCGCCGCGATCCAGCCGCAGCCCGACGCGCCCGCCCCGCTCGATCTGTCGCCGCTGCCGCCGGAAATCCTGCCGCCGCGGCCGCTGTCGCCGTCCTCCGCCGGCGAGGGCACCGAGATCGCCGAGGACGACGCGATCCCGCCTGAGGCCGCCCCGGCCTTCGTCTCGCCGGTGCTCAGCCAGACGGGCGATCCGTCCTTTGCCATCCGGCGCGGCCTGGCTGTCCACAAGCTCCTGCAGGTGTTGCCGGAGATGGCGGCGGACGCACGAGAGGCGGCCGCCCGGCGCTATCTGGCGACCGCGGCGCCGGAGATGCGTCTGGGCGATCACGACGCACTGGTGGCCTCGGCGCTGGCCGTCATGGACGATCCTGCCTTCGCCCCGATCTTCGCCGCCGGCAGCCGGGCCGAGGTGCCGGTCGCCGGCGAGATCACGCTCGCCGGCCGCAGCTATCGCGTCAACGGCACGATCGACCGGCTCGCGGTCACCGCAACGCGGGTGCTGATCGTCGACTACAAGACCAACCGGCCGCCGCCCGCCTCGCTGGCGGAGGTCTCGCCGGCCTACATCATGCAGCTGGCGCTCTACCACGAGATGCTGAAGCCGCTCTATCCGGACCGGCCGATCGAGGCGGCGCTGCTGTTCACCGAAGCGCCGCGGCTGATCGCCCTGTCGGAAGCGGTGATGGAGCAGGCGGTCGCGCGCCGCCGGGCGTCCACCCAATCGGCAACGGAGCGTCAAGAGAACGGCGCCATCGCTTGATTTGGCGCCAAGCGACTTCTACGTAACGAGGCGAACAGGATTTAGGAGCCGACCATGGCCACGACAAAGATCGACACCAGCAATTTCCAGACCGACGTCCTCGGCAGCGACAAGCCCGTCGTCGTCGATTTCTGGGCCGAGTGGTGCGGGCCCTGCAAGATGATCGCGCCGAGCCTCGAGGAAATCTCCAGCGAGATGGACAATGTCCGGATCGCCAAGGTGAACATCGACGAGAACCCGGATATCGCCGCCCAGTACGGCGTGCGTTCGATCCCGACGCTGATGCTCTTCAAGAATGGCGAGCATGCGGACACGATGGTCGGTGCGCAGTCCAAGTCGAAGCTCGTCGACTGGATCAACAAGGGCGCCGCCTGAGAGGCTCAGCGTCCAGCGCCATCGCGATGAACTGAAAAGGCCCGGGTCGATCGCCCGGGCCTTTTTTGTGTGATGGGCTCAGAGACCGCGGGAGTTCAGCGCGGGGCGAGACCGCTGCTGGAGAGGACGTCGCCGACCAGATAGAGCGAACCGCAGATCAGGAAGCGTGGCGCGCGGCTGTCGTCCCAGCTGCTGGAGACCAGCCGGATCGCCTCCTCGACACTGTCGCAGGGCTCGGCGTCGAGACCCGCGTCGATCGCCGCCTCGGCCAGATCGTCGGGATCGATGCCGGCATCCGACGAGCCGACGGGCACGGTGAAGACATGCCGGGCAATGCCGGCGAAGGCCGCGAAGAAGCCGGTCGGGTCCTTGGTATTGATCATCCCGACGATCAGGAACAGCGGCCGCGAGACCCGCTCCTCCAGATCGGCCAGCGTCTCGGCGATGGCGGCGCCCGCACCGGGATTGTGGCCGCCGTCGAGCCACAGCTCCGAGCCCGGAAACGCCGCCCGGTAGAGCGGACCCGAGGCAATCTGCTGCATCCGTCCCGGCCATTCGACATGGGAAAGGCCGGCCTCGATCGCCTTGTCGGCCGGTGCGAAACCGCCATGGCGCAAAGCGGCGATGGCGGTTGCGGCGTTGGTCAGCTGATGGCGTCCCGGCAGCCGCGGCATCGGCAGGTCGAGAAGGCCCGACTCGTCCTGATAGACCAGCCGCCCATGTTCCTCATAGGCGAAGAAGTCCTGGCCGTAGACGAGCAGCGGCGCCCCGGCGCGGTCGGCCATGGAGGTCAGCACTTCCAGCGCGATCGACTCGTTCTGTTGGCCCAGCACCACCGGCACGCCGCGCTTGATGATGCCGCCCTTCTCCGCCGCGATCAGTTCGACGCGGTCGCCGAGATAGGACTGGTGATCGAGCGAGATCGCGGTGATGACCGTGACGGCCGGTTTCTCGATGACGTTGGTGGCGTCGAAGCGACCGCCGAGCCCGACTTCCAGAAGCACCGCGTCGGCGGGATTCTCCGAAAACAGCAGGAACGTCACCGCGGTGAGGATCTCGAAGACGGTGATCGGCGCGCCGGCATTGGCCTTCGCGGCGCGGGCCACGGCCTCGGCCAGCATCGCGTCGTCGACCAGCGCCCCGGGCTCGCCCTTGCGGCCGATGCGGTAGCGCTCGTGCCAGTTGACGAGATGCGGCGAGGTATGGGCGTGCACCGCCTGCCCGTCGGCCTCAAGGATGGCCCGGCAGAACGCCGTGACGGAGCCCTTGCCGTTGGTGCCGGCGATGTGGATCTGCGGCGGCAGCTTGCGCTGCGGCTCACCGAGCTCGGTCAGAAGCCGACGGATGCGGTCGAGCGACAGGTCGAAGCCCTTCGGATGCTTCAGCATCAGGGCATCGATTTCGGCGGCGGCCAGCGAGGTCGTTGTCATCGGAAAGAATTACGCCAGTGCGGGGAGCGATGCAAAAAGGTCGCTCAGCCCGCGGCCTGCGATTCCGGCGCCTGGACTGGCTCGGATCCCATGGCCTCGACCGGCTCGGCCACGATCGCCTCCTCCTCGACGGCCTCGGCCGGCTGCCGGGTCAGCAGCTTCAGGAGATTGGCGATGGTCGGGCGCAATTCGTGACGATGCACGACCATGTCGACCATGCCGTGGGCCATCAGATACTCGGCGCGCTGGAAGCCCTCGGGCAGCTTCTCGCGGATCGTCTGTTCGATGACGCGGGCGCCGGCAAAGCCGATCACCGCGCCCGGCTCGGCAATGTGGACGTCGCCCAGCATCGCATAGGAAGCCGATACGCCGCCGGCCGTCGGGTTGGTCAGGACGACCATATAGGGAAGCCCCGCCTCCTTCAGCATCTCCACCGCCACCGTGGTGCGCGGCAGCTGCATCAACGACAGGATGCCCTCCTGCATGCGCGCGCCGCCGGAGGCGGCGAACAGCACCACCGGGCGCCGCTCGGCGATGGCGGTCTCGAAGCCCTTGATGATCGCCTCGCCGGCGGCCATGCCGAGCGAGCCGCCCATGAAGGCGAAGTCCTGGACGATGGCCATCACCGGCACGCCTTCCAGGCTGCCGCGCGCCGCCAGCACGGCGTCGTCCATCTCGGCCTTCGCCTTGTATTCCTTCAGCCGGTCGACATAGCGCTTGGAGTCGCGGAACTTCAGCGGATCGACCGCGACCTTCGGCAGTTCGATGGTCTCGAAGGCGCCGTCGTCGAAGAACGCCTTCAGCCGGTCGCGGGCCCGGATGCGCATGTGGAAGCCGGAGGACGGCACCACCCACTGGTTGGCTTCCAGATCCTTGTGGAAGACCATCTCGCCGGTCTCGGGACATTTGATCCAGAGGTTTTCGGGCACTTCACGCGTGGCGAGGAGGCTCGAGATCTTCGGGCGAACGTAGTTGGTGATCCAGTTCAAGGCACTTGTCCCGTGGCAAAATCGGTCCGGCAGCCGGTGCCGGCGAGGGGCGGCAGCGCAATCGCTGCCGCAGGAATTAGGCGGTCACGCATCCCTGTCGACGGGACGCGTCACGCCCCGGACATGGTCGCCCGCTCAGGACTTGGCAAGATGGGCGGCACGCACGCCGCCGGCGATCTCGCTGACGAGGTCGCGCACGTCGCTCACCGTGCGAGCGGTGGCGCGGCCGTTCTCCAGCGACTGCTCGATCGCCTTGACGATCGCCGAGCCGACGACGACGCCGTCGGCGCCCTTGCCGATCTCGCGCGCCTGGTCGGCGGAGGTCACGCCGAAGCCGACGCAGACCGGCAGGTCTGTGTGCTTCTTGATGCGGCCGACCGCGGCGGCGACCTTGTCCGCATCGGGAGCGGCCGAGCCGGTGATGCCGGTGATCGAGACGTAATAGACGAAGCCGGAGGTGTTCTTCAGCACTGCCGGCAGGCGCTTGTCGTCGGTCGTCGGAGTGGCGAGCCGGATGAAGTTCAGCCCCTTGTCGAGCGCCGGCAGGCAGAGCTCGTCATCCATCTCCGGCGGCAGATCGACGACGATCAGCCCGTCGACGCCGGCCTCCAGCGCATCGGCGACGAAGGTCTCGACGCCGTAGATGTAGATCGGGTTGAAATAGCCCATCAGCACGATCGGCGTCGTCTGGTCGCCTTCGCGGAAAGCGCGGACCAGCGACAGGGTCTTCTTCAGGCTGGCGCCCGCCTGCAGCGCCCGCAGACCGGCCTTCTGGATTGCCGGGCCGTCGGCCATGGGATCGGAGAACGGCATGCCGAGCTCGATGATGTCGGCGCCGGCCGCCGGCAGCGCCCGGGCGATCTCCAGCGCCGTCTCGTGGTCGGGATCGCCGGCCATGACGAAGGTCACGAAGGCGGGGCGACCCTCTTCCTTCAGCGCGCGGAACCGGTCTTCGATGCGTGTCGTCATGTCAGGCTTTCGTCACCTCGGCGACCCATTCTGCGGTCGCCGCGTCCACGTGGTCGACCTTGAAGCCGAAGATCGCGGGCGTGTCATAGGGATGGTGTTCGCGGATCGCCGCCGCGCAGGCGTCGAACCGGTCCGCCGTGGTCTTGATCGTCAGCGGCCACTCGTCGTGGCGCTCCTTGCTGCCCTGCCAGACATAGCGGCTGTCGACTTCCTTGCCGATATTGACGCAGGCCGCGAAGCGACCGTCGATCAGGACATGCGACAGTTCCCGCGCTTCATCGAGCGACGGGCAGGTGACGTGGATTTCGACGATGTCGGTCATGCAGGCTCGCTTCGCTCGCTGGCTTCTCCAGCGTTGTCAGCTTGGTTTTTCGGACATTCCGCTTCCCGGGCCGCCGATCGCCGCGGCCCGTCCGGTCGTCTAGAGATCGACCCCGAGATGCTTGGCGGCGGTGAAGACGTCCTTGTCGCCGCGCCCGCAGAGATTCATCACGATGATCTGGTCCTTGCCCATGGTCGGGGCGCGCTTGACCACTTCGGCCAGCGCATGGGCCGGCTCCAGCGCCGGGATGATGCCCTCGGTGCGGGTCAGGAGCTGGAAAGCCTCGAGCGCTTCGGTGTCCATGATCGGCACATATTCCACCCGGCCGGAATCCTTCAGCCAGGAATGCTCCGGCCCGATGCCCGGATAGTCGAGGCCGGCCGAGATCGAATGGCCTTCCTTGATCTGGCCGTCGTCGTCTTGGAGCAGATAGGTGCGGTTGCCGTGGAGAACGCCGGGGGAGCCTGCGGTCAGCGAGGCACAATGCTCCTCGCCCTCAAGGCCCTTGCCGCCCGCCTCGACGCCGACGATGGCGACATCCTTGTCGTCGAGGAAGGGATGGAACAGGCCGATGGCGTTGGAGCCGCCGCCGACGGCCGCCACCAGCATGTCCGGCAGGCGCCCTTCGGCGGCCATCATCTGCTCGCGGGTCTCCTTGCCGATCACCGACTGGAACTCGCGCACCAGCTCCGGATAGGGATGCGGGCCGGCGGCGGTGCCGATCAGGTAATAGGTGGAATCGACATTCGTCACCCAGTCGCGGAGCGCCTCATTCATGGCGTCCTTCAGCGTGCCGTGGCCGGCGGTGACCGGCACGATCTCGGCGCCCAGGAGCTTCATGCGGAAGACGTTGGGCGACTGCCGCTCGACGTCGGTCGCGCCCATATAAATGACGCAGGGCAGGCCGAAGCGGGCGCAGACCGTGGCGGTCGCCACGCCATGCTGGCCGGCGCCGGTCTCGGCGATGATCCGGGTCTTGCCCATCTTGCGGGCAAGCAGGATCTGGCCGAGGCAGTTGTTGATCTTGTGCGAACCGGTGTGGTTCAGCTCGTCGCGCTTGAAATAGATCTTGGCGCCGCCGAGCTTCTCGGTCAGCCGCTCGGCGAAATAGAGCGGCGACGGCCGGCCGGTGTAATGGGTGTTCAGCCCGTCGAGCTCGGCCTTGAACGCCGGGTCGACGCGGGCGGTCTCCCAGGCTTCCTGCAGATCGAGGATCAGCGGCATCAGCGTTTCGGCGACGAAGCGGCCGCCGAAGATGCCGAAGCGGCCTTCCTCGTCGGGGCCGGCGCGGAAGGAATTCGGGGTCAGCGGCTGGTTCACGAGACTCGTGCCTTTCTCGCCGGCTCGCCCAGGCGATCCAGCGCATCGAAGAAGCTGTGCATGCGGCCGGCATCCTTGACGCCGGGGGCGCTCTCGACGCCGGACGACACGTCGATGCCGGACGGATCGGCGATCCTGACGGCCTCGGCGACGTTGTCGGCGTCGATCCCTCCGGAGAGCATATAGGCCATTTGCGGGTCAAGGCCCGACCCGGCGGCCGAAAGCAGCGTCCAGTCGAAGGAGACGCCGTTGCCTCCCGGCAGATCGGAGCCCTTGGGCCGCTTGGAATCGAGCAGGATGCGGTCGGCGACGCCGGCATAGGGCGCGACCGCGGCGAGATCCTCGGCGGCAGAAATCGGCAGCGCCTTCATCACCTTCAGCCCGGTGCGCGCCTGGATGTCGCGCACCCGCTCCGGCGTCTCGCGGCCATGCAGCTGCAGCCAATCCGGCTTCACGTCGCTGGCGAAACGGTCAAGCAGCGCATCGTCGGGATCGACGGTGACGATCACGGTCTCGGCGCGGCCGCCGACCGTTGCGACGATCTCGGCCATCGGCCCCACGTCCATATGCCGCGGGCTTTTGGCGAAATGCACAAAGCCGACATGGCTTGCGCCACGCTCCAGCGCCACCGCGAGGGTCTCGGGTGTGGACAGTCCGCAAATCTTGACGTCGAAGGCTCGCAAAAGCCGTACTCCCGAAGGTCGGATCGCACTCTTGGCGCCCTTATCGCGCCTCTCGCCCCGGCCTGTAAAGGATGCGGCAAAACCGCGGGTCAGGCGCCGGAACAATCGATGGCGTGGAGGCCCGCACCGTGGCGCTTCAGCCAGTCGCGGCCGTGGTCCATGCCCGGGCAAAGCTCGCGGCAGAGCGCCCAGAACGACGCGCCGTGGTTCATTTCGCGAAAATGCGCCACCTCGTGGGCGGCGAGATAATCGAGCACCTCCGGCGGTGCCATGACGATGCGCCAGGAAAAGGCCAGTCGCCGGTCGATGGTGCAGGAGCCCCAGCGGCTGCGCGTGTCCTTCAGCGCCATCGAGCGCGGACGCAGGCCGACGGTCGCCGCATGGCGATCCACCGCCGCCTGCAGATCCTGCCGCGCCTCGCGCTTCAGCGTATCAACGACACGGCGCACGAAGTGCTCCGGCGCGCCGCCGACCATGAGGCACGCCTCCCCGTCGACCGTCTCGAAGCGCGATGCCCGGCGCTCCGGCGCCGACACGAGCCGCAACGTGCCGCCGCGAAACGGAATGGTCGCGCCGTCGGCGACGACCACCTGCCCCGGTGCCCGGGCCACGCGTTCCTCGACCCAGCCGCGATGGCGCTCCAGGAATTCGGCGATCGCCCGGCCCGACACCTGGCGCGGCGCGGTCACCACCACGCCCGAGGCACCGGGAGCGAGCCGCAGGATCATGCGCTTGGCGCGGGGGTTACGCCGCACGGTCACGGCGACGGGGCCGTCGGCGAGATCGAGCCGTTCGGGGATTGCCGAGACGCGCGGCTTGGCATGGGGAAAGAGGAAGGACATCGGCAGCCGGACAGGGATGGGCGGCGATACGCCGCCGTTCGAATCGCAGTCTACACCCTCACGACACGAAAAACGGCGACGCCCGAGGGACGCCGCCGCCTTTTTCATGGACGCCCGGCCGGGCCGGGCGCCATCGTTTCGGTCAGGCCGGCTGGCCGTCGACCACCGGACCATCGTCGCGGCGCTTGCCGCGCTCGGCCATGAAGCGGTCGAACTCCTGCTGGTCCTTGGCCCGGCGCAGTTCGCGCGCATAGGCGGCGAATTCGGCCTCGGCCTCGTGCAGGCGGCGGCGCTCCTCGTCGAGGCGGCTGAGTTCCTTCTCCCGCCAGTCGTCGAAGGCGACATTGCCGGTCCGCGGGGCGCTGAAGGGGCTGCCCCCGCCGGCGCGCTTCAGGCCGCCGAACAGGCGGTCCGTCGTCTCATTGACGTCCCGCTTGAAGCCGTCCAAACGGTCACCCCAGAGGATGTAGGCCAGCATCGCCAGGCCGAGAGGCCAGAAGATCATGAAACCGCCAACCATCAGGGCAATCGTGGCAGGCGTCCATGCCGGACGAATCAAAGCTCGCGAAGTCATCGCAGTCACGTTCCTTTCGAAAATGGCCGCGACGCTGAGGCACCGCGGGGGCTTCGACATGTCTTGCTGCAGTATCCACAACATGGTGACTGGCGAAACGGCGTTCAATCTCCCGCGCGCGAAAATTGGCCGGTGCGAGCGTTTTTCGGTTCGCCCGGCGGCCCCGCGATGACGCTGTTCGCCGCCTGCGCGGGCCTGTTCTGGAGTGCCTTCCTCGCCGCGACGCTGTTGCCCGGCGCCTCGGAGATCGTGCTGGTCGCGCTGCTTGCTGAAGGCGTCGGCGAGCCCTGGCTGCTGGTCGTCGTCGCCGGTGTCGGCAACACGCTCGGCTCGGTGGTCAACTGGGTCTGCGGCCGCTTCCTCCTGCACTATGCCGACCGCCGATGGTTTCCGGTGCCGCCGCGCCATCTCGACAGGGCCACGGGGTTCTTCAACCGCTACGGCGTCTGGACCCTGCTGCTTGCGTGGTGGCCGCTCGGCGGCGATGCGCTGACGGTGATCGCCGGCGTGCTGCGGGTGCCGCTCCTGCGCTTCACCATCCTCGTCGCGATCGGCAAGTTCGCCCGCTACGCGGTGGTCGCCGGCGCGACGCTCGCCTGGCCCGGGCTCTGACGCAGGTGCCCGGCCGGGGCATCGCGTCGAGGGGTATGAAGTTTTGATGACCCGGATCGCGAAACGCGATTACGATGCTATCCTCGTCGCAAGGGAGGAGCCGCGATGCCATCGACCGTCATTCCCACCATTCGCTACGAGAATTGCCGCAAGATGATCACCTGGCTCTGCGATACACTCGGCTTCAGCCGCCACGCCGTCCACGAGGATACCGACGGCAGTATCCTGCATGCCGAACTCGTCCATGGCGACGGCATGGTGATGGTGGGCGACGCCCGGGACGACGCGTTCGGCGCGTTGCAGACCACGGCGAAGGCCGGCGCGCCCGTGTCCCAGAGCCCCTATCTGGTGGTCAAGGATGTCGACCATCTCTACGAGGCGGTGCAGGCGGCCGGCGCGACCATCGTCGTGGATCTGCAGGAGAAGAGCTACGGCTCGAAGGAATTCGCCTGCCGCGATCCCGAGGGCCAACTCTGGAACTTCGGCACCTACGATCCCTGGCGCACCGGACAATAGGCCTGACGCGACGGCGCGGCCATGGACTGGACGCAACCGATCGACGCCTATTGCGAACGCCTGGGAGCCGGCTTCTGGGCCGAGCCGCTGAATGCGGTCTCCAATCTCGCCTTCCTCGTCGCGGCCGCAGCCGGCTTCGCGCTGTGGCAGCGGACCGGCGGACGGGATCGGCCGGTATGCCTGCTCGCCGGCCTCGTCGCCATCATCGGCATCGGTTCGTTCCTGTTCCACACCTTCGCCAACCGCTGGTCGAGCCTTGCCGACGTCCTGCCGATCGCACTCTTCATCTACGCCTATTTCTTCCTGGCGCTGCATCGTCTCGTCGGGCTCCGCCGTTGGGCGGCGGGCCTCGGCACCGCCGCCTTTCTGGGCGCCTCGATCCTCTCGGAGCCGCTCTTCGCAGGAATGGTCGGATCCTCGGCGGGCTACGTGCCGGCGCTTCTCGCCATGCTCGGCATCGGCGGCTATCTGGTCGCGGCCCGGCACCGGGCAGGTCCCGCGGTTCTTGCGGCCGGGACGGTCTTTGCTGTCTCCCTCAGCCTGCGCATGGCCGACATGCCGCTCTGCGCGGACTGGCCGCTCGGCACGCACTTCCTCTGGCACGTCCTCAATGCGGTGACACTGGGACTGCTGCTGGCCGCCGCCGTGGCGGGCCGCCAACCGGAGACCGAGGCCGCAAGAGCCACCGCACGCTGAAGCGCGGCGGGGTCGATCATCCAGTTCGATAGCGCAGGACAAAAAAAGGCCGGACGCCTCCCCCGAAGCATCCGGCCCTGGCGGTCCCCCGCCCTGTAAACTGGTGCCCGGCGACGGATCGCCGGAGACAGCGCCTCTGCTCAGCGAGCGGCGAGGCGCTCCTTGCCCTGCTTGACCACGACGCGCGCATCCATCGGAACGCGCTCGTACAGGTCGATGATGTCCTGGTTCATCAGACGGATGCAGCCCGACGAGGCGGCGGTCCCGATGGTCCACCATTCCGGCGTGCCGTGCAGGCGGAACAGCGTGTCCTTGCCGTTCTGGTAGAGATACAGCGCACGGGCGCCGAGCGGGTTGGTCAGGCCGGGCTCCATGCCGTCGCGATAGGGCTCAAGGTCCGGCTTGCGGTCGATCATCTCGGCCGGCGGAAACCATTTCGGCCAGGAGCGCTTGGCGCGGATGTTGGCGTCGCCCGCCCAAGAGAAGCCGGCGCGGCCGACACCGATGCCGTAGCGCATCGCCATGCCGTCGGCCTCGACCACGTAAAGGAAGCGGTTCGGCGTATCGACCACGACGGTGCCCAGCTCGTATTCGCGGCCTTCCGGGAAGGACACGCGCTGGCGCAGATACTGCGGATCGATCTTCTCGGTCGGAATCGCCGGCAGCGCGTAGCCATCATCGACGACGGCCGAATAGCCGAGCGCCGAGGTGGCGCCGAGGCTGCCTTCGTTCGGCAGGTTGGTCGGTGCGGTGTAGGCGGAGACCCCGGACGGCGCCAACGATGCGCGCTGGTTGCTCGCGCAACCGGCAGCCACGGCCAGCGAGAGGACCGCAGCACCAAGGAGAAGGGAACGTTTGCTCGTCATCGAAAATGCCATGTTCGGGGTGGGATGGGATCAGTTCGCCGAACGAACCGCGCACCGGAGGAGCGCCGACCATCTGTAGCCGTCTCCTCGTTAGTCCGCGTCCATCCGTCAGGCAATACGAGATGGAAGCACGGCGTTGGTTAACGAAGGCTTTGTTGCCGCTTGGTGACAGTTGACGGCGGCGGTCGCCGCGACATCTCAGGCGCACTCTGGGACGTTCGCAACCTGAGCTACGAGGGCTTTTTGATGAACATCGGAGAGGCGGCCCGGCTGTCCGGCCTCCCCCCCAAGACGATCCGCTATTACGAGGAAGTCGGGCTGGTCAAACCCTCCCGGGCCATCAACGGCTATCGCAATTACGGCGATCGCGATGTGCATCTCCTGCGGTTCCTCCAGCGCTCGCGCTCGCTCGGCTTCACCATCGAGGAAGCGCGGCGGCTGATCTCGCTCTACCAGGACGAGGGGCGGCGCAGCGAGGACGTGAAGTCCATGGCCAGTTCCCGCATGGCCGAGATCGACCGCAAGATCGCCGAGCTGCAATCGCTGAAACGCGCCCTCGCCGACCTCAGCGAGCGCTGCCACGGCGACGACGGCCCGGACTGCCCGATCCTCGAGGAGATCTCCGGGGACCGCACCAGCCGCTGAGCCACGCCTTCGCATCGTCGGCGTATCGGTACCGCGGCGCGCGACTGCGACGTCCCGCCGCGTTTCTGGTTTGTTCGCGTTTTCGCTTGCCGAGAGCATCGCGGCTCGGCTAGGTCTCGATCATGCCGATCATATCCCCCTTCCGCGTCGACCCGCTGGTCGACGGTCGCCAGTCCGAGCGTGCCATGATGGTGCGCCGGGGCGTGCAGCGCCTGATGCTGGCGCGCAAGGTGTCGCTGCTGCCGGAAATGGCGCTGGCGTCCGGCCGCCGGGCCGACCTCGTCTGCCTGTCGGAAAAGGGCGAGATCACCATTATCGAGATCAAGACCTCGATCGAGGATTTCCGGGTGGACCGGAAATGGCCGGACTATCTGCAGCATTGCGACCGGCTGTTCTTCGCCACCCATCCCGGCGTGCCGGCGGACATCTTTCCCGAAAGCTGCGGGCTGATCGTGTCGGATGGCTATGGCGCAGAAATCCTGCGCGAGGCGCCGGAAGACAGGATCGCGCCGGCGACGCGCAAGGCGATGACGCTGCGTTTCGCGCGGCTGGCCGCCGACCGCCTGGTACAGGCGGAATGGGCGGCCAATCCGTTCATGACCGGGCTGGCCGGCGAGACGGATGCGGACTGACCGCCGCCGCTGGATGCGGGCTCAGCGCGGCGCGCGCTTGGCGAGGATCCGCTGCAGGGTCCGGCGGTGCATCGACAGCCGGCGGGCAGTCTCGGAGACGTTGCGATCGCACAATTCGTAGACGCGCTGGATATGCTCCCAGCGGACCCGGTCGGCCGACATCGGGTTCTCCGGCGGCGCGGCGCGGTCGCCCGCCTTGCGGCTGAGTGCAGCGATCACTTCGTCGGCATCGGCAGGCTTGGCGAGATAGTCGATGGCGCCGAGCTTCACGGCGGTGACGGCGGTGGCGATGTTGCCATAGCCGGTCAGCACCACCACCCGGGCATCCTCGCGCGCCCGCTGCAGCGCCTCGATCACGTCGAGCCCGTTGCCATCGGCCAGCCGCATGTCGACGACGGCGCAGGCCGGTGCCGAGCGTTTCAGGGCGGCGAGCCCTTCCTCGACGCTCTCGGCGGTCACCACATCGAAGCCGCGCTGCTCGAGCGCCCGGCTCATGCGCTGCAGGAACGGGCGGTCGTCATCGACCAGAAGCAGCGATCGGTCACCTTGCGGCAGAAACGACCGCTCAGGAGCAGTCCCTACAGTTTCGGTCAACATCGGCGTTCCTTTCCTTTGTCCGGGAAATGGAGCGCCGGGCACACGCCTTCAACGGCTTGCACCCGCCAGAAGCGGCAATCGGCATGCGACCGAAGTACGCATCCGGCATTCGCCGCCTCGGCTCTGCCGCCGCGTCAGTCGCGGTTGGCCGGCCGGTTGGACAGGAAGACGTCCCGCGGCCAGGAGATCACCACCACCGCGCCATTGGCGACGCGGCCACGGCTTGCCCGGTTGGCGAAGCTGATCGAGGCGCCGGAGCGTTCGAGCAGCGTCTTGGCGATGAACAGGCCGAGGCCGAGACCGCCGCCGGTATTGCGCTCCGTCGAATCGCGGTCCGACATGTAGGGGTCGCCGATCCGGTCGAGGATTTCGGGCGCAAAGCCCGGCCCGTCGTCCAGCACCTCGATATAGACCTGGCTCTCGCTCCAGCCGGCGCGGATGATCACCTCGCCATCGGCAAAGTCCACCGCGTTCTCGACGATGTTGCCGAGGCCGTAGACGATGCCGGCATTGCGGCGGGCGACCGGCTCGGCGCCATCGCGCTCGACCGTCTCGACCTTCAGCGCGACGCCGAAATTGCGGTGCGGCTCGGCCACCTCGTCGATCAGCGACATCACCGACAGACGCGCCAGATGGGTCTCGCTGGACGAGGACAGGGAGCTGAGCTGGCGTAGGATCGTGCGGCAGCGCTCCGACTGCTCGACCAGCAGATCCACGTCCTCGCGCTGCGGATCGTCGGCCGGCACCGAACGGCCCATTTCCTTGGCGACGAGGGCGATGGTGGCGAGCGGGGTGCCGAGCTCGTGGGCGGCGGCAGCGGCCAGCCCGTCGAGCGCCGACAGATGCTGCTCGCGCTGCAGGACGAGTTCGGTGGCGCTCAGCGCATCGGCGAGCGCCCGCGATTCCGCCGCCACGCGGTAGATGTAGATCGAGGAGAAGACGAGGGTCGTGACGATGGCGAACCACAGGCCGCCGACATAGGAGATCGGCAGTTCCAGCGACATGCCGTGGGGCCAAGGCACCGGCATGTGGAAGAAGGCCAGCGCCGTCGTGCAGACCACCGCGAGGAGCCCCACCCCCACCGTCGTCAGCGGCGGCTGCGTCGCCGAGGCGATGATCGAGGGCACCACAAGGAACACCGTGAACGGGTTCTCGATGCCGCCGGTGAGGAACAGGAGGCCCGTCGGCTGCAGGATGTCGAAGGTCAGCACGCCGGCCGCCGCCGTCGAGGACAGCCGCCGGCTCGCCGGGAAGCTAACCGACAGATAGATGTTCAGCGCCACCGAGGCGGCGATCAGCGCAAGGCAGGTGCCGATCGGAAACGGCCACCACAGTCCCCAGGCCACGAAGACGCAGGCCGCAGTCTGGCCAGCGACGGAGAGCCAGCGCAGCCGCACCAGCGTCGCCAGGCGCAGCCGCTGGCTCTCGCGCATCATGGTCACGAAAGCCGGCAGGCGGAGGTCGAAACTGGAACGGGTCGCCTGGTCCATGATCGGCTTCAACTATTCTTGAAAGGAAATCGGAGACTTACCGTCTAGCCCGTCATCCGCATCGCCGAAAGTGGTCAAAGCCGCGCGGGGTGTCCGGGCAGCCGGGACCAAGTGCCGCGCCGGTTCCCGTCATGGAACACCCGGCCTGCATTTGCCCTTTACCGTCCCGAAGCGCCAAGGCGCACAGGATCAAGACGGAAGGGACGCATCATGGCTCTCGCCAATCTCAAGGACATCTATATCGACCAGCTGCAGGACATTCACAGCGCCTGCAACCAGTCCGCCAAGGTCACCCGCGAGCTCGCCGGCGTCGCCACCGACGGCGACCTGAAGAGCGCGCTGGACGCCGGCGTCGCCGGCATCGAGGACGGCATCGCCACGCTGAAAGAGATCATCGCCGCCCATGGCGCCGATCCCTCGGGCGAATTCTGCAAGGGTATGGAAGGCCTCGTCAAGGAAGCCCGCTCGCACGGCATCGAGGAGGACATCACCGATCCCGACGCCCGCGACGCAATGATCATCACCCAGTATCAGCGCATGGCCCATTACGCGATCGCCGGCTATGGCTGCCTCGAAGCCTTCGCCAAGCGTCTCGACCTGAAGGACGACGCGCAGAAGCTGCAGAAGTGCCTGGACGCCACCTATCACGGCGACAAGACGATGACGCAGATCGCCACCGGCGGCATCAACAAGGCCGCCGCGTAAGCATCCCGCGACAAAGCCAATATCAGGGCCGTCGGCGCATCCGCGCCGGCGGCCTTTTTCGTGCGGCGCTTCAGCCTACAGCACCTGGAAACCGTGCTGGAACGGGTCGCGGTCGTCGATGAAGATCGTGTTGATACCGGTCAGCCGGGCCCAGCCGGCGATGGACGGCACGATCGCCGGCTTGCCGCCGATCTCGGCCGCGGCCTCGACCCGGCCGTGGAACAGCGAACCGATGATGCTCTCGTGGACAAAATCGTCGCCCGGCGCGAGGCGTCCCTTCGCCGCCCATTGCGCCATGCGCGCAGAGGTGCCGGTGCCGCAGGGGCTGCGGTCGATCGCCTTGTCGCCGTAGAACACCGCGTTGCGGGCCGTGGCCCCCTCCATTGTCGGCTCGCCGGCCCACAGCACATGGCGCAGGCCGCGGATCGCCGGGGTGTCCGGGTGCACGAACTCATGGGTGTCGTTCAGCGCTGCGCGCAGCGGGCCGGACAGGGCGACAAGCTGGGAGGCAGTGAAGTCGGACATGTCGCGGAAATTGGGCTGCGGATCGACGATGGCGTAGAAATTGCCGCCATAGGCGATGTCGACCGTCAGCGGACCGAGACCGGGGCAGTCCACCGCGATGCCTGCGGCGTGCAGGAAGGCCGGCACATTTGTCAGCCGGACCTCCTCGACGAAGCTGTTTTCCTCGCGGTAGCGGCAGGTGACGACGCCGGCCGGCGTGTCGAGCCGCAGGATCCCGGGCTCCTTCGGCCGGACGAGCCCGTGCTCCAGCGCCATGGTCACGGTGCCGATGGTGCCGTGGCCACACATGGGCAGGCAACCGGAGGTCTCGATGTAGAGCACGGCCACGTCGCAATCGTCGCGGGTCGGCGGATAGAGGATCGCGCCGGACATCATGTCGTGGCCGCGCGGCTCGAACATCAGCCCGGTGCGGATCCAGTCGTAATCGGCCATGAAATGCGCCCGCTTCTCGATCATCGTGGCCCCGTCGAGGAACGGGCCGCCGCCGGCGACGAGGCGGACGGGATTTCCGCAGGTGTGACCGTCGAGGCAGAAGAAGCTGTGGCGTGCCATGAGGATCTCCGGTGGCAGGTCAGGCGAAACGGCGCGGCGAGAAGGCCGCGAGATTGATCGGCGTCGGCGTGCCGGTGACGAGATCGGCGAGAATGCGCGCCGTCGCCGCCGACTGGGTCAGGCCGAGATGGCCGTGGCCGAAGGCGTACAACACGCGGTCGGTCGCGGACGCGGGACCGATGACCGGGAGCGAGTCCGGCATGGACGGCCGAAACCCCATCCACTGCCGGCCGCCCGTGGTGTCGAGTTCGGGCAGGAAGCGCATCGCCTTCTCCAGCATGGTCGCCGACCGACGATAGTCCGGCGGGCGGTGCAGACCGCCCAGTTCCACGGCGCCGCCCACCCGGATGCCGGATGTCAGCCGGCTAACCACGAAGCCATGGCCGGGGAAGGTCAGCTGCCGCTTGAGGTCGAAGGCGCCCGGCGGCAGCGTGGTGTTGTAGCCGCGCTCGGTCTCCAGCGGCAGGGTGTCGCCGAGGGCGGCCGCCAGCGGCTTCGACCATGCGCCACCCGCGACGATGGCGTGTCGTGCCAGGAGGTCCGACCCGTCCGCCAGCTTCAGGCATACCGTGTCGCCGGCCGGCGCGAGGCCACGCAGCTCGGCGTGGACGATCCGCCCGCCCCGCTCGACGATGCGGTCGGCCAGCGCCCTGGCATAATCATAGGGATCGGCGATCGACTGCCAGCCGGGCACGAAGGTCCCGTGGGTGAAGCGCGGCGACAGGCCCGGCTGCAATTGCGCGATGCCGGCGGCGTCCAGATGGCGACAGGCGATGCCGGCGGCCTCGCGCGCCCGCCAAGCCCCCAGCGACGCCTCGAACTCGGTGCGGCTTTCGTAGAGTTCCAGCGCCCCGTCGGAGCGTAGCATTGCGTCGAGCCCCGCCGCCGTGATCAGCCGGCGGGTCTCGGTGCTCGCCAGCTCCATCATCGCCACCTGCGCCGCGAAGCTGGTCGCAAAGGCGGCGGGGCGGCTGGCGCGCCAGAAGCGGAACAGCCAGGGCGCGATGGTCGGCAGATAGGCCGGCGGCACGCTCAACGGGCCCAGCGGATCGAGCAACCAGCGCGGTGCCTTGCGCAGGATGCCCGGCGAGGCCAGCGGCATGACATCGCTGAACGCGAAGGCCCCGGCATTGCCGAAGCTGGCGCCGTGGGCGACCTCGCCCCGCTCGATCAGGACGACTTTTTGCCCGCGCTCCTGCAGGGCGAAGGCGGCGGTGATGCCGACGATGCCCGCGCCGACGATCGCGACATCCGCATCGATTGTCCTGCCGTCACTGGTGGACGCCATCGCCTGTCCCCGCCACTGGTTCCTCGCAGCGATGCCGCAAGAACGACCGATGCACAAGGGGCGCGGCGGATGGCCACCACGCGCCATTCAGGCTGGACGCCGGCGACCGGCGTCAGTCCGTGCGGCCGGCCCGGCAGCGGCGATAGGCGGCCTCGCCCTGGTCGAGCGCCCGCTGGCGCGTCAGCGCGCGCACGCCGAACCCGTCCTCCCCGCGATCGATGCGGTTCTCGTAGCTGTTGCCGGCGGTCTGGCGGGCATACTGGCGGCAGAAGGCATCGGAACCGCGGGGGTTCTCATTGGCCGACACCCGCGCGCCGACGATGGGCGAGCCGTTGGGATAGGGGGCGGTGCTGTTGCAGCCGGCAATGCCGGCAAGGACGGCAACCAGAAGAAGGGCGGATCGCATCCTGGATCTCCGAATCAGAGGCAAGCTGGCCGGATAGATGGCGCTGGTGGGCTGCCGCGCCAGTGGCCCGGTCCGAAGCCGGACAGGGCGGCCGGGCCGAGGCGGCGAAACCGGTTTGACGGGGCCCCGGAGATCAGGGCATCTGCCGGGGATGGTGTATGACGAGATCGCTCCCCTTGCGCCGCAGATCGCGGCGGCCCGGCTGAGGCCCCTCGGCGGCCTGGCGTTTCTCGATAGCGCCATGCGTCACGCGACGCTGGGGCGGTATTCCTATGTCGCCGCCGCCCCTTTCGCCGCCTTCACGGTGGACGCCGAAGGTGCGATGCTCGATGGACAGCGCCTCGACGGCCCGCCGCTTGCGGCGCTCGACGCGGTCCTTGCCGCGCAGCGCCAGGAAGCGCATCCCGAACTGCCGCCCTTCCAGGGCGGTGCCGTCGGCTTCATCGGCTACGAATTCGCCCGGCATCTGGAAACGCTCGCCGCGCCGGCCGATCTCGACCCGGCCAAGCCCAGCCTGCGCTTCGATCTCTACGACACGGTTCTCGCCTTCGACCACGAAGCCGACCGCGCCTTCGTGGTCGGCGCGCGCCGGGCCGGCGAAAGCGACGACGTGCCAGCCCGGGCGCGCATCGCACGCTTCCGTGCCGCGCTGGAGACCGAGGCGCCGGCGCTGGGTACTGGTGCCCGGCCGGGGGGCCTCGACTGGCGCTCCAATTTCTTTGCCGACGACTACCGGGCGGCGATCCAGAAGGTGCGCGACTACATCCTGGCCGGCGACATCTACCAGGCCAATGTCGCCCAGACCTTCACCGCCAGGCTCCCCGCCGCCTTCGATCCCTTCGCGCTCTATCTGCGGCTGCGCCGGACCAATGCCGCGCCCTTCGGCGCCTATCTGGAGCATGACAGCCTCGCCATCGCGTCCTCCTCGCCGGAGCGCTTCCTGAAACGCGACGGCGACACGGTGGAGACCCGCCCGATCAAGGGCACGGCGAAGCGCTCCGCCGACCCGGAGGAAGACCGCGCCTTGGCAGAGGCGCTGCTGGCCTCGGAGAAGGACCGGGCCGAGAACGTCATGATCGTCGATCTCCTGCGCAACGACATCTCGCGCGTCTGCACGGCCGAATCCGTGGAGGTGCCGGTGCTGTGCGGCCTCGAAAGCTACGCCTCGGTCCATCACCTCGTCTCGGTGGTGACCGGAACACTTCGGCCCGGTCGGACCGCCGTCGACCTCATCGCCGCGACCTTTCCGGGCGGCTCGATCACCGGCGCGCCGAAGATCCGGGCCATGGACATCATCACCGAGATCGAGAACACCGCCCGTGGCCCCTATTGCGGCGCCATCGGCTATCTCGGCTTCAACGGGACGATGGACCTCAACATCGCCATCCGCACCGTCAGCTTCGAGGCCGGCACGGCGCGGTTGTCGGCCGGCGGCGGCATCACCGTCCTGTCGGACCCGGCGGCTGAATACGAGGAGACCTTCACCAAGGCGACCCGCGTCTTCGCGGCCTTCGACGCGGACGATAGGAACGGTGCGAAGGAGGGTCCGCGATGATCCTCGTCGTCGACAATTACGACAGCTTCGTCTTCAACGTCGCCCGCTATCTCGAACGACTGGGCGGCGCCATCGAGGTCGTGCGCAACGATGCCCTCACACTGCAGGAGATCGACGCGCTCGCACCCTCGGCGGTGATCATCTCGCCGGGTCCCTGCTCGCCGCGTGAGGCCGGCATCTCGCTCGACCTGGTGCGGCAATTGTCCGGCCGCGTGCCGATCCTCGGCGTCTGCCTCGGCCATCAGGTCATCGGCGAGGTCTTCGGCGGCACCGTGACCCGGGCCCTCAAGCCCATGCATGGCCGTGCCTCGCGGATTGCCCATGGCGCGGCGAACCTCTTCGACGGATTGCCGCAACCGACAATGGTCGGGCGCTATCATTCGCTGATCGTCGAGGAAACGCCGGCGATGCGTGCACACCTCGCCATCGACGCCCGCTCGGACGAGGGCGAGATCATGGCCCTGTCGCACCACACGCACCCGACTTGGGGCATCCAGTTCCACCCCGAATCCGTTTTGACCGATCGCGGCGAACGGATCTTCGAGAATTTCCTGTCCCTTGCGGAGCGTTGGCGTGGACGAGATCTGGATTGACGGCGGCTTTGCGCCGGCGCCCGGCGCCGTTGCCGCGAACGACCGCGGCCTGACCCTTGCCGACGGGGTGTTCGACACGTCGCTGGTTCTCGGCGGCAGGGTGTTTCGCCAGGAGGCCCATCTCGACCGACTGATGGCCGCCGCGGCCAGCCTCGCCATTCCCGCGGACCGCGCGGCGCTGGAACTGGCGATGACGGCGCTGGCCGAGCGACGCGGCGACGGGGCGATCCGCCTGACGCTGACCCGCGGCCCCGGCGCACGCGGCCTCGCCTTTCCCGCCGATCCGCAGCCGACGCTGATCGGCACTGCGGCGCCGCTCGCCCCCGCGATGATGTTCGCCCCGCTGCGGCTTCAGGTCTCTGAGATCCGCCGCAACGAGACCTCGCCGACGGCGCGGGTCAAATCGCTGGCCTATCTCGACAGCGTCCTTGCCAACCATGCCGCGAGGCAGGCCGGCGCCGACGAGGCGCTGTTCCTCAACGGGGCGGGCCGTGTCGCCTGTTCGGCGCTGGCGAATGTCTTCGTCCTGGCGGGGACCGAGATCGTCACGCCGCCACGCGACGACGGCGTCCTCGACGGCATCGTGCGGGGCTGGATTCTCGTCAATGCCGGTGCCTTCGGCTTGTCGGCGGTCGAAAGGTCCCTGACGCTCCCCGATCTCGCGGCGGGCCGGATCGTCCTCACCAACAGCCTGCGCCTGATCGCGCCGGCCAGCCTCGATGCGCCGGCGCCGGTCATGCCGGCCCCACCCTTGCGGGCGCTGATGGAAGGGCTCTGCGCCGCCATCGCGGAAGAATGCGGGGTCGATCCTCGCGACCGCGGAGCGGTGCTGCCCGGCTGAACCGAGCCGCGCGCCTCAGCGCTGCGTCGTACCGCCCGCCAGGAGCCAGGCCGGATCGAACCAGGTATCGGCCTCGCCGTCATAGGGCAGCGTGTTGATGTCCCAGTGCCGCACATAGCGCGCATAGACGTCCCAGACCGCCGGGCCGCCGCCGATATAGACCACCCGCTCGCCGAAGCTCTCGAGCACCGTCTGCGGATCGTCGGACGAGCGGATTTCCACGATGGTGCGATCCTTGCGGGCGAAATCCGGGAAGGACGCGACGGTCTTTGGCCCGGCGATCAGCACATGACCGCGGGTGATCTCGAAAAAGCGCTCGACATCCTCGGTGTAGACGCGTTCGGGACGCCCCTCCCACGGCATGCCGCCATCGAGGCCGAGTTGTCCGCTCCGGCCGATCGCGCAGATGACCCTGACGTCGGGCATGCGTCCCGCTCCTCTGTGCCGCACGTCGACCGACGACGCGCTCCGGTTGTGGTCTGATGCCAGATTCGGCGCGGCGAGACCATTGTTCACCGGGAACCGATCGCGGAATTTCTCGTTCGACAAACACCGCGGACCCCGCGTCAGCAACGTTCGGGCCGTGCCGGCCGCCCGTCGCGCGCCACGAACTGCCAGCCTTGCGGATACTATGTATGGCTGTCTTTTTCGTGCGAAGAATATAGCAGTTTAAGGACCGGCCCTCGGCTAACGGTTAACCGGGATCATGGATACGAACACACAGACAACAGCATCGGTCCACACCGATCCTTCGACGATGATGACGCCGGTGATCGTGCCGTCGCTCCTGTCGATCGCCAAGTCCACCCGGGCCTTTCTCGCCCTGCTTCTTGCCGATATCGGACTGCATCCCGGCCAGGACCAGCTCCTCGACCGTCTCGATCCCCTTGCCCCGGTTAGCGTGTCGGCGCTGGCCGAACAGCTTTCGGTGCGACCCTCGACGGTGTCCAAGATGCTGGACCGGTTGATCGAGAAGGG
This sequence comes from Aurantimonas sp., assembly GCF_964217435.1. NCBI lineage: Bacteria > Pseudomonadati > Pseudomonadota > Alphaproteobacteria > Hyphomicrobiales > Aurantimonadaceae > Aurantimonas > Aurantimonas sp. The sequence continues at coordinate 143,825 of NZ_CAXPJM010000020.1, read as the reverse complement.
GCTCGTCGCCCGCTCGGCCAACAGTGCCGATGCGCGCCGCACGATGGTGCAGCTGACCCCGGACGGCGAGCGGGTGCAGGCGACCGTACGGAACGTCTGGCAGCGGCTCGAGATCGATCTCGCCCAGTCCCTGACGCAGGACGAACTGCAGGTCCTGCAGAGTTCCTTGACGCGCACCGGCGATATCCTGACCCAGAAGCTGCGACGCCTGCGCTAGGCGCGCGGCTGCCACGCGGGCGCTCGATTGACGCGCGCCCCGGCACTGCCTATTCCGCGATCGCCGGCTTGCGGCAGCGGAGGGGACAATGCCGATAAGCGAGTTCGTGACGATTGCCGGCAGCGGCCTCAGCGCCGAGATCGCGACAGCCGGCGCAGCGGTCCGGGCCGTTCACCTCGACGGATTTGCCCATTCGCTGGTCGTCGGCGCCGCCGACCCCGAGCATTACACGGCCGGCAACCGCGAATATCTCGGCGCCACCATCGGCCGCTTCGCCAACCGGATCGGCGAAGGCCGCTTCACCATCGACGGCCGGGGCTCCCAGCTCGCCCGCAACGACCCGCCCAATCATCTGCATGGCGGCCCGAAGGGCTTCTCGACCCGCATCTGGACCATCGTCGAGCGCACCCCGGACGCGCTGACCCTGAGCCTCGTGTCGGCCGATGGCGACGAGGGCTATCCCGGGACCGTCGACATCACCGCCCGCTTCGCGATCCTGCCGGAGCAGACGCTGTCGGTGAGCTACGAGGCGACCAGCGATCGCCCGACCCCGGTGAACCTGACGACGCATTTCTACTTCAATCTCGACGGCAGCGACGACATTCGCGGCCACCGGCTGACGCTGGCGGCGGATCGCTATCTGCCGATCGACGCCGCGGCGCTTCCGACCGGGGCGATTGCACCGGTGGCGGGCACGCCGTTCGACTTCGGCGCCGGCCGGCTGGTGGGCGAGGCCCCGGATCCGCTCGACCACAATTTCTGCCTGGCCGATGCGCCGGAGGCCGCGCCGCGCCTTGCCGCCCGGCTCGCGGGCGAGGCGAGCGGCATCACCCTGGCGCTCTCCACCACCGAGCCCGGCTTGCAGGTCTATGACGGCGCCAAGCTGGATGGCTCGATCATGGGCCATGGCGGGGTGCCGATCGGCAGCCGCTCGGCCCTGGCGCTGGAGCCGCAGGGCTGGCCGGATTCGCCCAATCGGCCCGAGTTTCCCCGGGCGATCCTGCGGCCGGGCGAGACCTATCGCCATCACAGCCTCTACCGTTTTTCCGCCGGCTGACACACGCCCTGCCCTCGTCAGGAAGCGTTCATCATCCGGGCCTACAAGCCTGTGCGCGGCGGCTATGTAATCGCCGCAATTGTGCCTATGCTCACGCCTTCGTGTCTGTTCTCAAACTCACAAGCAGCCCGTGAATCACAAGAGTTTTGCGTCCCGCCGTACCGCGCTGAAGACAGGTGTGGCCCTCACCCTCGCAGCGCTTCTGCCCCGTCCCGGCTTTGCCCAGGAGACGGAGGCTCCCACGCCGCCGGCCCGACAGCCGGCAACCGTCGGCGCGCCCGATGCGCCGTTCACCTTCGATGAGCTGGCCGCGCGCATGCAGCAGCGCGCCGGGGAATCCTACAGCGCGCCGGCCAACGACCTGCCGCAGGAAATCCTCGACCTCAATTACGACGAGCACCGGGCGATCCGCTTCCGGCCGGACCATGCCCTGTGGCGCGCCGAGCCGGTGGAGTTCCACCTGCAGGCCTTCTATCCCGGCTGGGTGTTCAAGGAGACCACCAAGGTCTTCGTCGGGCAGAACGGCGTCTACAATCGCCACGATTTCGCGCCCTCGGATTTCGAATACCGCCCGCCGCTGGATCCCTCGAAATTCCAGGACCTGCCGCTGGACGGCGTCGCCGGCTTCCGGATCCACGCGCCGATCGAACGGCCGGACTATTTCGACGAGCTGGTGACCTTCCTGGGCGCGAGCTATTTCCGCGCGCTGGGCACCGGCACCCGCTACGGGCTGTCGGCCCGCGGCCTCGCCATCAACACGGCGACCAGCGAGACCGAGGAATTCCCGCGTTTCAGCGCCTTCTACATCGACGCGCCGAAGCCGGGCGACTCGCGCATCCGGCTGATGGCGGAGCTCGACAGCCCGAGCCTCACCGGCGCCTATTCCTTCCTGATCACGCCGGGCCCGCAGACCACGATCGACGTGACCACCCGGCTGTTCTTCCGCACCGACGTCAACCGCGTCGGCATCGCGCCGCTGACCTCCATGTACACTTTCGGCGAGAACGACCGCTTCGGCCGCGACGACTTCCGTCCCGAGGTCCATGACAGCGACGGCCTGTGCATTCGTCGGGCCGATGGCGAGAAGCTGTGGCGGCCGCTGAAGAACCCCGAAAACCTGGCGATGTCCTATTTCCAGGAGACCAGCCCGCGCGGCTTCGGTCTCCTGCAGCGTGACCGCGACTTCTCCCATTACGAGGACATCGAGGCCCGGTACGAACTGCGGCCGTCGCTGATGATCGAGCCGCTGGGCGACTGGGGCAAGGGAACCGTTGAGCTCGTCGAGATCCCGACGGATTCGGAAGCCAACGACAACATCGTCGCCTTCTGGGTGCCCGAGGCCAAGGCCGAAGCCGGCGGCGCGATGGAGTTCAGCTACCGGATGCACTGGGGCCTCGACGTCGAGCCCGAGGACAACCAGGCCAAGGTCACCGGCACCTTCATCGGCGTCGGCGGCAACGCGGCGGATGCCGACCTGTCGACCCATCGCATCGCGATCAATTTCGAAGGCGGCAGCATTGCCAAGCTGCCCGCCGATGCCCAGATCGAGCCCCTGATCGACGTGCCGGACAACACCCGGCTGATCCATTCGGGAATCGCGCGGCTGCCCAGTGGCGGCTGGCGCGTCGCCCTGGAACTCGAGAAGACCGATTCACAGCCTGCTGAACTTCGCGTGAAACTTTCGATGCTGCAGCGCATTGTCAGTGAGACGTGGCTCTATCAATGGACGAACAGGACATGACCGTTTTTGCAACGGAAGACCGCCGCTCCATGCAGGAGACCAATGCCGGCCGACTGATCGGCCGGGCTGATCTGGACGACGATGTCGTACTGGACGCCGTGCGCACGCGCCTTGCCGCGAGCGGGCGTTCCGACGACGCCGAAAGCGTGCTGGCCGCCGCCATGCGGGGCGATGCGGCATCGCTGGCCTTCGTGCGCACGGTCGCCGTGCCGCCGCCGGTGGCCCGGCTCACCATGCCGATCCAGCCGTTGACCGGCCGGCCGCTGCGCTTCCCGACGATCTCGCTCGGCCGCCTTTCCGCCGACCGCAATTGATCACCATGCCTGAACGGCCCGGGGTGATCCGGGCCGTGGCACCATCTCACCGACGGACACCGCGTTGATCACGGCTCAGCGTCTTCTCTTCGCCCTGGCCTCCGTCGTGCTGGCGGCGATCGCAGCTTCGCTGTTCTTCATCGTCGTGACGGTGAACGGGGTGACCTATCTGCACATCGTGCAGATCAGCCTGCTCGTGCTGTGCTGCCTCTGGCTCGCCTGGGGCTTCAACATGGCGCTGGCCGGCATCATGTCGTCCGGCGCGCCGCCGCGCCGCCGGGCGCTGCCCGGCCATGTCAGCCGCACCGCCATCCTCGTCCCCGTCTACAACGAGGACGCCGAGGCGGTGCTGGCGCGCGTCGGTGCCATGTATGAGGGTCTGCGCAGCATCGGCGGGCTCGACGCCTTCGACTTCTACATCCTCAGCGATTCCACCCGGGCCGAGAACGTTGCCGCCGAACGGCGCGGCGTCGATATGCTGCTGTCAGAACTCGGGGCAGCCGGCCGGCTCTACTACCGCAACCGCGAGAAGAATGTCGGCCGCAAGGCCGGCAACATCGCCGACTTCGTCACCACCAGTGGCGGCGCCTACGACTACATGCTGGTGCTCGACGCCGACAGCCTGATGCGGCCGGAGACCATGGTGGAAATGGTCGCCCGGATGGATGGCGACCCCGAACTCGGCCTGTTGCAGACCCAGCCGCTGATCATCGGCCGGCGCACCCTGTTCGGCCGTGCCTTGCAGTTTTCCGCAGCCCTGTTCTCGCCGGTCTTTTCGCGCGGCATCGCGGTGCTGCAGGGCCGCGAGGGGCCGTTCTGGGGCCACAACGCCATCCTGCGCGTACGTGCCTTCGCGGCGTCCTGCGGCCTGCCCGACCTGCACGGCCGTCCGCCCTTCGGCGGCCATATCCTCAGTCACGATTCCGTCGAGGCGGCGCTTCTGGCGCGGGCCGGCTACAAGGTGCAGGTCGATCCGGACCTCGAAGGCTCCTACGAGGAAGCCCCGGCCAACATCATCGAATATGCCAAGCGCGACCGCCGCTGGTGCCAGGGCAATCTCCAGCACGGCAAGCTCCTCGCCGCGCCCGGGCTGAAGCTGTGGAGCCGCGTCTCGCTGGCCAGCGGGATCATGGCCTATGCCGCCTCGCCGATCTGGCTGATGTTCCTGATCGTCAGCCTGCTCGACCCGATCCTGGCACCGGAGCCGAACTATTTCCCGGCCGATTCCCTGTTCCCGGTGTTCCCGCGCCCCGAGACCGGCAAGGCGCTGCTCCTGCTCTTCGGCATCTTCGTGCTGCTGCTCCTGCCCAAGACGCTGATCGCGGTCGGCAGCGCCTTCACCGCCCGGCGCCGGCGGTTCGGCGGAACGCTTGCGGTCCTGGCCGGCGCGACGGCGGAACTGGTGATGACCAGCATCCTCGCCCCGGTGATGATGATGTTCCAGTCGAAGGCCGTGGCCGAGATCCTGATCGGCGCCGATGCCGGCTGGCCGTCGACCGAGCGCGCTGACGGCAGCCTGCCGCTCGACGCTGCCTTCAAGGCGAGCTGGTGGATGGTGCTGGCCGGCGGCCTCGTGCTGTTCGCCACGATCAACTACGCCCCGAACCTCGTCCTGTGGACCCTGCCGATCGCGCTGCCCCTCGTTGCGGCGCCGGTCCTGATCAGCGCCACCGGCAACCCGGCGCTGGGCGACTGGGTGCGTCGCCAGCGCCTGTTCGAGACCCCCTTCGAGTCCGATCCCGAGCCGGTGATCCGCAGCTATGCCCTCTGGCAGGAGCGACTGGCCCGTCTTTCGGCCGGTGCCGACCTTGAGAAAGCCACAGTGTCGGTGGCACCGGTTCTGCCCGATCCCGCATGAGGCTGCCCCCGAGACGATGACCGCTGTCACCCGTACTGCCTTGAAGTCACCCCGCGATTACCGGGTGGACTTCTGGCGCGGCATCGCGCTCGCGATGATCTTCGTCAACCACATCCCCGGCAATGTCTGGGAGAACTTCACCTCCCGCAATTTCGGCTTCTCGGACGCGGCCGAACTGTTCGTCTTCCTGGCGGGCTTCGCCTCAGCCTATGCCTATGCCCCGCTGTTCCTGGCGGGCGAGCGGGTCGCCGCGACGCTGAAGGCGTGGCGCCGGGCGGGCGTGCTCTACCTCGTCCACATCACCCTGACCGTGGCCGCCATCGGCATCTTCTCATGGGCCGCGCTGGCGCTCGGCTATGGCGACATGATGCGCACGATCGGGCTGCGCTCCTTCATCACCATGCCGATGGAAACGATGATCGGCGTTGCCGGCCTCGGCCACCAGCTCGGCTATGTGAACATCCTGCCGATGTATTGCGTGCTCCTGCTGATGCTGCCGCTGCATCTGGCTCTGGCGCAGATCAGCCGCGGCGCGATGCTCGCCGGCGCCATCCTGATGTGGATCGTCGCCTATGTCTGGGCGATCGACGTGCCGGCCTTCCCGCTGCCGGGTGGCTGGTTCTTCAACCCATTCTCCTGGCAGCTGATCTTCGCCGTCGGTCTCTATTGCGGCCTGAACCGCCGCGAGACGGGCGTCGCCGTGCCCTATCGGCCATGGCTCTATGCGCTGGCGCTCGCCTATGCGCTGCTGGCCTTCCTGACCATCCGCTTCGGCCTGTGGTGGATCTGGGGCCAGAGCCCGCTGCCGGTGCTGATCACCGGCTTCGACAAGACCTATGTCAGCCTCACCCGGCTGCTGCATGTGATGGCGATCTGCTACCTCTTCGCCAATGCCGCGGCGACCTCGCCCTTCGCCAACATCTCGCGCGACAACATCTTCACCATGCTGGGTCGGCATTCGCTGCCGGTCTTTGCCGTCGGTACCGTTCTGTCGCTGTGCGGCCAGGTGCTGAAGCATGGTTCGGAACCGTCGATCTGGTTCGACACGCCGATGGTGCTGGCCGGTCTCGCGATCCTCTTCGGCCTCGCGCGCTATCTCGACTGGTGGCGCGTTGCCCAGAAGGTCACGGTGCGCAGCAGCGAGGCGGCCGCCGAGAGCGCACGCGGCGCCATGGCCACGCCGGACGAGCCGCTGACGCCGATCCTCAAGACCCGCCGCCCGGTCTGACAGTCTTTCCCCGCATGCGAAAACGGGCGCCGATGGCGCCCGTTCTGCATTCTGTCGTCTGTGTCCGTCCTACCGCATGACCGGCATGGCGAACTCGGCACCGTCCTTGATGCCCGACGGCCAGCGGCTCGTGACCGTCTTGGTGCGGGTGTAGAAGCGGAAGGCGTCCGGGCCGTGCTGGTTGAGGTCGCCGAAGCCCGAGGCCTTCCAGCCGCCGAAGGTGTAATAGGCCAGCGGCACGGGGATCGGCACGTTGACGCCGACCATGCCGATATTGATGCGGCTGGCGAAGTCGCGGGCGGCGTCGCCGTCACGGGTGTAGATCGAGACGCCATTGCCGTATTCGTGGCTCATCGGCAGGTCGATCGCTTCCTCGTAGTCCTTGGCGCGCACCACCGACAGGACCGGACCGAAGATCTCGGTCTTGTAGATGTCCATGTCCTTGGTGACGTTGTCGAACAGGCAGGCGCCGACGAAGAAGCCATTCTCGTAGCCCTGCATCTTGAAGCCGCGGCCGTCGACGGCGAGCTTGGCGCCCTCTTCGACACCCCTGTCGATCAGGCCCAGCACGCGCTTTTGCGCCTCGCGGGTGACCAGCGGTCCCATGTCGACGTCGTCGCCGGCCGTATAGGGCGCGATCTTCAGCGCCTCGACCCGCGGGATCAGCTTCTCCATCAGGCGGTCGGCGGTCTCCTTGCCGACCGGAACGGCCACGGACACCGCCATGCAGCGCTCGCCGGCCGCGCCGTAGCCGGCGCCGATCAGGGCGTCCGCCGCCTTGTCGATGTCGGCGTCCGGCATGATGATCATGTGGTTCTTGGCGCCGCCGAAGCACTGGACGCGCTTGCCGTTCGCGCAACCGCGCGAATAGATGTACTGGGCGATCGGCGTCGAGCCGACTAAGCCGATGGCCTGGATGTCCGGATCGTCGAGGATCGCGTCCACCACGCCCTTGTCGCCGTTGACGACATTGAGAATGCCTTCGGGCAGGCCGGCCTCGATCATCAGCTCGGCCAGCATGATCGGCACCGACGGGTCGCGCTCGGACGGCTTCAGGATGAAGGCATTTCCGGCGGCGATCGCCGGAGCGAACTTCCACATCGGAATCATCGCCGGGAAGTTGAACGGCGTGATGCCGGCCACCACGCCCAGCGCCTGACGGATCGAATAGAGATCGATGCCGGGGCCTGCGCCTTCGGAGAACTCGCCCTTCAGGAGATGCGGCGCGCCGATGCAGAACTCGGCGACCTCGAGGCCGCGCTGCACGTCGCCCTTGGCGTCGGGGATGGTCTTGCCGTGCTCGCGCGACAGCACCTCGGCCAGCTTGTCCATGTCGCGGTTCAGAAGCTCGACAAACTTCATCATCACGCGGGCGCGGCGCTGCGGGTTGGTCGCCGCCCAGGCCGGCTGGGCCGCCTTGGCATTCGCGACCGCCGCGGTCAGCTCATCGGCGCTCGCCAGCGCGACCTGAGCCTGGACCTCGCCGGTGGCCGGATTGAAGACGTCGGCCGTGCGGCCGCTCGTGCCGGCGACGCGCTTGCCGCCGATGAAATGTCCGATCTGTTCCATCCGGTTTCCTCCTGTTGCGGGTGTTGCCCTCAGTCTTCGCGCAGGCTGCGGCGAAAGCCAATCCTTCGCTTTGCGCATCCGTTGTGCGTAAATTGAAGTCCTTTGCGGAGATTGAAGGGGAACGGACGTGAACTGGGACGATGTCAGGCTGTTTCTCGCGGTGGCACGGGCCGGACAGATCCTGGCGGCCGCGCGGCGCCTGGAACTCAATCACGCGACCGTCGGCCGGCGGCTGACGGCGCTTGAAACGGCACTCGGCGCCCGGCTTCTCGACCGGCGCCCGAATGGCTGCGAGCTGACGCCCACCGGTCGCGACTTCCTTGAACAGGCCGAGCGCATGGAAGCAGCCATGCTGGCGGCGCGTGCCGATATCGGCGCGACCGAACTGGCGCTTTCCGGCACCGTGCGGGTGGGAACGCCCGACGGTTTCGGCACCGCATTCCTCGCCCCCCGCCTCTGGCGGCTGACCGAACGCCACCCTGACCTCACCGTCCAGCTCGTGCCGGTGCCCCGCGCCTTCTCGATCTCACGCCGCGAAGCCGACATCGCGATCACCGTCGCCCGTCCCGAGGCAGGGCGGCTGGTCGCCGGAAAGCTCACCGACTATGCGCTGGGGATCTATGCCTCGCGTGGCTACATCGCCGCCCATGGCGCCCCGGCCTCGCTTGCCGAGCTGGGTCGGCACCGTCTCGTCGGCGCGGTCGAGGACCTCCTCTACAGCCCGAGGCTCGCCTACCACACCGACATCGTCGCCCACTGGCCGGCACATTACGAGGTATCGAGTGCGATCGGCCAGACCGAGGCGGTAGCGGCCGGCGCCGGGATCGGCATCCTGCACGGCTTCATGGCCGCCGATCGCCCCCAGCTCGCGCGCATCCTGCCAGCGGAAACCATCTACCGCAGCTACTGGCTGGTCTATCACGAGAGCGTCCGCGACATCCGCCGGATCGCCGCCGTCGCCGACTTCATCCGCGACTGCGTGAGCGCCGAGCGTGCGGTCTTCGCCGCCGGCTGATCGAAGTCTCCATCGCCGCGGGTTCGACGCGAGAGCCGAGGGTCTTATGTGGTCCTGAACCAGCGGACATACGTCCGGGTCAACGCGAGCATCCGGACGGACGCTTGATCGCCGTCAATCCTTCGACCGCCGCGCCATGCGCATATCGGTCGGAGCCCGAACGCCAAGGAGACCGCCATGTATGCCAGGATCATGATCCCCGTGGACCTCACCCATGCCGACAAGCTCGACAAGGCGCTCAAGACGGCCGCCGGTCTCGCCAGCCTCTACAATATCCCCGTGCACTATGTCGGCGTGACCTCCAACGCGCCGTCCGGCGTCGCCCATACGCCGGAGGAATATACCGCGAAGCTGGAAGCCTTCGCGGCGGGCCAGGCCCGCGACCACGGCCTCGAGCAGACGTCGAAGGCCTATGTCCGCCACGATCCGAGCGTCGAGCTGGGTCGGACCCTTCTGGACGCGGTCGACGAATGCGGCGCGGACCTCGTGGTGATGGCGTCGCATGTCCCGGGGCTGCCGGACCATCTCTTCGCTTCCCATGGCGGCTATCTGGCCTCGCACACCACCGCATCCGTCTTCGTGGTGCGCTGACCGGAGCGGCCCCGGCGCCGGCCATCGCGCCTGACCACCTGTCATTACTGTCAATTTTACATTTCCTTCACGGAAGGGAGGGCAAAGTCCGGTCGTCTTAGTTTCAGCGTCGCGATCGGTTTGCCGATCCAAACGGCCGGATATTCGGCGACAGGTGTTTCCTTGGCCGCATTTGGGCAGAACTTTCTCGTCGACCATTCCCTTGGTTTCGTCGCGACGGCACTCGTCGTCTGCGCCATCATGGCCGCGATCGTCCTGACCGTTCTCGACCGCGCCAGCTCGGTCGAAGGCGGCCGGCGCTACAAATGGATGGCGGTCAGCGCCGCGGTCGCCGGCCTCGGCGTCTGGACGACCCATTTCGTGGCGATGCTCGGCTTCCGGCCCGACGTCATTCTCGGCTACGATCCCATGGTCACGATCGTGTCGGTGTTCGTCGGCATCCTGTTCGTCGGCCTGCCCCTGGCAGCAACCGTCCTGGTGCATTCCCGGGCCGCCCGGATGGCGCTCGGCGCGATCGCCGGCCTCGGTGTCGGCGCCATGCACTTCACCGGCATGAGCGCGTTGCAGGGGTGCCTCGCCGCCTACGATCCACTGGTCACGCTGATCTCGCTCTTCGCCGGCGCCGGGTTCTTCGCCGCGGCGATGTCGATGCCGCCCCGTGGGAAGCAGCGCCTCGCCGTCGCCACGCTAATGGTGCTGGGCGTCTGCTTCCTGCATTTCATCGCGATTGCGGGCCTGACCCTCAGCGCCGCCCCGGCCGCCGAGGTCTGGATCGTCGAACCGGTGACGCTGTCGGCCTTCGTCGCCCTCGCCGCGCTGATGATCTTCATCACCGCCTTCATCCTGGCCGTGAACGGCGAGAAGCTGGACGCCTCGTCGCGGGCGGCCGCTGCCGACGCGGCGGAGCATCTGCGCGTCCTGTCGGCGGCGCTCCAGAACATGTCGAACGGCCTCGTCATGGTCGGCCCGGACGGGATCATCACCCTGCACAACGAGCGCGCCTACGAGCTGCTCGGCATCGGCCCGAACGAATTGCGCTCAGGGCTGGCCCTGTCGTCCTTCCTCGACAATTTCGGCCACAAGGCGGGCTGGGACGCGGCACGGATCGACCGGGTGATCGACAATCACACCGTCTGGATGCGCCGCTCCACCATCACCCGGGTCGAACACCATCTCGCCGACGGCCGGGTCATCGGTGTCGCCTGCTGCCCGATGGCCGACGGCGGCGCGATCCTGACCTATGACGACATGACCGAGGCCCGGCAGGTCCAGGCCACGATCACGCACATGGCCTATCACGACGCGCTGACCGGACTGCCGAACCGTCGCAGCTTCCAGGACGAGCTGAAGGCGCGCTTCGATTCGGCCAAGCCGACCACCATCGTGATGATCGACCTCGATCGGTTCAAGGCGGTGAACGACACGCTCGGCCATCCGGTCGGCGACGCGCTGCTCATCCAGGTCGCGGACCGGCTGCGGGCCTGCTGCGATCCGAACGATCTGATCTTCCGCCTCGGCGGCGACGAGCTGGCGATCCTGCCGGGCGACGACGAACACAGCGATACGCTGGCCCGCCGCGTGGTCGAGGGCTTCGAGCGCCCCTTCACGGCCGACAAGCACCGCATCAGCATCGGCTGCAGCGTCGGCCTCGCCACGGCCGACGACGTGGACGACCCGGACCTGGTCGTCCGTCAGGCGGACTTGGCCCTCTACAAGGCCAAGAAGAACGGCCGCAACCGCATCGAGCGCTACGAAAGCGGCATGATGGAGGATGCGGTCAAGCGCCGGGACCTGGAAATGGACATGGTCCGGGCGTTGAAGGAGGGCCAGTTCTCGCTGAATTATCAGCCGCTGTTCAACCTGCCGACGCGCGAACTCGTCGGCTTCGAAGCACTGATCCGCTGGACCCATCCGACCCTCGGCCTGATCTCGCCCGTCGACTTCATCCCCTTGGCCGAGGAGACCGGGCTGATCACCGAGATCGGCGAATGGGTGTTGAACGAAGCCTGCCGCGAGGCCAGCCGCTGGCCCGGCGAACTCTACGTGTCCGTCAACGTCTCCCCGGTCCAGCTGCACAAGACCGACATGCTGCGGCAGGTGACGAGGGCGCTGGCCGAGCACGGCCTGACGGCGCAACGCCTGGAGCTGGAGCTGACCGAAACGGCCATGGTCGACGACGGCCGCCGGATCAACGCGACCCTGACCGCCCTGCGCAGCCTCGGGGTGCGCATCGCGATGGACGATTTCGGCACCGGCTATTCGTCGCTGGCGCATCTGCGCGAATTCGATCTCGACCGGATCAAGATCGACCGCAGCTTCATCGATTCCGCGCCCGACGACATCAGTTCGCTGGCGGTGCTGCGGGCCGTCACCATGATGGCCAAGGACCTGTCGATCGCCACCACCGGCGAAGGCGTGGAAAGCGAGGAGCAGCTGGCCCGCCTGCTCGACCTCGGCTGCGGAACGGCCCAGGGCTATCTCCTCGGCCGCCCCATGACGGCCGAGGCCGCCCGGGCTCTCATGCAAACCAGTGACGCCATGCAGCAGGCCGTCGCCGGGATCGCACCCGGCGAGCTGGCGCGGGCCTAGACCCGGTTCGAGACCGCCGCCTGTTCGAAGGTCGCCATGCCGGAATGACATTCGGCCGCCGCCTTGACGATGCCGGCGGCGAGCGCCGCCCCGGTACCCTCGCCGAGCCGCATGCCGAGGGCGAGCAGCGGCACCTTGTTCATCGTCTCCAGCGCCCGGATATGGCCCGGCTCGGCCGAGACATGGCCGAACAGGCAATGATCGAGGGCCTGCGGGTCCATTGCGTGGAGCACCGCCGCCGCCGCCGTCGAGACGAACCCGTCGACGATCACCGGCACCTTCTGCATGCGCGCGGCAAGGATCGCGCCGGCCATCGCCGCGATCTCGCGTCCGCCGAGGCGCCGCAGCACCTCCAGCGGATCCGACAGATGCCCCGCGTGGCAGGCCAGGGCCCGGGCCACGACCTCGGCCTTCTTTTCCACCCCGGCCGAATCCTGTCCCGCGCCCGGGCCGACCCAGTCGCGCGGTTCGCCGCCGAACAGCGCCGTGAAGATCGCCGCCGCGACGGTGGTGTTGCCGATGCCCATCTCGCCGATGCACAGGAGGTCGGGCTCTCCGGCCAGCACCTCCATGCCGAAGGCCATGGTGGCGGCGCAGGTGCGCTCGTCCATCGCCGCCTCTTCGGTGATGTCCTTCGTCGGCACTTCCAGCGCCAGGTCGAAGACCTTCAGGCCGAGATCATAGGCCGCGCAGATCTGGTTGATCGCCGCGCCGCCGGCCGCGAAGTTCGACACCATCTGTGCCGTCACCTCGGGCGGAAAGGGTGAGACTCCCTGCCGGGTGACGCCGTGATTTCCGGCAAAGACCGCGACCAGCGGGCGCCGCACGGCCGGCTGGCGCCCCTGCCAGGCGGCCAGCCACTCCGACAGTTCCTCCATGCGGCCGAGGGCGCCGGCCGGCTTGGTCAATTGCGCCTCGCGCTCGCGCTTGGCGTTCACCGCGGCCACGTCGGGGCCGGGCATGCGGCGCACCAGATCGCGAATGTCGTCGAAGGGCAGTCCGGTGGTGGACATGGAGCGAATCCTCTAGGTTCCGGAACGTTGACGGCGCGCGGCGCCGCTCGGGAATGGAAAGCGTTGCGGCCGCAATGGCGCAGCCGCGCGCGGGGAGCAAGGGCCGCCATGGAGCGATATGTCGCCGCGACGCTGCGCAGCCTCGCTTTCCTCACCCGCATGCCGCCGGTCCCATGGGCCTTCACCGGCCATCATCCCCTCGGCGACGACACGCACGCCTTTCCGGTGGCGGGCGTCATCGCCGCGCTGCCGGCTGCTCTGGTTCTGATGCTTGCCGCCGCGCTCGGCCTGTCGCCGCTGGTCGCCGCGACGCTTGCCGTCGCCGCGCTGGTGTTCACCACCGGCGCCCTGCACGAGGACGGGCTGGGCGACGTCGCCGACGGGCTCGGCGGCCATCACGAGCGCGAACGCGCGCTGGCGATCATGAAAGACAGCCGGGTCGGCAGCTATGGCGCGCTGGCTCTCGTCCTGTCGGTTGTCCTGCGCATCGCTCTCGTCGTCGAACTCGCGAGCACCTACGGAGCCCCCAGCGCCGCGCTTGCGCTGCTCGCCGTCGCGGCGGCCAGTCGCGGCGCCATGGCCTGGCTGTGGTCGTCGCTCGTCTCGGCCGATCCCGGCGGCCTCGCCGACCGCGTCGGCCGCCCCGACACCCGCACCGGTCGGCTGTCGCTCGTGATTGGCACGATCCTCTATCTCGCCGGCGGTCTCTTCGCCTGCGGCATCGGGACGACACTGGCCGGCTACGCCTTCGGGGCGCTGACCCTTTTCGGCTTCCGTCGTTTCATCATGCGCCGGCTCGGCGGCCAGACCGGCGATTGCCTCGGTGCCGCGCAGCAGCTCGTCGAGCTGGCAGCGCTGACGGGCCTTGTCATCTCCATCGGCTGAGACGCTCACAGGCCGAGGGTCCAGGCTGCGAGCGCGAGGATCGCCGCGATCGACAGGAGAAGATTGGCCATCCCGCCGAACAGGCCGATCGCCGCCGCGATGTCCGCGACTTTCGCGGCGCGCCGTCCCGCCGCATTGAGCATCGGCGCATCGACCACGAGCTCGCCGTAGCGCCGCGGGCCGCCCAGCGACAGATCGAGGGCGGCCGCAACCGCCGCCTCTGGCCAGCCGGCATTGGGCGAGCGGTGCCGCGGCGCGTCACGCCGGGCAATCGCCATGACTGATCCGATAAGAGACAGGCGGCGGGCGCGAAACGCAGCGGCGAGGGCGAAGAGCAGCGCCGTGAGCCGCGCCGCCGGCCAGTTCATGGCGTCATCGAGCTTGGCCGAGGCGAAGCCGAAGGCGCGGTAGCGGGCATTCATATGGCCGATCATCGAATCGGCGGTGTTGACCGCCTTGTAGGCCAGCAGCCCCGGCAGGCCGAAGACCAGATACCAGAGGAACGGTGCCACCACCCCGTCCGAGGCGTTTTCGGCAAGACTCTCGATCGCCGCCCGGCAGACGCCGGCTTCGTCCAGCGCATCGGGGTCGCGGCCGACGATCATCGCCACCGCTCGACGGCCCCCGGCCAGCCCTTCACCCTCCAGCGCGTCGGCGACGGCGCGCACATGGTCGACGAGGCTCTTCTGGGCGAGAAACACCGCCAGGACGAGGATCTCCAGCGCCCAGCCGAGCGGTCCCGCCATGGCGAAGACACGCGATAGGACGAGGCCGATCGCGGCCGCTCCGCCGACGAGGATCGCAGCGGCGACAAAGCCGTTCCGTCGCCGGCGGGCCTGGGAATAGCCCTCGCGGTTGAGCCTCGCATCCAGCGCATCGACGGCCTTGCCGAACAGCACCACCGGATGCGGCAGACGGCGCCAGAGCCAATCCGGGTCGCCCACCAGCCGGTCCAGCCCCGTCCCGGCAAGAAGCAGGGCGAAATGCAGGCTCATGGCGCGCCGTCGATTTCGGCGAGCGCCGCGCGCAACGCCGCTTCAAGACGCGCGGCCTCTGCCCCATCCGCAGGATTGCCGAATCGCAGCCAGTCGCCGGGCGTCTGGAACGGACGTGTGAGAATGCGGCGCCGACAGAGTGCAGCAAAGAGATCGTGGGCGCGCGGATGCGCGACGGTGGCGAACAGCCCCGTGCCGCCCACCAGCGGCAGGCCAACGGCGCCGAGCGTGGCCCTCAGGAACCGTTGCTGCCGCAGGATGCCGGCCCGCGTCTCCGCTACGAGAGCGTCATCGCCCAGCAGCGCCGCGCCGATGGCAAGCGCCGGCCCGGAGACCGCCCAGGTGCCGAGCCTCTCGCCGAGCTGCGCGGCCAGGGCCGGCGTCGTCAGTGCAAAACCGAGGCGCAGCCCCGCCAGACCGAAGAACTTGCCGAAGGAGCGATAGACCAGCAGCCCGTCGCGCCCCGTGCAGGGCGCGAGCGAGCGGGCCCCATCGACATCGGCAAAGGCTTCGTCGACGATCAGAAGGCCGTCCCGCGCCGCCAGCCGATCGGCGAGGGCGAGCAGTTCCGCCGGCTCGAAGACGCGGCCATCGGGATTGTTCGGGTTGACGACCACCACAATCCGCGCCTCGGCCGACACCGCCTCCAGTTGCGCGAAACGGCTGACCCGGTGGCCAGCGGCGGCGAAGGTCAGGGCGTGCTCGGAATAGGTCGGCGCGAGGATCGCGACATCCGTCGGCGCGAAGAGATGCGGAAGCGCCGCAATCAGCGCCTGCGTTCCGGGCGCGGCGACGATGCCGGCCCTGTCGGGCGCGCCGTAGCAACGTCGCGCCGCCGCCAGCGCGGCGTGCTCGAGCCCGGCCTCGGGCAGCCGCTGCCAGAGCGTCGGATCGAGTTCCGGCAGGCAAGGCGGTGACGGATTAATGCCGGTCGACAGGTCGAGCCAGTCGGCCCGCGCGCCGCCATGGCGTGCGATCGCCGCATCCAGTGCCCCGCCATGCTGGAGCGCTTTGGGATCGGGCGACGCCATCACGCCTCCGCGTCGATGAGATGGAGGAAGGAGCCGAAGACGCTTCCCCGCCGCAGGCCGTAATCGCCCAGTGCCGCGCCGCGCGCATCCTCGGCGGTGAACAGCGGGTCGCCCGGCCTTTCCGAGACGATGGCCGTGTAGTGAAACTCATGCGCCCGCAGCGCCCCGGCCCAGGGACCCGGGCCGCACGGCGTCAGGCGCCGATAGCCGAGATGCAGCCGACGCTCGCAAAAGCTCGTGCGCAGCGGCAAGAGGCCGAGCATCGGATGAGTGTCGCCCTCCGCATCGGTCAGCGCCTCGCCGAGCACCATATAGCCGCCGCATTCGCCATAGATCGCAACGCCCCTCGCCGCCGCGGCCAGCATGGCTGCCTTGAAGCGGCTGGCCCCGGCGATCTGCCCGGCATGGAGCTCCGGATAGCCGCCCGGCAGATAGATCGCGTCGGCGCGGTCGTCGGGCGCCTCGTCGGCCAGCGGCGAGAAGAAGGACAGTTCGGCCCCGGCCCGGCGCCAACCATCCATGAGATGCGGATAGGCAAAGGCGAAGGCCGCGTCGCGGGCGATCGCGATGTGGTGGCCGAGCGGGGCGAGCGGTGGCGCCGGAGGATGGTTGCGCTCGGGATCCCCGCCGCCGGCCAGAGCGGCAAGGGCCGGCACGTCGCAACCGGTTTCGATCCAGTCGGCGGCACGGTCGAGGAAGGCATCGAGATCGGCGTGCTCGCCGGCCTGCACCAGCCCCAGATGGCGCTCGGGCAGGGCAAGATCGCCCCGTCTTGGCAGCACCCCCAGCACCGGAATGCCAAGCGGTGTCAGCGCCTCGGTGAGCAGCGCGGCATGACGCGGCGAGCCGACACGGTTGAGGATCAGGCCCGCGATCCGGGTATCCTCGCGATGGCTGGCGAAGCCCCGGACCAGCGCGGCCACCGAATGGGACTGGCGGGCGCAATCGACGACCAGCATGATCTTCAGGCCAAGCCCTGCGGCGAGATCGGCGGCCGAACCGCTGCCATCGGCCGCGCCATCGAACAGGCCCATCATCGCCTCGACGACGAGGCCACCCGTCGCGCGAGCCTCTGCCGCCAGCCCTTCAAGCAGCGCCGGCCGCATCGCCCACGGGTCGAGATTGACGCAGGGCGCGCCGCTGGCGGCGGCATGGAAGGCGGGGTCGATATAGTCCGGCCCGGCCTTGGCCGATCCGACCGCGATGCCCCGGCGCCGCAGTGCCCGCAGGAGCCCGAGGGTCACGCTGGTCTTGCCGGCGCCCGAATGGGGCGCGGCGATCATCAGTCCGCTCATCGCCCGGCCTCCGGCCCTGCATCGGCAACCGGACGCTTTCCGCCGGCCGCCGCCCCGCCTATAAGGCGCCGATGGGCTTCAATCTCGGCGACGACAGGACGGACGGGTCCCGCGACAAGGGCGAAAGCCTGCGCCGCGGCTGGACCACGGGCGCCTGCGCCACTGCAGCCACCAAGGCGGCCCTCACCGCGCTTCTGACCGGCGACTTCCCTGATCCGGTGACGATCACCCTGCCCAAGGGCGAGACGCCGGCCTTCGCGCTGAACCGCGCCGAACGGACCGGCGACAACGCCATGGCGGCGATCATCAAGGATGCGGGCGACGATCCCGACGTCACCCATCTCGCCGAGATCATAGCCACCCTCTCCTTCGCCGCGCCCGGCTCCGGCATCGTCTTTCGCGCCGGGCCCGGCGTCGGCACCGTGACCCGCGAAGGACTGCCCATCGCCGTCGGCGAAGCGGCGATCAATCCGGTGCCGCGGCAGATGATGCGTGACGTCGTTACGGCGCTCTGCGGCGAACACGGCCGCTCGTCGGATGTCGAGATCACCCTGTCGGTCACCGATGGCGAGGTGCTGGCGGCCAGGACCTGGAACCCGCGCCTCGGCATTCTCGGGGGCCTGTCGATCCTCGGCACGACCGGGATCGTCCACCCATTCTCCTGCTCGGCCTGGATCCACTCCATCCATCGCGGCATCGACGTGGCGCGGGCGGCCGGGCTCGACCATGTCGTCGGCGCCACCGGCTCGGCCAGCGAGGACGCCGCGCGGGCGTTGCATCCGGAGCTGCCGGAGATCGCCTATCTCGACATGGGTGATTTTGCCGGCGGGCTGCTCAAATATCTGCGCGCCCATCCGGTGCCCCGCGTCACCATCGCCGGCGGCTTCGCCAAGCTGACCAAGCTGGCCCAAGGCGCAATGGACCTGCATTCCGGCCGCAGCCAGGTGGACTTCGCCTTCCTCGCCGACCTGGCCGAGACGATCGCGCCCGGGCGCGGTGCCACGCTGCGCGAGACGATCCTCGGCGCCAACACGGCCAAGGCCGTGCTCGATCTGTGCGCAGGCGAGAACATCGATCTTGCGAACGCCATTGCCGTGCGGGCGCAGGGCAGCGCCGCCGCCATCCTGCGCGGCGCCCCCGTCACGCCGCACATCATCGTGGTCGACCGGGCCGGAGGCGTGGTTGCCCGCACCGGCTGAGACGATCCTGATCCTTGGCGGCACCGCGGAGGCGAACGCGCTGGTAAGCCGGCTCTGCGCGAGCGAGCCCGCGCCGCGGATCGTCCTGTCGCTCGCCGGCCGCACGGCCAGGCCGATCCTGCCTGCGGGCTGCGAGATCCGCATCGGCGGCTTCGGCGGCGCCGAGGGGCTTGCGGCCTTCCTGCGGGAGGCGGGCGCAAGCTGGCTGGTGGATGCCACCCATCCCTTCGCCGCCGGCATCTCGCGCAACGCCGCCAGGGCCGCAGCGCTTGCCGACGTCCAGCGGATCGCGTTCGTCCGCCCGGCCTGGGACAAGCAGGCGGACGACACCTGGATCGACGCCGATTGCCTTGGCTCTGCGCGGGACGCCCTGCCCGTCGGCGCAAGGCCGTTCCTTGCGCTGGGGCGGCAGCATCTCGCGCCCTTCGCCCATCGGCCGGACCTGACGCCCGTCGTGCGGATGATCGATCCGCCGGAGCCGCCATTGGCGTTTGCCGCCGAGATCGTCCTCGGCCGGCCATCCTCAGACGCAGAGACCGAAGCCGCGCTGCTGCGCCGGCTCGGCGTCACGCATCTCGTCTGCCGCAATTCCGGTGGCGCGACGTCATACGCCAAGGTCGAGGCGGCCCGCCGGTTGGGCCTGCCGGTGGTGATGATCGCGCGGCCCCCGGCCCCGCCGCCGCCGCTGGCCGGCTCGCTCGACGCGGTTCTCGCGCTCCTCGGCATCGCCGCCTAGACCGCGGCCTGCTTGCGCCTCGGCCGCAGCACATGGACATGGCCGGCGTCGTAGAGCTTGGAATCGATGAAGTCCTCGGCGCCCAGCGCCCGGCCGACGAAGATCAGTGCGGTGCGGGTCAGCTTGGCCTCGCGCGCCTTGCGGTGAATGTCGCCCAGCGTGCCGTGGATGAACGCCTCGTCGGGCCAGCCGACGCGATAGGCGATCACCGCCGGGCAATCCTCGCCATAGGCCGGCAGCGGCAGAAGCTCGCGCTGGATATGGGGGATATTGCGCACCGAAAGATGGATCGCCAGCGTCGCGCCGCTCTGGCCGAGCGTCGACAGTTCCTCGCCTTCCGGCATCTTCGACGATTTCATCGCCGTGCGAGTCAGGATCACCGTCTGGCAGATTTCCGGAACCGTGAGCTCCGTCTGCAGCGCCGCCGCCGCGGCGGCGAAGGCCGGCACGCCGGGGGTGATGTCGAAGGGAATGTCGAGCGCCTTCAGGCGGCGGATCTGCTCGGCGATGGCGCCGTAGAGCGACGGGTCGCCGGAATGCACCCGGGCCACGTCCTCGCCGCGTTCATGCGCCGCCGCCATCTCGTCGACGATCTCGTCCAGCGTCATCGGCGCCGTGTCGAGCACCTTCGCCCCCTCGGGTGCGGCCTTGACCACCGCCTCGGGCACCAGCGAGCCGGCATAGAGGCAGACCGGGCAGGATTCGATCAGGCGCAGGCCGCGCACGGTGATCAGGTCGGGCGCGCCGGGTCCGGCGCCGATGAAATGGACGGTCATGCCGCGTTGTCCTTTCGAGGGCTCTCCGCCATGCCGGTGCCGGCCTTCCCGGCATAGCCGCGGGGCGTATAGACCCATTCCCGCCCGTCGCCGGTGGCCACGGTGCGCGTGTCGGACGAGCCGACGATCACCACGGTCAGCATGTCGACATCGTCGACGTCGAGGGCGCTCAGCGGCACGACACGCAGGCGTTCGCCCGTGCGGCCGAGATTGGTGGCGAGGATCACCGGTGTGTCGGCGGGGCGATGCTTCAGCAGTTCGTCGCGGGCGAAGGCGAGCTGAGTGCGGCGCTTGCGCGAGACGGGATTGTAGAAGGCGATGACGAAGTCGCCCTCGCCCGCCGCGCGCACCCGTCGCTGGATGTCGTCCCAGGGCGTCAGCAGGTCGGACAGGGAGATGGTGCAGAAATCGTGGCCGAGCGGTGCCCCGGCGCGGGCCGCGGCGCCCTGCAACGCCGAGATGCCCGGCGAACATTCGATGGCGATGCGCCTGGCATCGGCCGACACGCCGTCCTTGTCGAGGAGCTCGAAGACCAATGTCGCCATGGCGTAGATGCCGGCATCGCCCGAGCAGACCAGCGCGACGTCGCGGCCCTTGCCGGCCAGTTCCATGGCGTGGCGCACCCGCGCCTCCTCCATACCGAGGTCGAAATCGTGACGCGTCTTGCCGTCGGCCAGCGGACCGAGCAGGTCGAGATAGAGCGAATAGCCGATGAGATCGCTGGCCGCGGCGACCATGTCGCTGACCTCCGGCGAGCGCCATTCGGCGCCGCCCGGGCCGATGCCGACCACCGAGAGCCTGCCCCGCGCCCGGCCGATGCGGCCTGCGTCCAGCGGTCGAGGCGCCTCGGCGAGCGCGGCGGTGACCCTGCGGCTCTTGCGCTTGGCGAGCCGCAGGCACCCGTCGGTGCCGACGGATGCCAGCGCCGCACCCTCGGCGACGCCGTGGCAGCCGGTCTCGGCAAAGACGATGTCCGAGGGCGTGGCAAGACGCGGCGCTTCGGCCTCCAGCTCGGCGGCTGCAAAGAACCGCGCCGGCACGCCGAAATGCGCAGCTACCGCATGAACCGCCGGCTCGTCCGCCTTCAGGTCGATGGAGGCGATGGCGGCCAGCGCCAGCGGGCTGACGCCGGCTTCGGCAAGCGTCGCCTCGGCCAGCGCGATCGCCTCCTCGGCCGGCGCATGGCGCTCGCTGCCGATGCCGAGAACGAGGCTCTGCGGCCGGTAGAGCAGTTCACCGGCATTCGGTTCCCCTGCTTCCATGCTGGCGCGCAGGCGTACCGCGCCGTCCAAGGCGAAGGGAATCCGCGAGGTGGTCAGCCAGTCGGCGGCGGGCGCGGCCTCGCCCTCCAGCCTGGCATGGGCGCCGGAGACGAGCGCCGCCATGGCCGGCTTGGCATCCTGCGGGTTGTCCAGACGCCAGCCGGCCGGCGGCGCATCGAGCGCGACGCCGAAGCGCAGGTCGCCGGCGGTGGTGACGGCGGCGACGCCGCCGAGTTCGGCTGCGATCGCTCGAGCCAGATCGTTGGCACCGTGATGACCGCCGAGCAGCGGCACGGCGGCCGAGCCGTCCTCGGCGACGGCAACGACGGGCGGCTCGGCGGATTTATCCGACAGCAGCGGCGCAAGGATGCGGATCAGCGCCCCCGCCGCCATCAACGCGACGATCGGCCGGCCCTCCCGGAACAGCGCCTGCAGATGCGGACCGGCGACCTCGAAACGAACGGGCGCGTCAAGGCAGCGGCCGGCGGCACCGTGGATCTCGCCGCCGAGATGCGTCGCAAGACGATCCGCGAGCGGCCGGGCTGCGTCGGACAGAATGATGATGGCCGGGTTCGTCATTGCGCGGTCTCCCGGCGCTGGATGACCGCGTCCCGAATGCCGGGCTCGGCACCGCGATAGCCGAGGATCATCGAGAAATAGGGGGCGTCGCCGGTCACGTCGGCCAGCGGCATGATGCGCTCCTCGGGCAGGGTCACGCGCTCGCAATATGCGCAGGCGTCGGTCAGGTCCATCGCGCCGAGCAGCGCCTTCACGCGGCCGAAATGCCGCCCGAGCTTCATGATGGCAAAGGCCTCGGACGCTTCGATCCGCTGGCGCAGGGCATCGTCGTCGAGGGGCCCCGGGATCACCGTCAGGATGTCGTTGCGGGCGGCCAGCGGGCGGCGCGAGGCGGCGGTGGCGGCCATCACCGAGGAGACGCCGGGCACGATCTCGACCGGAAAGCGGCGCGACAGGCGCTCGAACAGATACATGAAGGAGCCGTAGAAGAACGGATCGCCCTCGCAGAACACCGCCACGTCCTGGCCGGCGGCCAGCCGGTCGCCGATCCTTGCCGCGGCCTCGTCGTAGATGGCGGCGGCGGGAAAGCGCTCGGTGCGCATCGGCACGACGATGGCGATCTCTTCCTGCGCGCCGGTCAGATAGCCGTCGACGATGGCGCGGGCAAAGCTCGTGCCGTGGTCCGGCGCGGGATAGGCGATCACCGGCGCGGCCTTCAGGATGCGCAGCGCCTTCAGCGTCAGGAGTTCCGGATCGCCCGGCCCGACGCCGAGCCCGTAGAGGGTACCGGGCGCGCTCACGGGCGGTCGCTCTTGGTCACATGCCAGTGGATGACCGGCATGGCCGGCCGGAAGCCGCGATAGGGCCCGACCTTTTCGGCCCGGTCGACCTGGATGCGCATCAGCTCGCCGCCGAGCCGCGCATGCAGGTCGAGGAGGATCGCTTCGGATTCCAGCGTGACAGCGTGGGCGACCATCCGCCCGCCGGGCTTCAGCGCTTCCCAGGCGGCGTCGAACACGCCGTCGGTCAGGCCGCCGCCGATGAAGATCGCGTCCGGGGCCGGCAGATCAGCGTAGGCGTCCGGGGCGGTCCCCTCGACGATGCGGAGTTCCGGCACACCCAGCGCGTCCGCATTCTCGCGGATCATGGCCAGACGCTCGGCGACCGGCTCGATGGCGATTACCGCCATGCCCGGCGCCGTGCGCAGCCATTCCACCGAGATCGAGCCCGAGCCGGCGCCGACATCCCACAGGAGATGGCCCGGCAGCGGCTGCAAGGCCGAGATGGCGAGGCCGCGCAGGACCCGTTTGGTCATCTTGCCGTCATTGACGAAGGCGTCGTCGGCAAGCCCCGGCACCAGCGGCCGCGGTTCGGCGGCCCGGCCCGCGACGCATTCCACCGCGACGGTGTTGAGGTCGGCGATGCCCGTCAGCTCGAAATCGGCCGCGACCGTCGCGCGGATGCGCTCGCGGGTGCCGCCCAGATGCTCGCAGACGACGATCCGGCTGGGCCCGTAGCCGCGCCCGGTGAGCAGCCGCGCAAGAGCCTGCGGCGAGCTCCCGTCGGCCGAATAGATCAGCAGCCGGGCGTCCGGCGCCAGATGCCGCGACACCGTCTCGAGCGGGCGCCCGTGCACGGTCAGGCACTGGCAGTCGGCCAGCGGCCAGCAAAGCGCGGCGGCGGTCAACTGGAACGCGGAGGGTGACGGCAGCACCCGCATTTCGGCTGGGTCGACATGACGCGTCAGCGTCGCGCCGACGCCGAACCACATCGGATCGCCGGTCGCCAGCACCACGGTCGGCGAGCCGGCACAGGCCTGCAGCGCGATCATGGAATCGCCGAAGGGCTTTTCCCAGGTGATCTGCTGGGCGCTGAAATCGTCCAGCATCGCCAGATGGCGCTCGCCGCCGAAGATCGTCTTGGCGGCACGCAGCGCGTCCAGCGCTTCCGACGACAGCGAGTCGAGCCCGCCATCGCCGATTCCCACCACCGTCAGCCAGGGCTGGGCCGCGTCGGTCATGGCCTATTCGAGCCCCTGTGCCCGCGCGTTGACCGCGGCGGCCGCCATGGCGCTGCCGCCGCGCCGGCCGGTCAGGGTCACGAAGGGAATGCCGCGCGGGTCGCGCACCAGCTCGGCCTTGGATTCGGCTGCGCCGACGAAGCCGACCGGCAGGCCGACGATCAGCGCCGGCCGTGCCGCGCCCTCGTCGATGCGCTCCAGCAGGCGGAACAGCGCCGTCGGCGCGTTGCCGATGGCGACGATGGCGCCGTCCATGACGTCGTTCCACAGATCGACCTGGGCCGCCGACCGGGTCGTGCTCTCGCGCTCGGCAATGCGGCGCGTGCGCGGATCGTTCAGCCGGCAAACGATCTTGTTCTGCTGGCGCAGCCGCGACGAGATGATGCCGTGGGAGACCATTTCGGCGTCACAGAGGATCGGCGCGCCCCGGTCGAGCGCCGCGCGTCCGGCCTCGATCGCGTCCTCGGACAGGACGAGGTCGGAGACGATGTCGGGCATGCCGCAGGCATGAATCAGCCGAATGGCGAGGTCGTGGGCGTTTTCCGGCAGGTTCGACAGGTCGGTCTCGGCGCGGATCTGCCGGAAGCTCTCGGCATAGATCGCGGCGGGATCGCGCAGATAGTTGAGCCGCGAGCCCGGCGCGACATAGGCGTCCGGCTCCTCGGCCGCCGTCTCGGCCAGCCGGTGGCCAAGGCCGGCGATCCAGCCTTCCTCGGTCAGGACGCTGCCGCGCTCGGCCTCGGAGAGGTCGGTCGGCGCCGCCAGGAGCTCGCCGAAGCGGCCCTCGGCGTCGAAGCGGGCGAAGATGTCCGCCAGCCCTTCCACCTGCGCCTCGTCGAGACAGGATTTCTCCCCCTTCTCGATCGCCGCGAGGCTCGGATAGATCTCGGCGAGCACAATCGGCGCGCCGAGATCGTCGGCAAAGCGCGTCTCGAAGGGCCAGACCGACACGTGCTCGGCAAATTCAGGATCGCGGCGCAGATGCTCGAGCCGGGCAATGCCGGTGATCGCCTGGCTGCCGACGCTGCCGGCGAAGGCCAGCTTCCAGACCGGCTGGGCCTTGGCGGTGCGCTGCTCGGCGAGGCGCTTTTCGGGCAACGCCGTCGGATAGGGCTCGGGCCGCGCAACCGGCAGGCCCGGCACTTCCTGGTGCATCGGACGGCCCCAGTACATCGGCGCGAAGGCCAGCGCCTCGCGGTTCAGCCGGCCGGTGACCTCGAAGCGGTTGGAGAAATTGTCGTCGCGGTCCTGCATCGCCTCGGCGAGGAAATGCCACAGGGCGCGCCAGTCCGGCGTCCCGGCGATCGCCGCGGCCGCCCCGGCGGGATAGCCGAAGGGGAAGTCGAAACCGGCGAAGACGCGCTTGTTCTCGGCCAGCGAGTCCCGGAAGAACTGCCGCAGCATCGCCATCGCCGCCGAGCGAGTCGACGGGTTGGCGGTTTCCAGGAGCCGCGTCTCGGCACCCTCGCGCTCGGCAAAGGCGATCCAGATGGAATCCTTGCCGGTGGTCGGCGTGTTCGATGCGGACCAGTCGACGATCGCGTAGCGGTCGAACAGCGGCGTCATCCGATCCTCGTGAAGCTGGAGTGCGGCACCCCGTCAGCCCTTGCGCATGGAGCGCGGGCCGAGCGGGTGGTCGGCATGGGGATAGGGGTGGTGATGGTGGTCGGCACCGCCATGACCATGCGAATGGCCGTGACCGTGCCCGTGAGCATGATCGTGCGCCGCGTGGTGATGGTGGCCGTGGGAATCGGCGTGGGAATGGTCATGCCCATGGCCGTGCCCGTGATCGGCGGCTGTTTTATGGTCATGCGCGTGGACATGGCCATGATCGTGGCCGTGGGCATGCCCTGCCCCCGAAGCTGCCGCTGCGGCCGTCCGGCAGGCCCCGGTACAGACCGTGTCGCAGAGCGTGCAGTCGGCCGACGAGCCGACGCCCTCGACGTGATGGTGATGGCTCTCCTGCGCCAGGCCCACTTCCGCCTCGAAGCCCAGCACCTGCTCGCGGTACTTGCACATCTGGCAGTTCATGTTGTTGGTGCCCTTGAGGATCTCGCCGAGGCGGTCGACGAAGGTCTCCACCACCAGATCATGGGCGCCGAGATAGGATGCCTTGAGGAAGCGGATCTCGGGATGGGCGGCGGCGACGATGTCGGTCTGGTCGTAGATCCGCCGCACCAGGACGCCGGTGAACAGGAAATACGGGAAGACGACGATGCGGCTGTAGCCGAGGCGGCTGGCATGTTCGAGGCCCGGCTCGACCAGCGGGAAGGTGACGCCCGAATAAACCGTCTCGCCCCATCCGAAGCCGAGGCCCTCCCACAGCATCCGCATGACCTTGGCGACGTTGGAATTGGCGTCGGGGTCCGAGGCGCCGCGGCCGACCACCACCAGCATGGTGTCGTGCAGCGGCTCGCCATCCTGCCAGCCATCGGCGCGCAGGCATTCCTTGATGCGCTCGCCGGCGGCGCGGATCATCTTCAGATCGACGCCCAGCTCGCGGCCATATTCGATGCGCAGGCCATTGGCCGCGGCATAGGTGTTGAGGACGGAAGGGATGTCGTTCTTGGCGTGGCCGGCGGCAAACAGCATGCCCGGCAGCGCCAGCACCGTCTCGGCGCCCGATGCCTTCAGTTTGTCGAGGCCGTCGCGGATGACGGGCTTGGCAAATTCCAGATAGCCGTGCTCGACCGACCAGTCGGGCAGCCGGGTGCGCAGCTTCTCGGCGAGGCCGCCGAACTCGATCATGGCGCCCTGGTCGCGGCTGCCATGGCCGCACAGCATCAAAGCCTTCATCGCCCCCGTTCCTCTCATCTCGAAGCCGGAGGAGCCGCGGCGGCCGGAGCCGGTCTGCGGTTCGGTCCGACAGCTCCGTCTTGGCCCCCTGCTTGGGTCGGCCGCACCGGAATGATTTCAGCCCGTCACGCGGGCACCGTCAGTTCAAGCCATGGCCTAGACCGCAAGCCGCCCCGCCGTCAAACGAAGTGTTCGCGAGCCCGGCCGAAGGGCCCGGCAACGGTGCTTGGGTCGGCGGTCGCAGCAATGCTATTGCGGGGCAGAGACACAGCTTCCGTTCCTGCCGCCTGCCCGCCCCGCCAAGGATCTGCCGCATGCCCCGGACCCCCGCCATCATGCTCCAGGGCACCGGATCGGATGTCGGCAAGACCGTGCTGGTCGCCGGCCTCTGCCGGCTGTTTGCCCGGCGCGGCCTGAAGGTGCGGCCGTTCAAGCCGCAGAACATGTCGAACAACGCCGCCGTGGCGCTGATTCCGGAGACCGGCGGCTTCGGCGAGATCGGCCGCGGGCAATGGCTGCAGGCACTGGCCTGCGGCACGGCGCCAACGGTCGACATGAACCCGGTGCTCCTCAAACCGCAATCGGAGACCGGCAGCCAGATCGTCCTGCGCGGCCGGGTCGCCGGCGAGGCGAAGGGCCGCGATTACCAGCGGCTGAAGGCCGGCTTTCTCGACACGGTGCTCGACAGCTTCGCACGGCTCTCCGCCGATGCCGATCTCGTCATCGTGGAGGGCGCCGGATCGCCGGCCGAGATCAATCTGCGCGCCAACGACATCGCAAACATGGGCTTTGCCACCGCCGCCGACGTGCCGGTGATCCTCGTCGGCGACATCGACCGCGGGGGCGTCATCGCCTCGCTGGTCGGCACCCACGCCATCCTGCCCGAGACCGACCGGCGGCAGATTGCCGGTTATCTGATCAACAAGTTTCGCGGCGACGTCTCGCTGTTCGACGACGGGCTCGCCGCCATCACCGACTTCACCGGCTGGCCGAGCCTCGGCGTCGTGCCGCATCTCGCCGCCGCGGCGAAGCTGCCGGCCGAGGATTCGGTGGCGCTGGAACGATTGTCGGCGCCAGGCGCCGGACGGAAGCTGACCGTCGCCGTGCCGCTGCTCGGCCGGATCGCCAATTTCGACGATCTCGACCCGCTGAAAGCCGAGCCGGATGTCGAAGTCGTCTTCGTGCGGCCCGGCGACCGGCTGCCGGATCATGCCGCGCTGGTGCTGATCCCCGGCTCGAAATCGACCATCGGCGATCTGGCCGCCTGCCGGGCGAATGGCTGGGACCGGGATCTTGCTGCCCATCACGCCCGCGGCGGCCATGTCGTCGGCCTGTGCGGCGGCTACCAGATGCTCGGCCGCGTGGTGCGCGATCCGCATGGCATCGAGGGGCCGGTGCACGAGGCAGAGGGGCTTGGACTGCTGGATGTCGAAACGGTCATGGAGCCGGAAAAGACCGTGCGGGAGGCGCGGGTCACCGCGCCCGACGGCGCGCCGCTCGACGGCTACGAGATCCATCTCGGCCGCACCGCCGGCCCCGACTGCGCCCGGCCGGTCTGCCTCATAGACGGGGCCCCGGACGGGGCGACATCGCCCGACGGACGGGTCTTCGGCACCTATCTGCACGGGCTGTTCGGCGCCGATGGCTGGCGCCGCAGCTTCCTCGCCCGCTTCGGCCTCGACGCCGCCGACACCGGCTACCGGGCGGGTGTCGAAGCCGCCCTGGATGCGATCGCGGACGAGCTGGAGCGGGTGATCGCCGTCGATCGCCTGCTCGCCCTCGCCCGCAACCGCGAATGAACCCGGCGCCCTAGCGGCCCGCGGCCTAGGCCTTGAACTTCTCGGCCCAGTCGCTGTGCCAGCGCGACAGCGGCGGCCGGTTCTCGACGATGTCGCCCGCCGCCCAGGCGATGCGCTTCTCGTCCATCTCGCGGGTCACCTCGCCATCCGGGCAGAGGATGTAGAAATCGTCGGTGCCGAGCTTCTCCAGCATGAAGTCGGCGGTCTGTTCCGGCGTCCAGGCGCCGTCGGGCTTCTCGACCCGTTCGCCCCGCGTCAGCGGGGTGAAGACGAAGCCCGGGATCATCAGCCGCGCCTCGACCCGGCAGCCCTCGCGGTTGCGCAGATCGTGCTGCAGCGCCTCGGTGAAGGCCTTCAGCCCGGCCTTGGAGACGTTGTAGGCCGGGTCTCCCGGCGGCGTGGTGATGCCCTGCTTGGAGCCGCTGACGACGATCAGGCCGGGCTCGCCGCCGGCGACCATGCGCTCGCCGAAGATCTGGGCGACCTGGATGGCGCCGTGCAGATTGACCCGCAGCACCGCGTCCCAGTTGGCCTGCGGCCCGAAGATGCTGCTGCCCGGTTGGATGCCGGCATTGTCGAACAGAAGATGGATCGTGCCGAAGCGGCCGAAGAGGTTCTTGGCCAGCGCCTCGACCGCGGCGCGGTCGCCGACATCGGTGTTCGACGTCAGAACCGTGCCCGACGGGCTTTCGGCGGCGACGGCCTCCTTGGCGGCGGCGAGCCGCTCCTCGATCCGGTCGACCAGGCAGACGGTCATGCCGGCGGCGGCAAAGCGCTTGGCGGCGGCAAGGCCGATGCCGGACGCGCCACCGGTGACGACGGCGACATTGCCGTCCGCAATGACGGGATGGGTCATTGTTGGTTCCTTCTCACGGGGCATGGCTTGTGGAAATGATCCGACGCCGGGGGCGTGCGACGGACTAACATCGGCATTTCGCGTCGATCCGCAAGGGGCGGCGCACCGCCCGCCGCCAGGGGCAGCGACGGGCGGCAGGCTTCAGCCGTGCAGCTTCAAGGCGGGCCCGCGCGCCGGGCTGATGACGTCGGCGACGATCGCCACCGTGCCCCGCAAGGGCCCCAGCACCGCCCATTGATGCTGGCGCTGCAGGGCATGATAGGCGGCGGTGGCGAACTGGCCGGCGACGTAGAAATCGTCCTTGCGGGCAAAGCCGATCAGCCCCACCGAACCGGCCCGGCCCAGCGACACCAGCTTGCCCTTGTCGCGGAAGACGAAGGGGCCCGGCGTTTCGCCGGCCAGTGCCTTCGGGATCGCCGAGGCGAGATAATCGGCCTGCTGGCTGGCGCATTGCGCCGTCGGCGGCAGCGGCATCGCGGCACCGGCCGGCGTATGGCTGGCGGCGTCGCCCAGGACGTATATCGCCGGATCGACGGTGGTGCGCAGCCGGTCGTCGACGACGATGCGGCCCTTGCGGTCCATCTCGAAGTCGGCGAGCCCCTTCAGGCAGGGATGGCCGACCAGCCCGGCCGCCCAGACGGCGATGTCGGCGGGCCAGCTCTTGCCGTCGGCGGAGCGGACCTCGCTGGCCGTGACCGCCGCGACCCTGGCGCCGGTCTCGACCGCGACGTCGAGCGCCTTCAGCCGGTCGGCGACACCGGTCCGCAGCTCGCCATTCGCCCCCGGCATCAGTTCGGGCGCCGCCTCTAGGATCGTCAGGTCGAGCAGCTTGCGGCGCGCGTGCTCGTCCTCGGGTTCGAAGAAGGCCTGTTCGGACAGGCGCAGATGGGCGGCAAGCTCGGTGCCGGTCGCGCCGGAGCCGATGATGACGATCCGCGCCGGATTGGCGCCCGCCCGCGCGGCGATCATCGCTGCGATGAACAATTCGCGGAATTCGTCGGCATCGGTCTTGGTGTCGAGCCGGATGGCGTGTTCGGCAACGCCCTCGGTGCCGAAATCGGTGGTGACGCCGCCCAGCGCGACGACGCAGACATCATAGGAGAGGTGGCGCGCCGGGGTCAGAAGCCGGCCATCCTGGTCGTGCATGTCGCCGAGCCGCACGGTCTTCGCCGCCCGGTCGATCGCCTCGACCCGGCCCTGCTCGAAGCGGAAGCCTCGCATCTTGGCCAGCATGTAGAAGCCGATCTCGGCAAGCGTCGAATTCACCGTGCCGGCAGCGAATTCGTGCAACCGCGGCTTCCATAAATGGGTGCTGACCGCATCGACCAGCGTCACGGCGCAGCTCTTGTCGGCGGCCAGTTCCGCCGCCAGTTCCAGCCCGCCGGCGCCGCCGCCGAGGATCAGGACGCGTTTGCGTTGCGCCTGCATGTCAGCCGGCCAGCCGGGCCAGCGCATCCGGGAACAGCCCGGTCAGACCGATGAAGATCAGATAGAGCGCCACGATGATGTTCAAAAGCCGCGGGATGACGAGGATGAGAACCCCCGCGATCAGTGCGACGATCGGCTGGATACTGATGATTTCCATGATGCTGTCCCTTCCATGGCGGATGACCCGCGACGGGAGATAGGACCGGCATCGCGTCAGGCCATGTACCAGCCGTGGCTCGGGACGATCGACTGGCCGGTCAGCGCATTGGAGCGGAAACCGGCGAGGAACACCGCGATCTCGGCGACGTCCTCCATGGTGGTGAATTCCTGGTCGACGGTGCCGCCCAGCATGACCCGGTCGACCACCTCCTTCTCGGAAATGTTCAGGCTGGCCGCCTGTTCGGGGATCTGCTTCTCGACCAGCGGCGTCTTCACGAAGCCGGGGCAGATCGTGTTGGCGCGCACGCCGTGCTTCGCGCCCTCCTTGGCCATCACCCGGGAGAGGCCGAGAATGCCGTGCTTGGCCGCGACATAGGCAGATTTCAGCGCCGACGCCTCGTGGCTGTGCACCGATCCCATATAGATCAGCGAGCCGGACTTCTGCGGATACATGTGCTTCACACAGGCCTTGGTCAGCAGGAACGAGCCGTCGAGATGGATGGCCAGAACCCTGCGGAAATCGGCATAGGGGAAATCCTCGATCGGATGCACGATCTGGATGCCGGCATTCGAGACCATGGTGTCGATCCGGCCGAAGTGGCGCGCCACCGCGTCGACTCCGCTGTTCACCGCCTCCTCGCTGGTGACGTCCATCTCCACCGCCATCGCCTCGGCGCCGGCCTCTTCCAGTTCGCCGACGACCCGGCGAGCGGCCGCCATGTCGATGTCGCAGATCGCCAGACGCGCGCCCTCGCGGGCGAAACTCAAGGCGATCTGCCTGCCGATCCCCGATCCGGCGCCCGTGACGACCGCGACATTGCCCTGCATCTGCATGTGATCTCTCCACCGTTGTCGCGGCAGTTAAGAGAGGCAACGCGTGCAGTGCAACACAAACGATCGAACCGTCTTCGGGAAACGTCTCCGACGCCTGAACGCCAGAGCCCGAAGCAGTCTCCTGCTCCGGGCTCCGTCTGCTCGTTTTATGCCGTTCGCATCCGCCCCGGCGCGAAATTCCGCCGGGCCTCGTCGGGTCAGGCTGCTCGGCGGGGCGAAGCCGGGCGGCCCGCATGATGCGTGCGGTCGTCCCACCGGGCGCCGGCATTGCCGGCACTGGTGCGGAACTTCGCCATGGCATGGGCCAGTTCGTCGGTCTCGTTGGCCAGCGTCTGGCTGGCCGCGGTGGCTTCTTCCACCATGGCGGCGTTCTGCTGGGTCACCTTGTCCATCTGGTCGGCAGCGCCCGAGACTTCGCGCAGGCTCGTCGCCTGTTCGCGGGCCGAGGAGGCAATGGTCGAGATGACCTCCGCCATGGCGCTGACTTCGGTCACGATCTCCTCCAGCGACTTGCCGGATGCCGTGACCAGCTCGACGCCGGTGCCGACCTGTTCGCGGGACGTGGCGATCAGGGTCTTGATCTCCTTGGCGGCTTCCGCCGAACGCTGGGCGAGGCCGCGCACTTCCTGGGCGACGACCGCAAAGCCCTTGCCCGCCTCGCCGGCCCGTGCCGCCTCGACGCCGGCATTCAGGGCCAGGAGGTTGGTCTGGAAGGCGATCTCGTCGATGACCGAGATGATCGAGTTGATCTTCTCCGAAGACTGCTCGATCTGGCCCATGGCCGCAACCGCCTTGCCGACGACCTCGCCGCCCTTCTGAGCCTTTTCGCGGGCCCCTGAGGCCACCTGCTGCGCCTTGCCGGCACCCTCGGCGGTCTCGTTGACCGCCTGGGTGACTTCGCCCAATGCCGCGACGGTTTCCTCGAGGCTCGCCGCCTGCTGCTCGGTGCGATGGGCGAGATCGTTCGAGGCCGTGTTGATCTCGCCGAGACCGGTGCGGATCGAGGCGATCGAGGTCACCACGTGGCCGATGGCTTCTTCCAGCGAGGCGACGCTGGCGTTGAACTTGGCGCGGATCGGCTCGAATTCCTCGGCCACTTTGTCCTGCATGCGCACGGTCAGGTCACCGGCCGACAGCCGCTCGAAGCCCACTTCGACGACGCCGACAAAGGCGCGCAGATCCTCGGCCTTGGCGTTGTCGAGCGCGGCGCGCCGGGCTTCCTTCTGGGCGTCGGCGTCGCGCAGTTCGGCCGCCTGCCGGTTCAGCCGCTCGGCTCGTTCCTGCTCCTCGCGGGCCGCGATGCTTGCTGCGGAGACCGCGGCGAACATGCCGCTCACCTTGATCGCCAGCCAGGTGAGGACACCGGCCTCGACCAGGAGGATCACCGCATGCAGGCTGACCCGGCCGAGATCGGTGCCGCCGGGATAGATCGCCGCGGGAAGAAGGAAGTTCAGAAGGATGTGATGCAGTGCCGTCGCCACGGTCGCGCCGGCGATGACCCGCCAGTCGAACAAGGCACCGATCACCGCAAGCCCGGCGAAATAGGCCATGTGCATGTCGACCTGCAGGTAGCTGCCCGACATGGTCGCCACGACGATGGAGATGTTGGCGACCAGCGCCACCGCGACCGCCATGCGGGCGGCTGCCGCAAATTCCGGCCGGGCCGACAGGACGAGGCAGACGATGCCGAGACCCGCCGACGTCAGCGCCGGCATGAAGGCCACACCGCTGCCCGAGGCCAGCGAGATCAGCAGTAGCAGCGGCGCAACCGCCATCTGCACCAGCGCCAGGAGACGGACGAGACGGCTACGATGACGGTCGAGATCGACGAGGGCATCCATCAAAAACTCCTGTTGGGCGGGGGCGCGCAGCCGATCGTGGCGGCGTCGACGAGAAGGATCGCGCCGGCATTTCGCAGGCGGCGCGCAAGATCGGGGTCGGAAAAGGCGAACACGGCGACGGACGACCATCCGCCGACGTCGAGCAGGCTGCCGGCGGAGGCGGCCGTGCGGATGACTCGCGCCTGCGACCACCAGGGCGGGAAGAAGGCCGCAACGCTCCGTGAGCCGGCGAAGCTCGGCTCCGGCAGGCTCGCCACGATGCCGGCCAGCGCGATGACCATCGCCCCGATCCAGACAGTGAGCTGAGAGTTGAGGACCACGACAATGCCCGATCAGGTGCGCGAGGGGCCGTGGCGCGTTCGCCGATGACCGTTGCCGGGACTATGGTGGTGGTCGTTTACGAGACGGTTAAACTACGTGAACCATAGGGTTCACAGGGGCGTGAGACGGTCGCTTCCCGCGACCGGATCGGGCCCCGGCGCGCTGCCGTATCGTCTCGATCCGGCCCCGATCGCGGGCACCCGGACGAACGTCACCCTCAAACAGACATGCCGGCCCGAAGGCCGGCATGATGCATTTTCAGCGTTGGAAGCCGGGATCAGAACTCTTCCCAGCTCTCCTCCTGGGCGCGCGGGGCGCGGGCCGCACCGCCCGCACCGGTCGGGCGAAGCTGGGTCACTGCGGCACTGCGACGCGGCGCCTGCGCAGGGCGGGCCGGGCTGCGATTCAGGTTACCGGCACTGGTGCGGAACTGCGCCATGGCATGGGCGAGTTCGTCGGTCTCGTTGGCCAGCGTCTGGCTGGCCGCCGTCGCCTCTTCCACCATCGCGGCGTTCTGCTGGGTGATCTTGTCCATCTGGTCGGCCGCACCCGACACTTCCCGCAGGCTCGTCGCCTGTTCGCGAGCCGAGGAGGCAATGGTCGAGATGACCTCCGCCATGGCGCTGACTTCCGTGACGATCTCTTCCAGCGACTTGCCGGAGGCGGTGACCAGCTCGACGCCGGTGCCGACCTGCTCGCGGGACGTCGCGATCAGCGTCTTGATCTCCTTGGCGGCTTCCGCCGAGCGCTGGGCGAGGCCGCGCACTTCCTGGGCGACGACCGCAAAGCCCTTGCCTGCCTCGCCGGCCCGTGCCGCCTCGACACCGGCATTCAGCGCCAGCAGGTTGGTCTGGAAGGCGATCTCGTCGATGACCGAGATGATCGAGTTGATCTTCTCCGAAGACTGCTCGATCTGGCCCATGGCCGCAACCGCCTTGCCGACGACCTCGCCGCCCTTCTGGGCCTTCTCACGGGCCCCCGAGGCCACCTGCTGGGCCTTGCCGGCGCCCTCGGCGGTCTCGTTGACGGCCTGGGTCACTTCGCCAAGGGCTGCGACGGTCTCTTCGAGGCTCGCCGCCTGCTGTTCGGTGCGGTGGGCGAGGTCGTTCGACGCCGTGTTGATCTCGCCGAGACCGGTGCGGATCGAGGCGATCGAGGTCACGACATGGCCGATGGCCTCTTCCAGCGAGGCGACGCTGGCGTTGAACTTCGCCCGGATCGGCTCGAATTCCTCGGCCACCTTGTCCTGCATGCGCACGGTGAGGTCACCGGCCGACAGCCGCTCGAAGCCCACTTCGACGACGCCGACAAAGGCGCGCAGATCCTCGGCCTTGGCGTTGTCGAGGGCGGCCTGACGCTTCTTGGCGTCTTCCTGGCTGATACGGGTGGCCTCGGCTTCCTGAGCCAGCTCATCGCGCTCGATCGCGGCCTTCTTGAAGGCCTCGACGGCACCGGCCATCTCGCCGATCTCGTCCTGGCGTCCGGCGCCCGGGATCGCCACGGTCTTGTCGCCGGCGGCGAGCGAACGCATGGCTGCGGTCATCTGGGTCAGCGGACGGGAAATGCTGCGGGCCAGCGGCCAGGCGCAGGCGATCAACAGGCCGAGCAGCGGCAGCGACCAGGCCAGCGACTTGGCGACCTCGCTCATGAAGATCGCGTTGAGATCGTCGACATAGACGCCGGTACCGATCACCCAGCCCCACTGCGGCACGGACGCCGAATAGCTCAGCTTGGCGATCGGCTCCTCGCCCTTGGTGCGCGGCCACAGATAGGGGGTGATGCCGCCGCCCTGGGCGGCCTTGGCGATGATTTCCTGGAACAGCGGGAAGCCGCTCGGGTCGCGGCTGTCCCAGAAGTTCTTGCCGACCAGCGCCGTGTTCGGGTGGACCAGCATGTTGGCCTTGGTATCGGTGACGAAGAAATAGTCGTCCTTGCCGTAACGCATGGACTCGACCACTGCCGCCGCCTGGGCGCGTGCCGCATCCTCGGTGAGGGCGCCATCGGCGACCATCGTCTGGTAGCGCTCGACGATCGCGACGGCCGATTCCACCTGCGTCTTGATGAGTTCGCCGCGTTGGGCTTCCACGACGTTGCGCAGCGACAGGAGCTGCGCGCCGGTAACGACGAGGCAGATGACGATCGACAGCGCGATCAGCGCGGCCAGTTTCTTCGATATGGTCAGAGGCATGTGAACGATCCCAAAAACGTGATCGTTCGAATTGACACGAAATCCTTTAACGGAACCTATCCGTGTGCCGCACGTTCGCGATTTCGCGACATACGCGACCGATATACTTCCATTCCCCTGGCGGAGTTCCCGCCGCCGGCCCGGCGATCGTGAGGACCGGGCCGACGGCGATGGCGATTGCCGCGTAACGACCGCGGCTTAGGGCCGGCCGTAGCCGCCCGGCGTCGGCGTCGTGACGATCACCGCCTCGCCGGCCTGCAGCACGGTCTGGTCGCAGCCTTCGAGCCGTTCGACGCTGCCATCCGCGCGGCGGATCTCGGTCTTGCCCATCTGGCCGTCCTCGCCGCCGGCGATGCCGCGCGGCGGCAGGGTCCGGTGCGAGGACAAGATGGCGCAGTCCATCTCCTGCAGGAAGCGGATGGTGCGTTCGGTGCCGTCGCCGCCGGCCTTCTCGCCGCCGCCGCCGGAGCCGGCCCGGATATGGAAGTCCTCCAGCACGACCGGATAGCGCATCTCCAGGATCTCCGGATCGGTGAGGCGCGAATTGGTCATGTGGACATGCACGCCCGACGTGCCGGCGAAGCTTGTGCCGTCGTTCATGCGACCGGCCGGCGAGCCCGAGCAGATGGTCTCGTAATACTGGTAGCGCGCATCCCCGAAGGTCAGATTGTTCATCGTGCCTTCCGAGTTCGACAGCGCGCCGAAAGCGCCGAACAGCGCATTGGTGACATGCTGCGAGGTCTCGACATTGCCGGCGACGACGGCGGCCGGATAGACCGGCTTGAGCATCGAACCGTCCGGCACGACGATGCGGATCGGGCGCAGGCACCCGGCATTCATCGGGATCGGCTTTTCCACCATCACGCGGAAGACGTAGAGAACCGCGGCCCGCGTCACCGGCTCGGGCGCGTTGAAATTGTTGGCCATGGACGGCGACGTGCCGGTGAAGTCGACGGTCGCCTCGCGGGCCTCCCGGTCGATGGTGATCGCGACCTTGATGATCTGGCCGGAATCGGTCGGATATTCGTAGGAACAATCCTCCAGCCCGTCGATGAGCTGGCGCACCGCCTCGGCGGCGTTGTCCTGGACGAAGCCCATATAGGCGCGGGCCGTGTCGAGGCCGAAGGTCTCGACCATCTTGCGCAGTTCGGCGACGCCCTTCTCGTTGGCCGCGATCTGCGCCTTCAGGTCGGCGACGTTCTGGTCGGGATTGCGGGCCGGATAGGGATGGTCGGTCAGGACCCGGCGCAGTTCCTCCTCCTGGAAGATTCCGCCATCGACGAGGCGCAGATTGTCGATGAGGACGCCCTCCTCGTCGACCCTCGTGGCGCGCGGGGTCATCGAGCCCGGTGCGATGCCGCCGACATCGGCATGGTGGCCGCGCGAGGCGACATAGAAGAGGATCGTCCGCTTCGCGTCGTCGAAGACCGGGGTGACCACGGTGATGTCCGGCAGATGGGTGCCGCCATTATAGGGCGCGTTCAGCGCGAAGACGTCGCCTGGCCGGATCGCGTCCTTGTTCTGGGCGATGATCGTCTCGACCGAGCGGTCCATGGAGCCCAGATGCACCGGCATGTGCGGCGCGTTGGCGACGAGCGCACCAGTGGCGTCGAAGACGGCGCAGGAGAAGTCGAGCCGCTCCTTGATGTTCACCGAGGAGGCGGTGTTCTGCAGCGTCACGCCCATCTGCTCGGCGATCGACATGAACAGGTTGTTGAACACCTCCAGGAGCACCGGATCGGCGCCAGCCTCGCCGGAGCCGGCCCTGGCCGTGCCGAGTGCGGCATGGCGGGCCTTCTTCTCGGTGCGGGTCAGGAGGACGTCGTTGTGAACGGTGATCCCCGCCGACCAGCCGGGCTCGACGACGATGGTCTGGTTCGGCTCGACGATCAGCGCCGGTCCGGCAATGCGGGCGCCCAGTTCCAGCGCCTCGCGGCGGAAGATACCGGCCTCACGCTCGGCCCCGCCGGTGTAGATGCGGCCGGTCTCGGAGGCTTCGGCGTCATAAGCCGCGACATTGCCCTCGCTCGCGTCGACGACCGTCTCGCGGCGCTCGGCGCCCTCGACCGAAACGTTCTCGACGACGATCGGGCGATCCTCGTAGACGAAGCCGAACTGCGCCCGGTGGGCGTCCTCGAAGGCCGTGCGCGCGGCCGCGAAATCGCCGTTATGGACGACCGGCAGCGTCGTGTCGGTGCCGTCATAGCGCAGTTGCAGCAGCAGCGTCGTGTCGACGCTCTCGTCGGCGACGCCCTGGGCGGCGAGTTCGGCGGCCACGGCCTTTCCGAGCTCCGCCGCCAGCGCGTCGATGGCATCGCGGGACGCCTCTTCCAGCGGTGCGACCAGCGCCTGGCTGCGCGAGGAGAACAGCGAGGACAGGCCGATGCCGTAGGCCGACAGGAGGCCGGACATGGGGTGGATCAGCACCCGTTCCATCGACAGGGCGTCGGCGACGAGGCAGGCATGCTGGCCGCCGGCCCCGCCGAAGGAATTCAGAAGGTAGCGCGAGACGTCGTAGCCGCGCTGCACCGAGATCTTCTTGATGGCATTGGCCATGTTCTCGACGGCGATGGTCAGGAAGCCCTCGGCCATCTGCCGCGGATCGCGATCCTCGCCGAGCGTCGCCGCCATGGCCTTGAACTTCTCGGCGACGATACCGGCGTCCAGCGGCTGGTCGCGGCCCGGCCCGAACACCGCCGGGAACAGCTCCGGCTTCAGCTTGCCGAGCATGACATTGGCGTCGGTCACCGTCAGCGGCCCGCCCTTGCCGTAGGCCGCCGGCCCCGGATGCGCGCCGGCCGAATCCGGGCCGACCTGGAAGCGGCCCTGGTCGAGATGCAGGATCGAGCCGCCGCCGGCAGCCACCGTGTGGATGCGCATCATCGGCGCGCGAATGCGCACGCCCGCGACTTCCGAATCCAGCGCCCGCTCATAGGAGCCGGCATAGTGGGTGACATCGGTCGAGGTGCCGCCCATGTCGAAGCCGATGACCTTCTCCTCGCCGGCCAGGCGCGCGGTTTCGGCCATGCCGACGACGCCGCCGGCGGGGCCCGACAGGATCGCGTCCTTGCCCTGGAAGAGATCGGCGGCAGTCAGTCCGCCCGACGACATCATGAACTGCAGGGACGGCGCGGCGGCATCCTCTGTGCTGGCGCCGAGCGCGCCGGCGACGCGGCTGACATAGCGCGAGAGGATCGGCGTCAGATAGGCGTCGACGACCGTGGTGTCGCCGCGCCCGACGATCTTGACCAGCGGCGAGACCTCGTGGCTGACCGAGATCTGCGAGAAACCGGCTTCTTCCGCCAGGGCGCGGGCGCGCTGCTCGTGGGCCGGATAGCGCCAGGAATGCATGAAGACGATGGCGACGGCGTCGATGCCGTCGGCCCTGGCGGCCGCCAGCGCGTCGCGGGTGCCGGCCTCGTCCAGTTCGCGCTCCAGCGTGCCGTCGGCCAGCACCCGCTCGCCGACCTCCGCCACCCGCTCGTAGAGCTGCTCGGGCAGGATGATCTCCTTGGCGAAGATGTCGGGCCGGGCCTGATAGGCGATCTTCAATGCGTCGCGGAAACCGCTTGTGATGAGCAGCAGCGTGCGGTCGCCCTTGCGCTCGAGCAGCGCATTGGTGGCCACCGTCGTACCCATGCGCACCGTGCCGACGCGGTCCGAGACGATCGGCGCGTCGCTGGCCAGGCCAAGAAGGTCGCGGATGCCTTCGAGGGCGGCGTCCTCGTAGACGCCGGGATTTTCGGAGAGCAGCTTGCGCGGATGCAGGCCCCCGTCGGGATCGCGGCCGATGATGTCGGTGAAGGTGCCGCCCCGGTCGATCCAGAAGTCCCACTTGCCGCTGTTGACTGCACTCATCTTCGGCACTCCGCTCAAGAATTCATCTTTATCGGCGATTTATCGACAGATTATCAGTGTGTTTGACGGAGGGCAATTTTCGTGGAAGTCTTTCTTCCGGAAACAGCCATGGAGACTGCGATGAAGCATCTGTCGACGATTACGCTTGCCGCCACTCTGGTTCTGCCGGGCGCGGCCCTTGCCCAGACGGCCTGGGACATGCCGACCCCCTATGCGGAAGGCAATTTCCACGAAAAGAACATCGCCACCTTCATCGAGGAGGTGAACGGCGCCGCCGGCGAGGCGGTCCAGATCACCCAGCACCCGAACCAGTCGCTGATCAAGCATCCGGACATCAAGAACTCGGTCCGCGACGGCATTGTGCCGATCGGCGAGCTGCTGGTCTCGCGGCTCGAGAACGAGAACCCGATCTACGGGGCCGATTCCGTGCCGTTCCTGGCCACCAGCTACGACGAGGCGAAGAAACTCTACGACGCCCAGAAGCCGATGATGGAAGAGGCGCTGGCCAAGGACGGCCTGAAGCTTCTGTTCTCGGTGCCTTGGCCGCCGCAGGGCCTCTACACCAAGCAGGCGGTGGATTCCGTCGCCGAGCTCGGCGGCAAGTCGTTCCGTGCCTACAACACCTCGACCGAGGCGATCGCCAACGAGGCCGGCATGGTGCCGACCCAGATCGAGGCCTCGGACGTGCCGACGGCATTCTCGACCGGCCGCGTCGAGGCGATGATGACCTCGCCCTCCACCGGTGTCGACACCAAGGCCTGGGACTTCCTGTCGAACTACTACGTCCTCAACGCCTGGCTGCCGCGCAACATGGTGATCGTCAACCAGGCCGCCTTCGACGCCCTGCCGCCGGAGGCCCAGACCGCCATCACCGAGGCGGCGGCGGCCGCCGAGACCCGCGGCTGGGAGGCCTCGGTGGCCGAGACCGAAAGCGCCACCAAGACGCTGTCGGAGAACGGCATCACGGTCGAAGAGCCGTCCGAGCAGATGAAGGCGGACTTCCAGAAGATCGGCGAGACGCTGACCGAATCCTGGAAGCAGTCGGCGGGCGAGGCCGGCGCGGCCCTGATCGAGGCCTATCGCAACTGATCATCGCTCCCATGAGACGGGCGGCGGCCATCGCCGCCCGTCGTCTGCCCCGAGCCTGCCCGTCAACCCGCCCGGAGCACCGATGCGTCGCGTTCTCGATACGATCTACAGCGTGGCCGGCGGCATCGCCGCCCTCTGCCTCGTCGCCATTCTTGTCCTCGTCGCACTGCAGGTGGGCGCCCGGCTCCTCGATTTCGTGCTGATCAGCCTCGGTGCGACGCCGACCCGCTTCGCGGTGCCCTCGCTCGCCGAGATCGCCGGCTTCCTCCTGGCGGGCGCCACCTTCCTGGCTCTGGCCGACACGCTGGCCCGGAACGTCCACATCCGCGTCGACCTCGTCACCCAGCGGCTGCCCGAGCGGGCGCGCCAGAATATCGACGGCATCGTCGCGCTGCTCGGCGCCGGGATCGCCCTGTTCGGCGCCTATGCCACCGGCGGACTGGCACTGAAGAGCTTCAGCTACGGCGACGTCTCCTACGGCATGATCGCCGTGCCGCTCGCCTTGCCCCAGGCGACGCTGGCGCTGGGCCTGTTCATCCTCGCCATCGCCCTTGTCGACGAGGCCGTGCTGGCCTTCCGCGGCATGGATCGCATCGCCGGCAGCGGAGGCAGCGTCTGATGGGCGTGTTCGAAGTCTCGCTGCTGCTCGTCGTCGTCCTCTTCGGCGCACTCGCGTCGGGTCTGTGGGTCGCGCTTGCGCTGACGCTGACGGCGCTCGCGGCGCTGCTCACCCGGCCGGCGCTGCCCGACGCACAAATCCTTGCCACCTCCTTCTGGTCGGCGTCGACCTCCTGGGACCTCACCGCCCTGCCGATGTTCATCTGGATGGGCGAGATCCTGTTCCGCTCGAAACTGTCGGAGGACCTCTTTGCCGGGCTCGCGCCGCTGATGCGGCGGCTGCCGGGCCGGCTGATCCACGTCAACATCGTCGGCTGCGCCATCTTCGCTGCGATCTCCGGCTCCTCGGCCGCCACCACCCAGACCATCGGCAAGATTTCGCTGCCGGAACTGAAGGAGCGCGGCTATGACGAGCGCATCGCCATGGGCTCGCTGGCCGGCTCGGGCACTCTGGGCCTGCTGATCCCGCCCTCGATCATCCTCATCGTCTATGGCGCGGCGGTGGAGGAATCCATCGCCCGGCTGTTCATCGCAGGCGTCGTGCCGGGCATCGTGCTGGCGCTGTTGTTCATGGGCTATGTGGCGCTCATCACCACGCTGAAGCCCTCGCTGATCCCGGCCGCGGCCGACGTCATCGTCGAGGAAAGCGCCTTCCGCTCGCTCGGCCGCATCCTGCCGACCATCCTGCTGATCGCCGGCGTCATCGGCTCGATCTATGGCGGCATCGCCTCGCCGACCGAGGCGGCGGTGATCGGCGTCATCCTGGCGCTGGTCATCGCAAGGGCCCAGAACGCGCTGAACTGGCAGAGTTTCCGCGAGGGCCTGATGGCGGCGACGCGGGTGTCGGCGATGATCGCCTTCATCCTCGCCGGCGCGGCGGTGGTCACCACCGCCATGGGCTTCACCGGCCTGCCGCGGGAACTGGCCACCTGGATCGGCTCGCTCGACCTGTCCCCCTTCGCGCTGCTGGCGGCGCTGACGGTGTTCTTCATGGTGCTCGGCTGCTTCCTCGACGGCATCTCCATGGTGGTGCTGACCACTTCGGTGATTATGCCGCTGGTAACCCAGGCCGGCTTCGACCTCGTCTGGTTCGGCATTTATCTCGTCATCGTCGTGGAAATGGCGCAAATCACGCCGCCGGTCGGCTTCAACCTCTTCGTCATCCAGGGCCTGACGGGACAGAACATCTTCAGGATCGCCGCCGCCACGGCGCCCTTCTTCGGGCTCCTGGCGCTGATGGTGGTGCTGCTGGCGGTGTTCCCCGATCTCGCCCTCTACCTGCCCCGCACGATGTTCTCCGGAGGCTGACCATGGCCGGCGGGACCGACGACACCAAACCCGAAGCCCCACTGCCCGCAGGACCGGCAGGATTCGGCCCCATCGTCTCCTCGGCGCATCTGGCCGATGGCGCCATGCCGGCCCTGTCGGAGGTCGAGTTCGGGATGATCCTCGCCAACCATGCCTTCGAGCGCTGGATGATCCGCTGCATGACGGCGGCCGGCCAGCCCGGCCTGACGGCGACGGAGATCCTCGTCCTCCATACGGTGACCCATCGCGGCAAGCCCAAGCGCCTCGCCGACATCTGCCTCGTGCTGGGCATCGAGGACACGCATCTGGCGACCTATGCGATCCGCAAGCTGGAGGCGAAGGGGCTGGTGGCGCGTGAGAAATCCGGCAAGGAACGGCTGATCGCGATCACCCCCGAGGGCGAGACCGCCTGTCGCCTCTACAAGGACCTGCGCGAACGCATCCTCGTCTCCGGCGCCGAGGAACTCGGCATATCGCCTGAGGCCATGACCAACGTCGCCCGCCTCCTGCGCGTCCTGTCGGGCCATTACGACCAGGCCGCCCGCACCGCGGCAAGTTTGTAAGGGACCGAAGACCGGCCTCGGCTCGGCGTTCACCGCTTGCCGATGCGATAGACATCGCCGCCAGACTGGACTGCTCGCGCCGCACCGCGGGACGCGTGCAGCGATGGGGGCCTTTTCCCATCGCTGCCTTCTGCCATAAGAGACCCTGACGGCACCGCGGACAGGAAGGATACGGCACCATGGCCGAAGCACGGCGGATCGACGGCAAGGCGCGCGCGGCGCGGATCATCGAGGAGGTCACTGCGGCAACGACGTCCCTGACCGCCGAGACGGGCCTTCAGCCCGGACTGGCCGTGGTGATCGTCGGCGAGGACCCGGCCAGCCAGGTCTATGTCGGCTCCAAGGCCAGGCGCGCGGTCGAATGCGGCTTCAAGTCGGTCAAGCACGTGCTCGACGCCGACACGTCCGAAGCGGCACTGCTCGAGCTGATCGCCGAGCTCAACGCCGATCCCGAGATCCACGGCATTCTCGTCCAGCTGCCGCTGCCGCAGCAGATCGACGAGGGCAAGGTGATCCAGGCCATCGACGCCGACAAGGACGTCGACGGCTTCCACCTCGTCAATGTCGGGCGGTTGTCCACCGGCGCGATCGACGAGGCTTTCGTGCCGTGCACGCCG
This sequence comes from Aurantimonas sp., assembly GCF_964217435.1. Taxonomy (NCBI): domain Bacteria; kingdom Pseudomonadati; phylum Pseudomonadota; class Alphaproteobacteria; order Hyphomicrobiales; family Aurantimonadaceae; genus Aurantimonas; species Aurantimonas sp. The sequence goes on along the minus strand of NZ_CAXPJM010000020.1, from coordinate 99,640 downwards.
GCCGGCTCGATGATCCTGATCCGCGACGTCCTCGGCGACGATCTGTCGGGCCGCAACGCGGTGATCGTCGGCCGCTCCAACATCGTCGGCAAGCCGATGGCGCAGCTTCTCCTCGCCGCCAACGCCACCGTCACCATCGCCCATTCGCGTACGAAGGACCTGCCCGCCCTCTGCCGGAATGCGGATATCCTGGTCGCCGCGGTCGGACGGCCGGAGATGATCGGCGCGGACTATGTGAAGGAGGGGGCCGTGGTCATCGATGTCGGCATCAACCGGATCGACGCCCCCGAGAAGGGTAACAATCCGGACGGCTCGGCGAAGACCCAGCTGGTGGGCGATGTGGCGTTCGAGGCCGCATCGCAGAAGGCCGCGGCGATCACGCCGGTGCCGGGCGGCGTCGGGCCTATGACCATCGCCATGCTGATGGCCAACACGCTGGTGGCGGCCTGCCGCGCCGCCGGTCGTACGCCGCCGCGCTTCTGAGCCGGGCCACCAGGATCAGGCGCGACGCTCTATCCTGTCCGAAATTGGTACGCGGTCAGCGGGGGCCGACAGCCTGATAGACGGTCGGACCGCCTTCGCCGCCGAAGCCGTAGACGTCGTAACGGGCATCCGGATCGTCGCCCATGCCGGGCGAGCCCATCGGCATGCCAGGCGCCGACAGGCCGGCCAGTGCGGGACGCTCGGCGAGGAGCCGGTCGATCGCATCCATGGGCACATGGCCCTCGATGACGTAGCCTTCGATCCTGGCCGTGTGGCAGCCTTCCATCGCCGCCGGCACCTTCGCCGCGCGCTTGATCGGCGTCAGTTCGTCGGTGTTCGTGACCGTGACGTCGAAGCCATGCGCGCGGGCAATGTCCGTCCAGGCCTCGCAGCAACCGCAGGTCGGCGACTTCCAGACCGACATGTGCCGGTCGGCGTGATCGGCCTTCACCGCCAGCGTGCCGAGCACGAGCAGTCCGGCTGAAACCGCGAACGGGAGGATGGTCTTCGTCATAAGTCGCCTGTCCTTGCCTGGCATCCGTATCGCGAACTGGTCCCCGCGATACGGAAAAGCGTCGGCGGGCTTTGTGGCGATCAGATGGTGTCGCCGGCATCCTGCGGGGCGGCGTCCGCCTCGGCCTTGGCGGCAGAGGCCTTCGGCCCGCCCTTGGAGACGCCGACCATGGCCGGGCGCAGCACGCGCTCGCCGATGGCATAGCCCGCCTGCACGACCTGCAGGACGGTGCCGTTCGGCACTTCGGTGTTCGGGATCTCGAACATCGCCTGGTGGAAGTTCGGATCGAAGCGCTGGCCTTCCGGGTCGAGCTTCTTGACGCCGTGCTTCTCCAGCGTGCTGATTAGCGACCGCTCGGTCACCTCGACGCCGTCGATGAGGCCGGCCAGACCACCCTCGCCATCGGCCTTGGCTTCGGCCGGCACCGCTTCCAGCGCGCGGCGCAGATTGTCGGCGACCGACAGGATCTCGCGGGCAAAGCCGGTCACCGCGTAGGTGCGCGCATCCTTGACCTCGCGCTCGGTCCGCCGGCGCAGGTTTTCCATGTCGGCGGCCAGCCGCAGCAGGCGATCCTTGACGTCGGCGTTCTCGGCTTCCAGCGCCGCGATGCGCTCGGCATCGGCGCTGGCCGCCGCATCGGCGTCGGCAAAGCCGCTGGCGGCGTCCGCATAGCCGCTGCCTTCGGCGTTGGCATTGGCCGCCGCGCGCCGCGCCTCGGCCTCGCTCGCCGGGTCGGCGCGATCGCGGGCGGCCGGGTCAGCCGCCCGGTTGCGGGCTTCGTCGTGTTCGCGCTTGCCGGTATCGCTCATGCGTCATCACCTCGTGTCGGGGCCTGGCTGCGCAAGTCCGGCGGTGGGGGTCCCCACGCGAACCGCGCAGCGCGGCGGAAAATCGTTGTCGCGCCGCATATCGAATTGACGGGACGGAAAATCAAGCCTCGCGGGCGGCCGCGCCGGAGGTCAGAAGCCGCGATACGATGCGCGCGGTGTAGTCCACCATCGGCACGATGCGCTTGTAGTTGAGCCGGGTCGGGCCGATCACCCCGACCGCGCCGATGACGCTCTCGCCGCCGCCCTGATAGGGCGCGACCACCAGCGAGGATCCGGACAGCGAGAACAGCTTGTTCTCCGACCCGATGAAGATCCGCACGCCATTGCCCTTCTCGGCAAGGCCCAGAAGCTCGATGATGCCGCTCTTGGTCTCCAGGTCGTCGAAGAGCAGGCGCAGCCGCTCGATGTCCTCGGAGGCGGTGACGTTCTCCAGAAGATTTGCGCGACCGCGCACGATCAGCCGCGCCGGCTGGTCGGCCGAGGCGCCGGACCAGACCGCCAGCCCCTTTTCGACGAGCTGGCGCGACAGGAGATCGAGGGCACTGGACGTGTCGTCCTTCAGCCGGGCGATCTCCTCGCTCGCCTCGCCCAGCGTGCGGCCGACGATATGGGCGTTGAGGAAGTTCCCTGCCTCGACGAGCTGCGAGGCGGTGACGCCGGCCGGCAGGTCGAGAATGCGGTTTTCCACCTCGCCATTGGCGCCGACCAGCACCGCCAGCGCGCGCGTCGGCTCCAGCCGGATGAATTCGATATGCTTGAGGCGCAGATCGGCCTTGGAGGTGAGCACGATGCCGGCGCCGCGCGACAGGCCGGACAAAAGCTGGCTCGCCTCGGTCAGAAGCGATTCGAACGGGCGACCGTCGCCCGACACCCGCACCTTCTCCTCGATCTCCTCGCGCTCGGAGGAGCCGAGATCGCCGACTTCCAGAAAGGCGTCGACGAAGAAGCGCAGGCCCAGTTCGGTCGGCATGCGTCCGGCGCTGACATGCGGCGCATAGATCAGGCCGAGTGCTTCCAGATCGCTCATCACGTTGCGGATCGAGGCCGGCGACAGCGCGTTGGTCAAAAGCCGCGACAGCATGCGCGAGCCCACCGGCTCGCCGATGTCGAGATAGCTTTCGACGATCAGCCGGAAGATTTCCCGCGAGCGCTCGTCCAGCGGCAGTGCTCCGGAAGCCAAATCGCTGACAGGCAAACGGAATTCAGTCATGGCGTCGCATCGTTTCCCGCATGACCGGACTATATCGTTTCCCGCATGACCGGACTATAGGGAATGCTCGGGCCCTCGCCAAGCCGTCCGGCCGCGATAGCCCTCCGCGCGGGCGCCTTTCCGAGCGATCTTCCGCCATCGCGCACCGCCCCGCCATGACAGCGACGCGAAAATCTTTGATCCGCCGGGTCATCGCCGATACAAGCCCGGCGCAACCCGAAGCATCTATTCCCTTCTCCAGGACCGATTGTCAGGACCTCATCATGCGGCCATCCAAACGCGCCTTCGACGAATTGCGGCCCGTCAGCCTCGAGCGGAACTACTCGCGTCATGCCGAGGGCTCGTGCCTCGTCCGGTTCGGCGACACCCATGTCCTGTGCACGGCGAGCCTTGAAGAGCGCGTGCCGGGCTGGCTGAAGAATTCCGGCAAGGGCTGGGTGACGGCCGAATACGGCATGCTGCCGCGCGCCACGGGCGACCGGATGCGCCGCGAGGCGGCGTCCGGCAAGCAGTCGGGCCGCACCCAGGAAATCCCGCGCCTCGTCGGTCGCAGCCTGCGCGCGGTCGTCGACCTGCAGGCGCTGGGCGAGCGCCAGATCACCGTGGATTGCGACGTCATCCAGGCCGATGGCGGCACCCGCACGGCGGCGATCACCGGCGGCTACGTCGCACTGGCCGACTGCCTCGCATGGATGGGCCAGCGCGCCATGGTCGATCCGGCCAAGGTGCTGAAGGACCACGTCGCGGCGATCTCCTGCGGCATCTACAAGGGCGAGCCGGTGCTCGACCTCGACTACCCGGAGGATTCCGCCGCCGAGACCGACGCCAATTTCGTCATGACCGGCTCCGGCGGCATCGTCGAGATCCAGGGCACCGCCGAGGGCACGCCGTTCTCGCAGGACGAGTTCCTCAAGCTCCTCGATCTCGCCCGCAAGGGGATCAACGATCTCGTCGGCATGCAGCGCCAGGCCATCGAGGCCGCGCAATGAAACGTCTCGACCCGAAGGACGGCCCGCTTCTCGTCGCCAGCCACAACATCGGAAAGATCTGGGAAATCCGCGAGCTGATGGAGCCCTTCGGCTTCGAGGTGACCTCGGCGAAGGAAAAGGGCCTCGAGGATCCCGAAGAGACCGGCACGACCTTCGAGGCCAATGCCGAGCTCAAGGCACTGGCCGCCATGCGCGCCACCGGTCTCGTGTCGCTGTCGGACGATTCCGGCATCGCCATCGACGCGCTGAACGGCGATCCCGGCATCTATTCGGCGCGATGGGGCGGCCCGGATCGCGATTTCGCCATGGCAATGCGCAATGTCGAGGAAAAGCTGCAGGCGGCCGGCGCCACGACGCCGGAGCAGCGCCGGGCGAAATTCGTCGCGGTTCTGTGCCTTGCGGATCCGGCCGGCGGCACGCATCTCTTCCGCGGCGAGGTCGAGGGGACCATCGTCTGGCCGCCGCGCGGCGAGCTCGGCTTCGGCTACGATCCGATCTTCCTGCCCGACGGCAGCGACCGGACCTTCGGCGAGATGATGTCGGCGGAAAAACACGCCTGGAAGCCCGGCCAGCCGACCGCCATGTCGCATCGGGCCCGGGCATTCCAGAAATTCGCGCGCGACGCACTCGGAGTCGAATGACGATCCATTCCCGCCCAGGCCGTGACGTTCTCGCCTTCGAGCCGCAATCGCGCGCGCCGGGGTTCGGCGTCTATGTGCATTGGCCGTTCTGCGCGGCCAAATGCCCGTATTGCGACTTCAACAGCCATGTCCGCCATAAGCCGGTGGATCAGGAGCGCTATGCGGCGGCGTTCGAGCGGGAACTGGCCGAGATGGCCCGCCGCTCGGCGGGTGAAACGGTCACCTCGGTCTTCCTCGGCGGTGGTACGCCATCGCTGATGGAGCCGGCGACGGTCGGCCGGATCCTCGATGCCGTGGCCGCCAACTGGACGATCGCCGACGGTGCCGAAATCACGCTGGAGGCCAATCCGTCGAGCGTCGAGGCGGAGCGGTTCCGCGGCTATCGCGAGGCCGGCGTCAACCGGGTGTCGCTCGGCGTGCAGGCCTTGAACGACCGCGACCTTCGGCTTCTCGGCCGGCTGCACAGCGTCGACCAGGCGCTGCACGCCATCGGCCTTGCCCGCGAGATCTTCCCGCGCCTGTCCTTCGACCTGATCTATGCCCGGCCCGACCAGACCGTCGCGGCCTGGGAAAGCGAGCTGAACCAGGCGATCGATCTGGCCGCCGATCATCTGTCGCTCTACCAGCTCACCATCGAGGAGGGCACGCCCTTCTACGCGCTGCACAAGGCGGGCAAGCTGATCGTGCCGGATGGCGACCTGTCGGCCGACCTTTACGAATCCACCCAGCGGATCACCGCCGAACGCGGCCTGCCGGCCTACGAGATCTCCAACCACGCCGTCCCGGGCGCCGAATCCCGCCACAACCTGACCTACTGGCGCTACGGGCTTTATGCCGGTGTCGGCCCCGGCGCCCATGGCCGGCTGATGGGGCCGGGCGGGCGCCACGCCATCTCCAACGAACCATTGCCGGAAACCTGGCTGAAGATGGTCGAATCCTGGGACAGCGGGGCGGTGGTCGACGAATTGCTGAGCCCGACCGAACAGGCCGACGAATTGCTACTGATGGGCCTGCGCCTGACCGAGGGCATCGACCTGAAGCGCTGGCGCAAGCTGACCGGCCGCGACCTCGATCCGGTCAGCGAGGCCGACCTGATGGCCCACGGCATGGTGGAACGCCTCGGCCCCGACCGGCTGCGGGCGACGCCCGCCGGCATGCTCGTCCTCGACGCGGTGGTCGCCGACCTCGCCTGATGCGGATTTCGTTGACGCTCCGGTGCCCTATATAGTGGATGGCGACCGTCACGTGCCGGAGCCGTCGCGCATTGGATTTCGACCCCGCCAAGGATGCCGCGAATATCGCGAAGCACAGCGTCTCTCTGGCAAGAGCGGCAGATATGGATCTGCGGCTGGTCATCAGGGATGACCGCCACGACTATGGCGAGGCGCGGTTCCGTGGTTTCGGATTGATCGACGGCCAGCCTTTCTGTGTTGCCTTCACCGTCCGCGCTGGCGCGGTGCGTCCGATCAGCCTCCGCCGCGCCCATCGAAAGGAGTTCGAACGCTATGTCGGACAATAGCCAAGAGCCCATCATCGATAGCGACAACCCGGAGTGGACCGAGGCGGATTTCCGCCGCGCAAGCGTGCCCGCTTCGAAGCTTCCTGCCGAAATCCTCGCGCAGTTCGCAGGCACCGGTCGCTCGTCGGAAGGGCCCGGCGCTGGAAAAGTGTCGATTTCACTGGAACTGAGCGCCGAAGTGGTCACCCATTTCAAGGCGACCGGGCCGGGCTGGCAAGCGCGGATCGACGAAGCGCTGAAGCGGTCGATCGCCAAGTGATGTCCGAAGAGTTGCAGGCGCACAAAGACGAGCAGGCCACCGCCCGCCGCTATCGCATCCGGGATGTGGCGCACACGGCGCCGAAGCCGGAGCCGGGCCTCTATCTGGTGGCGACGCCGATCGGCAATCTCGGCGACGTGACCCTGCGCGGGCTGGAACTCATCGCCGGGGCCGACCGCCTTGCCTGCGAGGATACGCGCGTCACCGCCAAGCTGCTGCATCGCTTCGGCATCGAGCGGCGGATGTTCGCCTATCACGAGCACAATGCCGAAGACGCCGGCGCCGCGCTCCTCGCCGATTTGCAGGCTGGCCTGTCGGTGGCGCTGGTCTCGGACGCCGGGACGCCGCTGGTGTCGGACCCCGGCTACCGGATCGTGCAGGAGGCGATCGCAGCCGGGATTCCAGTGGTGCCGATCCCCGGCGCCTCGGCGGCCCTTGCCGCGCTGCTCGCCTCGGGCCTCCCGTCGGACGCCTTCTTCTTTGCCGGCTTCCTGCCGCAGAAGGAGCAGGCCCGCGCGCAGCGGCTGGAAGAACTCGCCCGCATTCCCGGCACGCTGGTCTTCTTCGAAGCCCCGCACCGGATCGCCGACAGTCTCGCGGCCATGGACCAGGCCCTCGGCGCACGCCAGGCAGCCGTCTGCCGCGAGCTCACCAAGGCCTACGAGACCATCTATCGCGGCACGCTGGGCGAACTCGCCGCCCAGTTCGCGGCCATGGAACGGGTGCGCGGCGAGATCGTCGTCTGCATCGCACCGCCCGACGCGCCGCCGGTGGCGAGCGGGGCCGACGCCGACGCGATCCTGTCGGGCTTGCTGGCGGAGATGAAGCCGACCAAAGCAGCGCAGGAAGCCGCCAGGCTGACCGGCCTCGGGAGACGCGACCTCTACCAGCGCGCCCTCGCCCTCAAGGACCGGCAGTGACCTCTGCGGACGCGGCCCGCGCCCGGCGACGGCAGGGCTTTCGCAAGGGCCATCGCGGCGAGTGGCTGGCGGCCATGGCGCTGCGGCTGAAGGGCTATCGCATCCTCGCCGTCCGGCACCGCACGAAAGCCGGCGAGATCGACCTGATCGCCCGGCGCGGCGATCTCGTCGCTTTCGTCGAGGTGAAGGCCCGCGCGACGCTTGCCGAGGCGATGGACGCAGTCGGCCCGCAGACCCAGCGCCGGATCGAGGCCGCGGCCGATCTGTGGATTGGGCGCCGGGCCGATTTCGCCCGGCTCTCGCGCCGTTTCGACATCGTCGCCGTGCTGCCGTGGCGCTGGCCGGTCCATGTCACCGGCGCGTGGCAGGGTCGCGGCTAGGCTTCCAGTCATCCGGACCGTTGCCGATCGGCCAGTGCCGACGGATTTCCGACGCGGCGCCCGCCCGGTCCCGATAGGCACCGGGCGCATGAGCCTCTATAGGACGTCGCGATGAGCAAGAAAACGACAGCCGGGCAGGCCGCCGGCGCGACGACGAAGAAGCGGATCTCCCTGAAGGAGCCGGGCGAGCGCGGTCTCGTGCTGCGGCTCCTGAAGCGGATCATCCAGGAGAACGGCCGGCAGTTCCTGCGCCAGTACGTGATGGCGATCGTCTGTCTCGTGCTGGTCGCGGCCTCCACGGCGTTTCTCGCCTGGATCATGCGCAGCGTGATCGACGACATCTTCGTCAACCAGAACCGCGCCGCCATCGTCACGCTGCCGATCGTCGTCTTCCTGGCCTTCGCCACGCGTGGCCTTGCCACCTACGGCCAGGGCGTGATCCTCGCCCGCATCGGCAACCACATCGTGGCGCGCTACCAGCGCCGGCTGTTCGCCCATCTGATGGCTCTGTCGGTGGACTTCTTCGGCGAGAACCGCTCGGCGCATCTCGCCGCCCGGATCAACCAGAATGTCGCCGGCATCCGCGACACGCTGAACCTGACGGTCACCTCGATCGCCCGCGATCTCCTGACGCTGATCTTCCTCGTCTTCGTGATGATCTACCAGGACCCGCTGCTGTCGATGATCGCGCTGATCGCAGGACCGCCGATCGCCCTGATGATCGGCATCCTCGCCCGCAAGCTGCGGGTGGTCACCCGCCAGTCGATCGACCTCAATGCGCGGGTGCTCGGCTCGATCCAGGAAGCGGCGCAGGGCATCACCGTGGTGAAGGCCTTCACCATGGAAAAGCCGCTGCGCGCACGCATCGAGACGCTGATCCTCGGCGCCGAGGAGCGCTCCAACCGCATCGCCGTCATCACCGAGCGCACCACGCCGGTCACCGAGATCGTCGCCGGCCTCGCGATCGCCGGGGTGATCGCCTATTCGGGCTACCGCGCCATCGTCTACGGCTATTCGCCGGGCGCCATGTTCGCCTTCATCACGGCGCTGCTGCTCGCCTATGATCCGGCCCGCCGTCTCGCCAAGTTGCAGGTGCAACTCGAGCGGGCGCTGGTCAACGCCCAGATGATCTACGAGATCCTCGATCTGGAGCCGGGCCAAGCCGACAAGCCGGGCGCGCCGGCGCTGAAGGTCGACCGGGCCGAGATCGTCTTCGAGAATGTCGGCTTCGGCTATCATCCGGGCGAACCCGTCCTGAAGGGCATGAGCTTCACCGCCCGGCCCGGCCGCACCACCGCCCTGATCGGCGCGTCCGGCGGCGGCAAGTCCACCGTGATCTCGCTGCTGCAACGCTTCTACGACGTCTCCGAGGGTGCCATCCGCATCGACGGCCAGGACATCCGCGACGTGGCGACCGCCTCGCTGCGCGCCCAGATCGCCTACGTTCCGCAGACGCCGTATCTCTTCGAGGGCACGATCCGCGAGAACATCCGTCTCGGCCGCCCCGATGCGACCGACGACGAGATCGCCGAGGCCGCGCGGCAGGCGCAGGCCGAGGAATTCATCCTCGCCCAGCCGCAGGGCTACGACACGCCGCTCGGCGAAAACGGCATCTCGCTGTCGGGCGGCCAGCGCCAGCGGCTGTCGATCGCCCGGGCGCTGGTGCGCAACGCCCCGATCCTGCTTCTCGACGAGGCCACATCGGCCCTCGACACGCGCTCCGAGACCCTGGTGCAGGCGGCGCTGGACGAGGCGATGAAGAACCGCACCGTCCTCGTCGTCGCGCACCGCCTGTCGACCATCGTCGGGGCCGACCAGATTCTCGTCGTCGATGGCGGCGAGATCGTCGAGCGCGGCAGCCACGAGGAACTTGTCGGACGCCGCGACGGCCTCTATGCCCGGTTCCACGGCCTGCAGTCGAGCGATCGCCGCAGCGGCACGGCAACGCGGCCCGAGGAAATCGCCGCATCCGTGCGGAGCTGACGCGCCAGGCCGCGCAACGAGGGAGAGACGCGATGGCACCGATGAAGCTGGTCGTCCTGGGCGCTGCCGGTCGCATGGGCCGCACGCTGGTCACCGTGATCGGCGAAACCGAAGGCGCCGTCCTGTCCGGCGCGGTCGAACGCGAGGGCTCGGAGGCGATCGGCCAGGATGCGGGCCTCCTCGCCGGCATCGGGACCTCGGGCGTCATCATCACCGACGATATCGACGGGGCGCTCGCCGGCGCCGACGGCATCATCGACTTCACCGCACCGGCGGCCTCCGTCGCCATGGCCGAACGCGCTGCGAGCGGCTCGCTGGTCCATGTCGTTGGCACCACCGGCTGCTCGCCCGATCAGGACGCGGCGATCGCAGCCAGTGCCGAGCGCACGCCGATCGTCAAATCCGGCAATATGAGCCTCGGCGTCAATCTTCTCGCCGGCCTCGTCGAGAAGGCCGCCCGGGCGCTCGGCCCCGACGCCTTCGACATCGAGATCCTGGAAATGCACCACAAGCACAAGGTGGATGCGCCGTCCGGCACCGCGCTGCTTCTCGGCGAGGCCGCCGCGAAGGGTCGCGGCATTTCGCTCGCCGACAACAGCGTGCGGGTGCGCGACGGCCATACCGGGCCACGCCCTGAGGGCACGATCGGCTTCGCCACGCTGCGCGGCGGTTCGGTGACCGGCGAGCATTCGGTGATCCTGGCCGGCGAAGGCGAGCGCATCGAGATCTCGCATCTGGCGACCGACCGGGCGATCTTCGCCCGCGGCGCCGTCCGCGCCGCCCTCTGGGCGAAGGACCGTGCGCCCGGCCTCTACACCATGGCCAACGTCCTCGGTCTCTGACGGCTGGCCCCCCGCCCGCCCCACACGCTTCATCCGACCCACATGAAAGGTCCGCCGCGATGTCCAGAACCCTCGTCCTCGTCCGCCACGGCCAGAGCGACTGGAACCTTAAGAACCTCTTCACCGGCGGGAAGGACCCCGACCTGACCGAGAAGGGTGTCGAGGAAGCCAAGGATGCGGGGCGCCGCCTGAAGGCCGCGGGCCTGACCTTCGACATCGCCTTCACCAGCGAACTCTCCCGTGCCCAGCGCACGCTGACCCTGGCGCTCGACGAACTCGGCCAGCCGGACCTTCAGACGATCCGCAACGTCGCCCTCAACGAGCGCGACTATGGCGACCTGTCCGGCCTCAACAAGGACGACGCCCGCGCCAAATGGGGCGAGGAGCAGGTACATATCTGGCGCCGCTCCTACGACGTGCCCCCGCCGGGCGGCGAGAGCCTGAAGGACACCGGCGCCCGCGTCTGGCCCTATTACATCCATGATATCCTGCCGAAGGTGATGAACGACGGCACGGTGCTGGTCGCCGCCCACGGCAATTCGCTGCGCGCCATGGTGATGGCGCTGGACGGGCTGACCGGCGAGGAGATCGTCGGCCAGGAGATCGCCACCGGCGTGCCGATCGTCTACCGGCTCAACGCCGATACCAGCGTCGCCGAAAAGACCATCCTCGAAGGCTGACGGCGCTCCGGTTTCGCTTATGCCCGCGCCGGCTTGGCGCGGGTTTGAGTGCGCCGGCGGAAGCTGCTAGGCCGCAGCGGGCGCCGGAAACCAGCGAGAGAATGCCATCATGACCGACCGTATCGTCCTGTGCAGCGGCGAAGCCCTTGTCGCCGGCGGCCCTCCGGGCACCGCCGCCGAACCGGAAGTCGTCATCGGCGAGCTCGACGGGCCGGTCGGCACCGCGCTCGCCACCCTCACCGGCGACCAGGTGAAGGGCCATAGCCGCGTCTTTGCCCTGCTCAACACCGACATCATGGTCCGCCCGGTCACGCTCTGCGTGTCGAAGGTCACCGTCGACGATCCGAAATACACCAATATCCTGATGGGCACGGTGCAGTTCGCCATCGCCAATGGCGTGCTCGACGCCGTGCGCGAGGGCATCCTGCCGAAGGACCGGGTCAACGATCTCGGCATCATCTGCTCGGTGTGGCTCGCCCCGACCATCGTCGACGTGCCGGATCTCGACCACAAGGTGCTCTTCGACATCCATCGCAAGGGCATGACCCAGGCGATCCGCAAGGCGATGGCGAACGAGCCCTCGATCGACTGGCTCCTGGAGAACCAGGACAACATCGTCCACAAATACTACCAGATGGGCCTCGACGGTAAGATCTGAGGCCGACGGGCCGTCGTCGCTTCAGGAGCCGGCGGCGTCCCGGTTGGCGGCGAACCAGAGGCAGAGATCGGTGAGCATGCAGGCCTCGCAGCGGGGCCTGCGCGCCACGCAGACCGCCTTGCCGAACTGGATCAGCCAGAAATGCCCGTCGCCCTGCGCCCAGTCCGGGGCGCGGGCGGCGAGCTGGTCGGCTGTGGCCTCGGCCCCGCGTGCCGCCGTCAGGCCGATGCGGTTGGCAACCCGGTGAACATGGGTGTCGACGGCGATGACGTCCTGTCCGAAGGTGAAGCTGAGGACGATGTCGGCGCATTTGCGCCCGACGCCCGGCAACGCCATCAGCCCGGCCCGATCCTGCGGGACGAGCCCGCCATGGCTCTCCAGCAGCGTGTGGCACAGCCGCGTGAGATTGCGCGCCTTCATGTTGTAGAGGCCGCAGGGTTTGATCGCTCGGGCAATAGCCTCCTCACCCAGCATCAGCATCGCCTGCGGGGTCGTGGCCAGCGCAAACAGCGCCTCGGCCGCCGCGGCCGTGTTGCGGTCGAGGCTCTGGGCCGAGAGGACGCAGGAGACCAGCGAGCGGAACGGGTCGGGCTGATCCTTCGGCCCCTTGGCCGTCGCCGTGCGCCCCGGCATCTCGGCGGCAAGGCGGCGAAACACCGTCTCCACTGCCGCCTCCGGCAGAACCGCCATGTCGCTCATCCGTCCGGCCACCGGCCTCGTCCTCCCCGATCGGGGATTTCAGATAGGTCGGCGTGCGATCCTGCGAATGCGACCGCTTGCCCCGGCACGGGTCATCGCCAGGACAGCGCATGTCATCCGTTGTCGCGGGCCAGAAGTCCGCTTTCCCAGCCCAGCATCGCCCGCTTGCGGGTGATGCCCCAGTGATAGCCGGTGAGCGCCCCGGACTTGCCGACCACCCGGTGGCAGGGCACGACGAAGGAGATCGGGTTGCGCCCGACTGCCGCCCCGACGGCGCGCGCCGCCTTCGGCGCGCCGATGCGCCCGGCGACGCTGGCATAGGTGGTCGCCTGTCCCACCGGGATCGTCAGCAGCGTTTCCCAGACCCGGATCTCGAAATCCGTGCCGATCAGCACCACCCGCAACGGCCGTTCGCTCTCCCAGTGGCCGGGCTCGAAGATGCGCCGGGCGAGCGGGGCGGTCCGGTCGGGCGCCGGCCGGAAGCTCGCCTTCGGCCAGCGCCGGCGCATGTCGTCCAGCGCCGCCGCCTCGCCGCCGTCGCCGGGTTCCGCGAAGCCGATGCCGGCGAGGCCCCGTTCGGTGGCCACGACCAGCGCCAGGCCGAAGGGCGTCGCGTGGAAGCCGTAGTCGAAGGCGATGCCCGCGCCCTTGGCCTTGTAGGCGCCCGGCGACTGGGCCTCGTGCTTGACGAAGAGATCGTGCAGCCGCGAGGGGCCGGAGAGGCCAACCTCGAAGGCGGCATCCAGCAGCGACGCCCCGCCGTCGAGCAGGCGGCGGGCATGGTCCATGGTGACGGCCTGCAGGAACGCCTTCGGCGTCAGCCCGGCCCAGCGGCGGAATACGGCGGTCAGTGCCTCTTCCGAGCGGCCGAGTGCCGCGGCGATCTCGCCGAGGCTCGGCTGCTCGCTGTAATGGGTCGAGATGAACTCGATGGCGCGGCGGACCGTCTCGTAATCGCCAAGGCTCTCCTGGCCGGCGGATGGCGTGATCACGGCGGGGTCGGTTCGGACCGTGTCGGGTACGATCGACAACATGGCAATTCTCCCTTGCTGGCCGATCATCGCCTCCGCGGGCGGCGTCCGCCACCCGTTTTCCGACAATCAGCCCGACGGAGACGCCAGCCGGTCAGCGGCCCTTGGCGGTCAGCAGCGCGCGGTTGAATTCGCGGGCAAAGCTCTCGCGGTCGTCGGGATTGAGAAACCCGCCGATCTCGGTCGAAGCGGCCTTGGAATCGACGCTCATCCGGGTGATGCCGATCTCGTCGTGCCGGTCGACCTTGAACCGCGCCCAGAACGGGTTGTGATGGGTCTCGCGAACCTCGCCGCGCGGCGAGATCTTGCGGATGGCCAGGTCGGTCCGGGACACGGTGACCAGTTCGCGTGCCTTGGCCGAGCGGTAGCTGGCGCGAAACGCCCACCAGATCAGCAGCACGTCGACGCCGAAGAAGCCGAAGACCGGCCAGGCGCCCTTGGCGACGAAGGCGATGCCGGTGACAAGGCTGACCCCGCCGACAAAGGCCATGAGGATGTTGAAGCCGCGCCGGCCGAGCGAGCGGTAGGGCGTCAGCAAGGCCTCGAAGATCGGCCGTTCCGACGCGGCGTCGGCCTGACCTGTGCCATCGCGATTGTCAGTCACGGCGTCGTCTCGCTATAGGGCAACGATGAGCGACAAGATTGGACCATCCGGCCAAGGGGTCAAGCGCGGCAAAAGCGACGCATCGCCTCGCGCGGCCAGTGCCAAGCGTCCGGCCAGGGCGGCGACGCGGCGCCCGGCCCGGCCGCGCCGCGTGAAGATCCCCTATTCGGAAGAGGAGATCACCGAGATCTTCCGGCGCTTCTCGGTGCAGCGGCCGGAGCCCGTGTCAGAGCTCGCCTACACCAATCCGTTCACCCTGCTCGTCGCCGTCGTCCTGTCGGCGCAGGCGACCGATGCCGGCGTCAACAAGGCGACGCGCGAACTGTTTCGCGTCGCCGACAATGCAGCGGCCATGGCGGCGCTGGGCGAGGATGCGATCCGCGAGCATATCCGCACGATCGGGCTCTATCGCAACAAGGCCAAGAACGTCGCCGCCCTCGCCGAAACGCTGGTGGCGCAGCATGGCGGCCAAGTGCCCGGCGAGCGCGCCGCGCTGGAGGCCCTGCCCGGCGTCGGCCGCAAGACCGCCAGCGTCGTTCTCAACGTCGCCTTCGGCGAGGAGACGCTGGCCGTCGACACCCACATCTTCCGGATCGGCAACCGGCTGAAGCTGGCGCCCGGCGCAACGCCCGAGGCGGTGGAGCAGGGACTGTTGCGGATCATTCCGCAGCCCTATCGCCGCCATGCCCATCACTGGCTGATCCTGCACGGCCGCTATGTCTGCAAGGCACGCAAGCCGGACTGCGAGGCCTGCGTCATCGCCGATCTCTGCAAGGCCGAGATCAAGACGAACGACGTTCCGGCGCCGCTGCATCCGATCCCCTGACACGGGGCGCGGTCCGGTCCGCCTGGACCGGCAGGCCGCCGGTCTTCGCCGCGATGCGCTGGTGCAGATGCACCATCAGCGCCGCCGCAAAGAGCGGCGTCAGCAGATTGACGATCGGGATCGCCAGGAAGCCGGCGATCAAAAGGCCCGCCACGAATACCGTGCCGCCATGGCGCGAACGGATCGCCTTGGCCTCGTCCTCCGAACGGTAGCGCATGGCCGCGAACTCGAAATATTCGCGGCCGAGGAGATAGCCGTTGACCAGGAAGAAGGCTGCGATGTTGACGCCGGGCACGAGCAGCAGCACCAGCGCCAGCAGATTGCCGAGGATGACCACGCCGAAGAACTTCACCGACAGGACGAGCCCCGGCAGGAAGGCCATCGCCGTGCCGGTCGGGGCATCCGGGTAGCTCTCGCGCTCGACCACCACCGCCACGTCGTCGAGGAACAGGCTGGCGATGACCGCGCTGATCGGGCCGATCAGGAAGGCCAGGAGCACCGCCAGAAGCAGGCCGGCGGCCCAGCCGGCCAGCGTGCCGGCCTGATCGAGCCAGCTCAGATCGTCCGGAAAGAGGTTGGAGAGGAACGGCACGGCGAAGATCTCGGCGATGGCGCCGATGCCGAACCAGAGCGCCACGAGCACCACGGCCGTCAGCCCCAGGGTCTTCCAGAGGGCGGCCCGGAAGGGCGGCGAGAAGATGTCGGCGAGCGCAAGCCGGGCGGCGGTGAAGATCATCGGGCGTCCTTTCCGTGCAGCCGAGATAGGCACGCCGACGCGCGCCCGCAACGCGGGCCGCGCTTGCCCCGCTGGCCATTTCGGCCTCCGCGGGTTAACCAGACGGCACGCTTCAACGACAGGATGGACCATGGCAGAATACGACGTTCTGACGATCGGCAATGCGATCGTCGACATCATCGCGCGGGCCGACGACGCCTTTCTGGAACGCGAAGGCGTGCAGAAGGCCGGCATGACGCTGATCGACGCCGAACGCGCCGAGCATCTCTACGACGCCATGGGTCCGGGCACTGAGACCTCGGGCGGCAGCGCCGGCAACACCATCGCCGGGCTGGTCAGCCTCGGCGGCACGGGTGCCTATATCGGCAAGGTCGCCAACGACCAGCTCGGCCGGATCTTCACCCACGACATCCGCGCGCTTGGCGTCAAGTTCGACACCACGCCGCTGGACACCACGCCGCCGACGGCGCGCTGCATGGTGCTGGTCACGCCGGATGGCGAGCGCTCGATGAGCACCTTCCTCGGCGCCTGCACCGAGCTCGGGCCGCAGGACATCGACGCTTCGCTCGTGGCCGCCGCCAAGGTCACCTATTTCGAAGGCTATCTGTGGGATCCGCCCCGCGCCAAGGAGGCCATCGTCGCCGCGGCGAAGATCGCCCATGAGAACGGCCGCGAGGTCGCCATGACCCTGTCGGATTCCTTCTGCGTGCATCGCTACCGCGCCGAATTCCTCGACCTGATCCGCTCGGGCACGGTCGACATCGTCTTTGCCAACGAGGCCGAGGCCAAGGCGCTCTACGAGACCGAGGACATGGACGCGGCGATCGACGCGCTGGCCAAGGACGTCAAGCGCTTCGCCGCGGTCACCCGCAGCGAGAAGGGCTGCATCGTGGCCGAAGGCGAGCAGCGGATCACGGTGCCGGCGACGGCGGTCGACAAGGTGGTCGATGCGACCGGTGCGGGCGACCTCTTCGCCGCCGGTTTCCTGCGCGGCTATACGATGGGCCTCGACCACGAGAAATCGGCCCGGCTCGGCGTCGCCTCGGCCGGCCACATCATCGGCCAGATCGGCCCGCGGCCGCAGCTGCCGCTGACCGAGCTGGACGCCGTGAAGGCCGTCCTGAACGGCTGACGGGACCTGCGACCGGCTGTGGCGAGGGGCGGCCGGTCGCGGCAAGGACAATGACGACGAACGACCACAAGGGGGGAACCGGCATGCTGAGATGGGGAATTCTGTCCACCGCCAAGATCGGGCGGGAACATGTGATGCCCGCGATCGCCAAGGCGACCAATGGCCGGCTGGCGGCGATCGCCAGCCGTGACGTGGAGCGGGCGCGCGAAGTCGCCGAGATGTTCAGCATCCCGCGCGCCTATGGCAGCTACAACGAGCTCCTGGCCTCCGACGAGGTCGACGTGATCTACATCCCGCTGCCGACGTCCCAGCACGCCGAATGGACGCTGAAGGCGATCGAGGCCGGCAAGCACGTCCTGTGCGAAAAGCCGATGGGCATGACCGCCGCGGAGATCGCGACGATCGCGGATGCGGCGAAGGCGGCCGGCGTCACGGTGTCCGAGGCCTTCATGGTCACCTACCACCCGCAATGGGCCAAGGTGCAGCAGCTGATCGCCGACGGCGCCATCGGCCGGCTGATGCATATCGAGGCGGCCTTCAGCTACTACAATGTCGACGCCGCCAACATGCGCAACCGGCCCGAGCTGGGCGGCGGCGCGCTGCGCGACATCGGCGTCTATCCCATGGTCACCAGCCGCTTCGCGACCGGCATGGAGCCGGTGCGGGTGCGCGCGAAAGTCGTCACGGATGCCGAGTTCGGCACCGATTCTTTCGTCACCGGCACGGTGGATTTCGGCGACTTCGAGATGAGCCTGTATCTGGGCACCCGTATGGCCAACCGGCAGAGCATCGTCTTCCACGGCCAGGACGGCTTCATCGAGATCGCCGCGCCGTTCAACGCCAGCCTCTATGACGGCGACAAGGTGTTCCTGCACGACCGCACGCACCGCCATACCGAGACCTTCCGCTTTCCCGGCATCGACCAGTACCGGCTGCAGGTGGAGAGCTTCGCCGACGCGATCGCCGGCAAGGGCGCCGAACTGTTCTCGCTGGAATCCAGCCGCCGCAACCAGGCGGCGATCGACGCCCTGTTCGAGGCCGGCCGGACCGGCGACTGGGTCGAGGTTTCCGGCTGACGGCCACGAAAACGGCATAAGCCTGCGGCAGTCTTCGCATGATGATCCGGGCCGGCGTCTCGCCGCGCCCGGACGCCTTCCCGCAAGCCTCGGCCCAACTGCGCCCGATAGGCTCGCGGACGCGACGACGGGGGACGACGAGGCTGATGACGGCAACGGGCAAGACGCGGACACGCACGGCAGCGGGCGCGCTTCTGGTCGCGGCGATGATGGCATGCACGGCCGTCGCGGCCGAGCCGACCGCCAAGCAGATCTTCGGCAGCCAGCATGCGGCGGCGGCCCTGCCCTCGGCGAGCCACGGCTTCTACTCCAAGGGCTGCCTTGCCGGCGCGGCGCAGCTGCCCGCCGACGGCCCGGCATGGCAGGCGATGCGCCTGTCGCGCGATCGCCGCTACGGCCACCCCAACACCATTTCCTTCCTCGAGCGCCTCTCCCGTGAGGCGGCGGCGCGCGGCGTCTGGCCCGGCCTTCTCGTCGGCGACATCTCGCAGGCCCGCGGTGGCCCGATGCCGTCCGGCCATGCCTCGCACCAGATCGGCCTCGACGCCGACATCTGGCTGCAGCCGATGCCGGCCGGCCGGCTGACGCCGGAAGCCCGCGAGAATTTTCCGTTCCGCTCGGTGCTGAAGCCCGGCACCTTCCAGGTCGACGACCGGGTCTGGACCTCGAACTATCGCGACCTCATCCGCATGGCCGCCGAGGACCCCAAGGTGCAGCGCATCTTCGTCCATCCGGGCATCAAGAAGAAGCTGTGCGAGACCTCGGGGCGCGAACGCGCCTGGCTGAACAAGGTCCGCCCCTATTACGGCCATCACGAACATTTTCACGTGCGGCTGTTCTGCCAGCCCGGCTCGCCCGGCTGCACCGCGCAGCGCTCCACCGGCAGCGGCGACGGCTGCGGCGATCTCGACTGGTGGTTCGACGTGGCGTTGCAGCCGCCCAAGCCCGGCGGCAAGCCGGCCAAGCCCAAGCCGCCGATGATGCTCGCCGACATGCCCGACGCCTGCCGTCAGGTCGCCAACGCACCGGCCCGCTTCGACGGCGGCGGCGTGGTGGCCGCCAGCATGGCCGCCCCGGCCGGGGCGCTGGGCTATGCGCCCGAAGTGCGGGTTCCGATCCCGACCAACCGCCCGATCCGCTGACCCGCATCGATCCGTCCTGCGGGCCGCTGCCGGCCCCGCAGGAGGGGGCGGAGCCGGCGCGCGCGGCGGATCGGCGTTTTGCCTTCGTCACGGCAATGGCCTATGTGGCAGTCATACGAATCGATTGAAGCGGGCACTCCCATGGCAGGCAAGCGCGACGAAAACGACGCGTTGAAGTTTCCGGTCCTGATCGGCGATATCGGCGGCACCAATGCGCGCTTTTCCCTGCTGGTCGACGCCTTCGCCGATCCCAAGCCGTTCCCGGTGATCCAGACCGCGGATTTCGAGACCATCGACGATGCGATCCAGGCGACGGTTCTGGACAAGACCTCCATCCAGCCGAAATCGGCGGTCCTGGCGGTCGCCGGCCCGGTGGACGGCGACGAGATCGACCTGACCAACTGTCCCTGGGTGGTGCGGCCCCGCAAGATGCTGGCCGAGCTGGGGATCGAGGAGGTCATCGTCCTCAACGATTTCGAGGCGCAGGCGCTGGCGATCTCCGCACTGGGCGATGCCTCGCGCTCGCAGATCGGTGGCGGCACCGTCCATGAAGGCGCCAGCCGCGCCGTGCTCGGCCCCGGCACCGGCCTCGGCGTCGCCGGGCTGGTGCGCGCCCGCAGCATGTGGATCCCGGTCGCCGGCGAAGGCGGCCATATCGATCTCGGCCCGCGCACGCCCCGCGACTACGCGATCTGGCCGCATCTGAAGACCATCGAGGGACGGGTGTCGGGCGAACAGGTGCTGTGCGGCCGCGGCCTCGTCAATCTCTACGAGGCGATCTGCGCCGCCGACGGCGTCGATCCGGTCCACAGCTCGCCCGCCGAGATCACCGAGGCGGCGGTCAACCGCAAGGACGCGCCGTCGAGCGAGGCCGTCGACCTCTTCGCCACCTATCTCGGCCGCGTCGCCGGCGACATCGCGCTTCTCTTCATGGCCCGCGGCGGCGTCTACATCGCCGGCGGCATCTTCCAGCGCATCATCCCGATCCTGAAGGCCGACCAGGTCCGCGCCGCGTTCGAGGACAAGGCGCCGCACAGCGCGCTGATGCGCGAGATCCCGCTCTTCGTGGTGACCGAGCCGCTGGCCGCGCTGGCCGGCCTCGCCGCCTTTGCCCGCACGCCGCGCTTCTTCGGGCTGGAGACCACCGGACGCCGCTGGGTCGCCTGACCAGGGCCCCGCCCCGGGGCCTTGCCGGCGACGATCCGTCCATTGCCATTGCGCATGCCGCCGCTCGGCGCTACGTCGCAGCGCGGTCGTAACCGTTCCCAGGCGAAGGAAACCCCATGGCGCTCAAAGTCGCGGTCCAGATGGACCATGTCTCCTCGATCTCGATCAAGGGCGATTCCACCTTCGCCCTCTGCCTGGAAGCGCAGAACCGCGGCCACAGCCTGTTCCACTACACGCCCGACCGGCTGTCGCTGCGCGACGGCCGCGCCACGGCCCGCGGCGAGGTGCTGGAACTGCGCGAGGAAGAGGGCAACCATTTCAGCCTCGGGCCCCAGGAAAAGGTCGATCTGGCCGAGATGGACGTCGTCCTTCTGCGCCAGGACCCGCCCTTCGACATGGCCTACATCACCTCGACCCACATTCTCGACCGCATCCATCCGAAGACGCTGGTCGTCAACGACCCGACCTCGGTGCGCAACGCGCCGGAAAAGATCTTCGTCACCGAATTCGCCGATCTGATGCCGGAGACGCTGATCACCAAGGATCCGGAAGAGGTCATGGCCTTCCGCGCCGAATTCGGCGACATTGTCATGAAGCCGCTCTACGGCAATGGCGGCGCCGGCGTCTTCCACATCACCCCGGACGACCGCAACCTGACCTCCTTCCTGGAGACCTTCGGCCTTCTGTTCCGCGAGCCGTTCATCGTGCAGCGCTATCTGAAGGACGTGCGCAAGGGCGACAAGCGGATCATCCTGGTCGATGGCGAGTTCGCCGGTGCGATCAACCGCGTGCCGGCCGAGACCGACACCCGCTCCAACATGCATGTCGGCGGCCAGGCGACCCCGACCGAGCTGACGCCGCGCGAACGCGAGATCTGCGAGCGCATCGGACCGGCGCTGCGCGAGCGCGGCCTGATCTTCGTCGGCATCGACGTGATCGGCGATCTCCTGACCGAGATCAACGTCACCTCCCCGACCGGCATTCGCGAGGTGAAGCGCTTCGGCGGCGCCGATATCGCCGCGGTCCTGTGGGACGCGATCGAGGCGAAGCGCTGACCTTCCTGCCGTTGCGGAAGATGAACGCTGGATAACAGGTGCGTTCGGGAACCGTTCGGACTGACTGTGGCTTACTGCAGCAAGAGAACCGGAGAGGTTCCGGCTCAGTCCGAGGGAACGCCATGAACAAGATGCTCTTTGCAGCGCTCGCGGTCGCGAGCGCCTTCACGCTGCCGGCGAGCGCACAGGCGCAGTCGCGTGCGATCGCCACCACCGACGTCAATCTGCGCGCCGGCCCGTCCACCTCCTATCCCGCCGTCAACGTCGTCGGCGCCGGCGACCGGGTCCGCGTCTTCGGCTGCCTCGACACCCGCGCCTGGTGCGATGTCGGCTATGACGGCCAGCGCGGCTGGATGTCGTCCAACTATCTCGCCGACGCCCGCGAGCGCCGCTATACCGGCCCGCGCTATGTCGACCGGATGGACGCGCCGGTCATCTCCTTCTCGATCGGCCGCTACTGGGACGACCATTATCGCGGCCGCAATTTCTATCGCGACCGGGACCGCTACGACGACCGCCGGGGCCGCGACCGCCGCGACTTCGATCGCCGCGACGACCGGCGTGATGCCCGTCGCGATGCCCGCCGGGACTTCCGCGAAGACCGGCGTGACGACCGGCGCGAATTCCGCGAGGACCGGCGGGACGATCGTCGCAACTATCGCGAGGAGCGCCGCGACGAACGGCCGGTGCCCCTCTACCGGGTGGACTGAGGCCTCCCCACATTGAACGATGATCGAGGCGCGGGCGCCCCCCGCGCCTCGATGCTTTTGCGGCCCGCAGTTCCCGGCCGCCGTGCCGCCGAGGACCGCCTTGCCACCGATCGATCCCACCACCAGCGCCCCTGCCCTGCCGGAGAACGGTGTCGCCATCTGGCTGACCTTCCTGGCCGATATCGGCGACAGCGAGCGCGCTGCCTATCGCAAGCTCCTCGACCCGCATGAGACCGAGCGCCACGACCGCTACAAGGTGGCCGGCGCCCGCGACGAGTTCCTGGTCGGCCGGGCGCTGGTCCGCACCACCCTGTCGCGCTACCGCGACATCGCGCCCGCCGACTGGCGCTTCGAGACCAACCGCCATGGCCGGCCGGCGATCGTCGGCGAGGCGGCGGGCGGCCTCGTGTTCAACCTCTCCCATACCCGCGGCCTCGTCGCGCTGGCCGTCTCCAGGGGCTGCGAGATCGGCGTCGACGTGGAGGCGGTCGGCCGGGAAAGCGCCACCTTCGATCTGGCCGGGCGCTATTTCTCGCCGTCCGAAGCCGAATGGGTGCGCGCGGCGACCGGCCCGGCGCTGGCCGAGCGGTTCTTCGCGGTCTGGACCCTGAAGGAGGCCTATATCAAGGCCCGCGGCATGGGGCTGGCCCTGCCGCTGGACGGCTTCTCCTTCACGCTCGACGACGCCACCGACCGGCCGACCATTGCCTTCCATGAAGGCTGCCCGGACGATCCGGCCCGCTGGGCCTTCCTGCGCCGGAGCGTCTCGGACGACCATCGCCTGGCCTTCGCGGCCTCGCCGCCGGACCGGATCGACAGCGTGCGCTTCCTGCGCACCGTTCCGCTGTCGGACTCCGTCAACGACATCGATGCCACGGACGGCGCATCGTGAAGCTCTTCGCCGTCGCCGACTTGCATCTCGGCCACCCGGCCAATCGCGAGGCGATCCACGAGATTGCCGCGCATCCGGACGACTGGCTGATCCTCGCCGGTGACGTTGGCGAAACCGAGCGCCATCTGGACCTGGCCCTCGACGTCCTGCAGCCGAAATATCGGCAGGTCGTCTGGGTGCCGGGCAATCACGAACTCTGGGCCGTGGCCTCGGAGGGCGTGCCGCTGCGCGGCGAGGCGCGCTATCACCACTTCGTGGAACGCTGCCGGGCCCGCGGCGTGCTGACGCCGGAGGATGATTATCCGGTCGTTGCCATCGACGGACAGGACGTGCGCATCGTGCCGATGTTCCTGCTCTACGACTATTCCTTCCGGCCCTTCGATGTCGCCCATGAGGACGCCGTCGCCTGGGCCCGCGAGGGCGGGCCGGTCTGCTCCGACGAGCAGTTCCTGCCGGCCGATCCCCATGCCAGCCGCAGCGCCTGGTGCGCGGCGCGCGTGTCGGCGACCGCGGCCCGCCTCGACGGGCTCGACGACGGCGTGCCCAACATCCTCGTCAACCACTGGCCGCTACGCCGCGATCTGGCCCGCCTGCCGCGTATTCCGCGCTTCTCGATCTGGTGCGGCACCACCCGCACCGAGGACTGGCACACCCGCTACAACGCCCGGGCCGTGATCTCCGGCCATCTGCACATGCCCTCGTCCAAGACTATCGACGGCGTCGCCTTCGAGGAGGTCTCCTTCGGCTATCCCAAGCAATGGCGCGGTCGCCGCGAACCGGCCGACGCGCTGCGCCGCATCCGGATGTAGCCGGCTCACGAAAGCCTCACGGCGCCCGAGATGATGCGCTTGGCGCGGATCGGCCCTTGCGGGGAACAATCTTCGCCTCCTGCTGCCCGGCGGAGCATGCTGTGCGTCGTCGGTCCCGCAGCCCGACCCTATCTGTCGTCGCAACAGCTTGCATTTCCACGGAGACATCCATGTCGCAGATCACCATGGCGGGCCGCGCCCCCGGCAGCGGCGCCGTGAGCCCGGCCGCCTGGGTCGCGCTCGGCCTCGCCCTCATCGGCGCGCTGGGTCTCGCCTTCGGCCAGAGCCCGCGCATTGCCGCGCTCTTCGTCGTCGGCGGCGCCTTCGGCCTCGTCCTCTACCATGCCGCCTTCGGCTTCACCTCGGCCTGGCGCAACTTCATCCGCGACGGTCGCGGCCGGGGCCTGCGCGCCCAGATGGTGATGCTCGCCATCGCCGTCGCGCTGTTCTTCCCGGCGCTGGCCGCCGGCAGCCTGTTCGGCCAGGAAGTCTCGGGATTCGTCTCGCCGGTCGGCACCTCGGTGCTGGTCGGGGCGTTCATCTTCGGCATCGGCATGCAGCTGGGAGGCGGCTGCGCCTCCGGCACGCTCTACACCGCCGGCGGCGGCAATGCCCGCATGCTGATCACGCTGGCCTTCTTCATCATCGGCTCGCTGCTGGCGACGATCCATTTCGACTGGTGGATGGCGCTGCCGGCCTTCGAACCGGTCTCGGTCGTCGACAGTGTCGGCGCGCCGCTGGGCATCGTTCTGTCCTTCGCCATCTTCGCGGCCATCGCGGTGGTGACGATCCTCGTTGAAAAGCGCCGCCATGGCGGGCTGGAGCAGGCCGACGCCCCGAAGCGCCACGGTCTGGCGCGCTTTGCCCGCGGGCCGTGGCCGCTGGTCGCCGGCGCCATCGCGCTGGCGCTGCTCAACTTCGTCACGCTGGCGCTGGCCGGGCGCCCCTGGGGCATCACCTCGGCCTTCGCCCTGTGGGGCGCCAAGCTGTCGGAACTCGGCGGCGTCGATCCCTCCGCCTGGTCCTACTGGCAGCAGCCGGGCAATGCGACGGCGCTATCCTCCAGCATCTTCGCCGACATCACCTCGGTGATGAATTTCGGCATCATTCTCGGCGCCCTCCTTGCCGCGGCCCTTGCCGGCCGGCTGGCGCCGAACTTCGCCATTCCGCTGCGCTCCATCCTGGCCGCGGCGATCGGCGGACTGATGCTGGGCTATGGCGCGCGAATCGCCTTCGGCTGCAATATCGGCGCCTATTTCGGCGGCATCGCCTCGGGCAGCCTGCATGGCTGGCTGTGGCTGGTCGCGGCCTATGCCGGCTCGGTTCTCGGCGTGCGCCTGCGGCCGTTCTTCTTCGTCGGCGAACGGCCGCACGTCACCAAGGGCGCCTGACCGCACCCACCATCCACAGACCTTTCGAAAGGCCGCCGCGACACCCTCGCGGCGGCCTTTTTGCGTGGTTGTCGCAAGCCAGAGGATTAGGAATCCTGCCCTTTCCGGAAACGGCGCTCGGGCCCTGAGCAGACTCGGCTTGACTCTCCAGGGCCGCTCTGGAATCCATAGGAACATATCAGGAACAAACCTCTTGGTGAGGCGGAGCGATCGCGAATCCCTTGTGATCGAAGGAGAATCCTATGGCCTCGACCGATCCCGCCGCGCTGACCGCCCCCCGGCGCGCGGCCCCGCCCGCGCCCGTTCGCCTGTATGGCACGGACCGGGACTTTGCTAGGAATCGTGCCCTGTCGGAGCTGCGCGAGCGCATCGCGCAGATCGAGGGCGAGCCGGTCTGCCGGCTGGAAAACACCGCTGCGGACACCCGCCGCCAGGGCGACGCGGCAGCCGTGCGGCGCGCGGCGCCGAAGCTCCTGTCGCTCGGCGACGCGGCGGCCGATACGGCGCTCGGCGGCGGCTTTCCGGCGGCGGGACTGGCCGAAATCCATCTCGACGAGACCCGCGACGGCGGCTCGCTCGCCGGCTTCGCGCTGGCGCTGGCGATCCGCTTCGGCGCCCGCCCCGGCCGGCCGCTCCTGTGGATCGGCGACATGATGGCGTTTTCCGAGGCCGGGCTTCCCTATCTGCCGGGGCTCGCGAGCTTCGGCCTCGACCCCGCCGCGCTCTGCCTCGTCAAGACCCGCAAGCTCGACGAGGCGGCCTGGGCCGGCGAGGAGGCCGCCACCTCGCGGGCGCTGGCCATGGCGATCCTGGAAGTGCGCGGCAATCCCGCCCGGCTCGGCCTCGACGGCACCCGGCGACTGCATCTGCGCGCCCGCGACGCCGGCCTGCCCCTGCTGCTCCTGCGCCAGAGCGCCCGTCCCGAGGCCACCGCCGCGCCGCTGCGGCTGCGGATCCGACCGGGGCCGGCGAGCCGCGTCGCCGACCTGGCCGATCGCGACAAGCTCATCGGCCACCCGGTCTTCGACGTCACGGTGGAGAAATCCCGCGACGGTCGCCCGCAGCATGTAGTCCTGGAGTGGAATTCCCATGAGCGACGTTTCGGCCCCCCGGCCCGTTCCGAACCGCTATCTCGCCCTGTCGTTTCCACGGCTGTCGACGGACCGGATCCGGCGCGAGCGGATGGGACGGTCGTGGCGCTCCGACGCGCCTCGTAAGGGAGCGGCCGACGACGACGATGGCGAAAGCGGCCGCCCGGCGCCGCTGGCGCTCTACGAGACCGTCGGCAACGCCAACCGCATCGTGGCGACCTGCGAGGCGGCCGAGGCCATGGGTCTGGCGGCCGGCAGCGGTCTGGCCGAGGCAAAGGCGCGGTTTCCGGACATGGAGGTCATGCTTGCCGACCCGGCCGCCGACCGGCGGCTGCTGGAGGCGGTCGCCGACTGGTGCGACCGCTACACGCCGCTCGTCGCCCTCGACGCGCCGCACGGTCTCGTCCTCGACATTTCCGGCTGCGCCCATCTCTTCGGCGGCGAGAAGGCGCTGATGGACGATCTCCTGGTGCGGCTGTTCCATCAGGGCCTCGCCGCCCTAGCGGCGATCGCCAGCCATGCCGGCACGGCCCTGGCGCTGGTCGGCGGCGGCAGGGGGCGCGGCGGCGCCATCGTCGCCGAGAACGATGAGCTGGCCGCGGTTTCGCCGCTGCCCGTCGCCGCGCTGCGGCTGGAGCCGCCGGTCGCGGCGATGTTTCGCCGCCTCGGCCTGAAGACCATCGACGCGCTGCTGGCGCTGCCCCGCGCCGGGTTGGCGCGGCGCTTCGGCGAAGATCTCCTCGCCCGTCTCGATACCGCGCTCGGCCGCGCCTCCCGGCCGATCAGCCCGCGCCGGCCGGTGCCGGACCTGACCGCCGAGCGGCGATTGTTCGAGCCGATCAGCCTGACCGACGACGTCGAGCGCATCCTCCTGCTGCTGGCTGCGCGCCTGAAGGGCGATCTGGAGCGGCGCGGCGTCGGGGCGCGGCAGCTCGAACTGTCGCTGTTTCGCGTCGACGGCGCGGTCAACCGGCTGGTGGTCGGCGCCTCGCGGCCGGTGCGCGAACCCGCCGCCATCCAGCGCCTGTTCCGCGAGCGCATGAAGGGGCTCGGCGAGGAGTTCGACGCCGGCTTCGGCTACGATCTCGTCAAGCTCGCCATCTACGCCACCGAGCCGATGCCGGACCTGCAGACCGACCTGTCCGGCGAGACAGTCGGCAGCGACGCCTTCGGCAGCCTCGTCGACCGGCTCGGGGCGCGGCTCGGCGAGGCCAGCGTCCTGCGCCTCGACGCCGTCGCCAGCCACTGGCCCGAGCGGGCCGAGCGCTGGCGGCCGATGGCGGCGGGCGCGGCGGCGCTGGCAAGGCCGGCACCGGTCGCCGCGCCGCAGACGGCGCCGCGGCCGCTGCGGCTGCTCGCCATGCCGGAAGCGATCGAGGCGAGCTTCGAGGTGCCGGACGGCGCGCCGCTGAAGTTTCGCTGGCGCCGGGCGCTGCACGTGGTGCGCCGCGCCGAGGGGCCGGAACGCATCGCCGGCGAATGGTGGCGCCAGCCCGACGCGGCGGCCCGCGACTATTATCGGGTCGAGGACGAGGCCGGCCGCCGCTTCTGGCTGTTTCGTGAGGGCTGCGCCGATCCGGCCGTCGACCCCGAACTGCAGGTGCCGGACGGGCGCCCGGCCTGGTTCCTGCACGGCATCTTCGCATGAGGATCGAGCCTTATCGCGAGCCCCGGGCCTTTCCCGAGATCGGCGTCGCCAGCTGCTTTTCCTTCCTTGCCGGCGCATCGCAGCCGGAAGAGCTGGTGGTCACCGCCCACCGCCTGGGGCTTGCCGGTCTCGGCATTGCCGACCGCAACACCGTGGCCGGCGTCGTGCGCGCCCATCAGGCCGCCCGCGAGGCGGAACTGCCCTATGCGCCCGGCGCCCGGCTGGTGTTTTCCGACGCGACGCCCGACATCTTCGCTTATCCGCGCGATCGTGCCGGCTGGGGCCGGCTTTGCCGGTTGCTCAGCCGCGGCAATCTGCGGGCAACCAAAGGAAGCTGCATCCTCACCCTTGCCGACCTTCTGGAATGGGGCGAGGGGCTGAACCTCGCGATGATCGCGCCGCAGGCGCTTGGCTGCGGCCAGGACGGCGATGCCGCGGCAATGGAGGCCGGCCTCGCCGACCCGCTGCACCGGCTACGCGAGGCCTTCGGCGGCGCCGTCCGCCTGGCCGTCGCGCCGGCCCATGACGGGCTCGACCAGCGTCGCATGGCGCGGGCCGCGCATCTGGCCGCGCGCTGCCGCACGCCGATGCTGGCCACCAACGACGCCTTCCACCACGCGCCCGGCCGGCGGCGGCTGCAGGACGTGATGACCGCGATCCGCGAGCATGTGCCGCTGGCCGAGGCCGGCTTCCTTCTGGCGCGCAATGCCGAGCGGCATCTGAAGGCGCCGCACGAGATGGAGCGGCTGTTCCGCCATTATCCCGAAGCGATCGCCGAGACCGGCCGGTTCTTCGCCGAGCTGCAGTTCGACCTGAAGAGCCTTGCCTACGAATATCCCGACGAGGCGCTGAAGCTGTCGCGCTCGCCGGCCGAGGAGTTGCGTCACCTCGCCCATGAGGGCGCCCGCTGGCGCTATCCGGAGGGCGTGCCGGCCAGCGTGACGACGCGGATCGACTACGAGTTGAAGATCATCGGCGAATTGCAGTACGAGCCGTATTTCCTCACCGTCCACCACATCGTGAAGGGCGCTCGCGAGAAGGGCATCCTGTGCCAGGGCCGCGGCTCGGCGGCCAATTCCGTCGTCTGCTTCTGCATCGGCGTCACCGAGGTCTCGCCGGAGCGGGCCGGCCTCCTGTTCGAGCGCTTCATCTCCTCGGACCGGCGCGAGCCGCCGGACATCGACATCGACTTCGAGCACGAGCGCCGCGAGGAGGTGATCCAGTACATCTACGAGCATTACGGCCGCGACAACGCCGCCATCGCCGCCACCGTCATCACCTATCGGGCGCGCTCGGCCGCCCGCGAGGTCGGCAAGGCGTTCGGCCTGTCGGAAGATGCCGTCTCGGCCCTGTCCGGCTCGGTCTGGGGCTATTCCTCCGCCGATCTCGGCGAGCGCGAGGCCGCGGCCGCGGGCCTATCGGCCAAGGACGCCACCACCGCCAACGTCCTGTCCTTTTCCGCCGAGCTTGCCGGCTTTCCCCGGCATCTGTCCCAGCATGTCGGCGGCTTCGTCATCACCAAGGGCCGCATCGACGAGGTGGTCCCGATCCTCAACACCGGCATGGAGGGGCGCACCATCGTCGAGTGGGACAAGGACGATCTCGACGAGCTCGGCATCCTGAAGATCGACATCCTGGCGCTGGGCATGCTGTCCTGCCTGCGCCGGGCCTTCGATCTCCTGCAGCAGCATTACGACCTGCCGCTGACGCTGGCCGATCTGTCGAAGGCCCAGGACGACCAGCCCACCTATGCGATGATCCAGCGCGCCGACACGCTCGGCGTCTTCCAGATCGAGAGCCGGGCGCAGATGACCATGCTGCCCAAGCTGCGGCCCGACTGTTTCTACGATCTGGTCATCGAGGTGGCGATCGTGCGGCCCGGCCCGATCCAGGGCGACATGGTCCACCCCTATCTGCGCCGCAAGATGGGGCTGGAGCCGGTCACCTTCCCCAAGGAGGAACTGCGCGAGGTGCTCGGCCGCACCCTCGGCGTGCCGCTGTTCCAGGAACAGGCGATGAAGATCGCCATCGTCGCGGCGGGCTTCACGCCGAACGAGGCCGACCGGCTGCGCCGCGCCATGGCGACCTTCCGGCGGGTCGGCACCATCCACACCTTCCAGAAGAAGATGGTCGAGGGCATGGTGGCGCGCGGCTACGAGCGCGACTTCGCCGAGCGCTGCTTCAAGCAGATCGAGGGCTTCGGCGAATACGGCTTTCCCGAAAGCCACGCCGCCTCCTTCGCGCTGCTGGTCTATGCTTCCTGCTGGCTGAAATGCCATTATCCGGACGTCTTCGCCGCCGCCCTCTTGAACGCCCAGCCGATGGGCTTCTACGCCCCGGCGCAGATCGTGCGCGACGCCCGCGAGCACGGGGTCGAGATGCGGCCGGTCGACATCAATCGCTCCGACTGGGACCAGACACTGGAGGCTGCCGCCTTCGACCCCGGGCGGATGAAGGCCCGCAATGCCAGCATGCGCGACCATATCCGCACGCGCCATGCGGTCCGTCTCGGCTTCCGGCAGGTGAAGGGCCTCGGCGAGGCCGACATGCGCACGCTGGTGGCTGCGCGGGGCGCGGGCTACGATTCCGTGCGCGATCTGTGGCTGCGCTCGGGGCTGAAACGCGCGACCATCGAGCGGCTGGCCGATGCCGACGCCTTCGCCTCGCTGGGCTACAGCCGCCGCGACGCGCTGTGGGCCTGCCGGGCGCTCGACGCCAAGGGCTCGTCGGAGCGGCTGCCGCTGTTCGAGCAGGCGGCGACCCGCGACCTGCAGGCCGAGCCCGACGCCACGCTGCCGCCGATGCCGGTCGGCGAAGAGGTGATCAACGATTATCGCTTCCTGTCGCTGTCCCTGAAGGCGCATCCGGTGAGCTTCGTGCGCCGCGACCTCGAGGCCCTGCGGGTCATCCCCGACGAACGGCTGGAGCGCCTGCGTTCGGGCAGCTGGGTCACGGTCGCCGGCCTCGTCCTGATCCGCCAGCGGCCCGGCTCGGCCAAGGGCGTCATCTTCATGACCATCGAGGACGAGACCGGCACCGCCAACATCATCGTCTGGCCGAAGGTCTTCGAAAGCCACCGCGCCCTCGTCCTGGGGGCCCGTTTCGTCAAGGTGACCGGCCGGATGCAGTCCGCGTACGGGGTCATCCATGTCGTCGCCCAGACCATCGAGGACCTGACGCCGCTCCTGATGCGCGTTGCCGATGGCGGCGCGACGACGGACTACGCCCTGGCCCCTGCCGATCACGTGAAGAGCCCGTTGCGGCGCCCCTCCAGCCGTCCGGCGGGCCTTGCCCCCGATGCGGCGAAGGCCGGCGACGTGGATGCGGCGGAGCTCGCCGTCTCGCTCGGCGCCGCCCTTGCCCGCGCCGACGAGGTGCGCCGGCCGATCGACGAGAAGCGGCTGGCCCACCGGCACCTGCGCATGGTGGCGGCAAGCGACGGCCCGATCCAGCGCAGCATGGCCGAACGCCAGAGCCGGGAGGTGCTGCCCAAGGGTCGCAATTTCCAATGATCCGGCCTGCTGAGAGCGATGTGGGCCCGGTCGTCACTTTCGTTCTGGCCGAAGCCCGGACGGCGCCTATCTGCCGATAAGGGCGCCACGAGGGGCGTCCGGAAATCCGGCGACCGCGCCATATCGAAAGGATGACGATGCCGGCATCGCGGCCGCTCACGACCGGGACCTCCAGCCGTCGCAGATTGCCCGCCGCCTTGCGGCCGGGCCGGCTCGCGCGTCTCGCCACCCTGGCCGGACTGGCGCTCCTGGCCGGTTGCGCCGGACCGCAATCGGTCTTCGAGGGCGCCGGCGCCGAAGCCACCGACGTCGCCTTCCTGTTCTGGGTCATGCTGGTCGGATCGGTCGCCATCTGGCTGTTCGTCATCGGGCTCGGCATCTACGCCACCAAGACCCGGCCCCGCGCCCATAGCGAGCGCACCGGCCTCTACCTGATCATCTGGGGTGGCGGTGTCTTTCCGGTCGTCGTCCTCGCCGGCCTCCTGATCTGGGGCCTGGCCATGATGCCGGAGCTGCGCCGCCCCGCAAACGGGCCGACCATCGCGGTTTCAGGCGAGCGCTTCTGGTGGCGCATCTCCTATGATGTCGAGGGCGAGCCGGGCGCAGTGCGCAGCTTGCCCGCCGGCGGCGTCGAAAGCGCCAACGAGCTCTGGCTGCCGCTGGGCCGGCGCACGGAGATCCTGCTCGGTAGCCCCGACGTGATCCATTCCTTCTGGGTCCCCGCCATTGCCGGCAAGACCGACGCGATTCCAGGTCGGGTCAACCGGCTGGTGCTCGAGCCGACCCGCGAAGGCATCTACAACGGCGTCTGCGCCGAATTCTGCGGCGACGCCCATACCCAGATGGGCCTGCGCGTCGTGGTGGTGCCGCAGGCCGAATACGACGCGCGCGTCGCGGCCCTGGCCCAGCCGGCCGCCATCACCGACGATCCCGGCGCGGCGCTGTTCCTGAAGAATGGCTGCGGCGCCTGCCATACGGTCCGTGGCACCGAGGCCGACGGCCGCGTCGGCCCGGACCTCACCCATATCGCCTCGCGCCAGACCATCGCCGCCGGCCTGCTGCCGACGAATGTCGCCAATATCGCCCGCTTCATCCACTCCACCGATCACGTCAAGCCGGGCGTCGAGATGCCGTCCTTCGGCGTCCTGCCGGACACCGAGATCGACGCGATCGCCCAATGGCTCGGACGCCTCGAATGAGCGAGATACCCTTCGACAACCCGGCGATCACCGGCGCGAGCGATCGCGACCAGGAGGATCCGGCCGTCCGCCGCGAGCAGGAGGACCGGCTGCGCACGGTCTGGGCCGCCCCCAAGGGCTGGCGCTACTGGTCGGCGGTCAACAACACCGAAGTCGGCATCTGGTACACGGCGACCTCCTTCGCCTTCATGCTGTTTGCCGGCGTTCTCGGCCTGATGATCCGCAGCCAGCTGGCGGTGCCCGACAACGACTTTCTGACCGCGTCCTTCTACAACCAGGTCTACACGCTGCACGGCACCGTGATGATGTTCCTGTTCGCGGTGCCGATCTTCGAGGCCGTGGCGATCATCCTGTTGCCGCAGATGCTGGGGGCGCGCGACCTGCCGTTCCCGCGCCTGTCGGCCTTCGGCTACTGGTGCTTCCTGATCGGCGGCGTCTTCGTCTGCGGCTCGATCTTCTTCGATTCGGCCCCCGAGGGCGGCTGGTTCATGTATCCGCCGCTGACGACGCAGGAGCGGTTCTCGCCCGGCTACGGCCCGGACATCTGGCTCTTGGGCCTGTCCTTCATCGAGGTCGCCTCGATCGCCGCCGCGGTCGAGCTGATCGTCGGCACGCTCAAGTGCCGGCCGCCCGGCATGCGGCTCAACCTGATGCCGCTCTACGGCTGGTACGTGCTGGTCGTCGCCGGGATGATCCTCTTCGCCTTCCCGCCGCTGATTGCCGGCGACATCCTGTTCGAGCTGGAGCGGCTGTTCAACTGGCCCTTCTTCGACCCGACGCGCGGCGGCGACCCGATGCTGTGGCAGCATCTGTTCTGGATCTTCGGCCATCCGGAAGTCTACATCGTCTTCCTGCCGGCCATCGCCCTTCTGGCGATGATCGTGCCGACCTTCGCCCAGCGGCCGATCCTCGGCTATTCCTGGATCGTGCTGGCGGCCGTCGGCACCGGCTTCCTGTCCTTCGGCCTGTGGGTCCACCACATGTACGCCACGGGCTTGCCGTCGATCTCGCTCGGCTTCTTCTCGGCAGCCTCCGAGGCGGTGGCGATCCCCACCGGCGTGCAGATCTTCGTCTTCCTGGCGACGCTCCTGACCGGCCGGGTGATCTATTCGGTGCCGATGCTGTTCGTCTCCGGCTTCCTGGCGATCTTCGTCATCGGCGGGCTGACCGGCGTGATGATCGCGCTGGCCCCCTTCGACTGGCAGGCCCACGATACCTATTTCATCGTCGCCCATCTCCATTACGTGCTGATCGGCGGCATGCTGTTTCCGCTGCTCGCCGGCGTCTATTATTACTGGCCGCTGATCGGTGGGCGAAAGCTGTCCGACCGCTTCGGCAAGATCGCCTTCTGGCTGATGTTCGTCGGCTTCAACGTCGCCTTCATGCCGATGCACTGGTCCGGCCTGATGGGCATGCCGCGACGGGTCTGGACCTATCCGGAGGCGCTGGGCCTCGGAATCCCGAACCTGATCTCGACCATCGGCGCCTTCGTCTTCGCCGCCGGTTTCCTGGTGGTCGTGGCCGATGTCCTGCGGCCGCGCGGCAAGGAGCCCTATGCCAAGCGCAATCCCTGGAACGCCGGCACGCTGGAATGGCTCGGCGAGATGCCCGGCGAAGCCTGGGGCGTGCGCTCGATTCCGCTGGTGCGCACCCGCTATCCGATCTGGGACCAGCCGAACTTCATCGACGACGTCGACAAGGGCCGGTTCTATCTGCCCGACGCCGTCGAGATGAAACGCGAGACCATCGTCACCAGCGTCCTCGACGGCCGGCCGATCCAGTGCCTGCGGGTGCCGGGGCCGACCTTCATGACCTTCTGGGCGGCGATCTTCCTCGGCGCGGTCTTCATCCTCGCCACCTTCCACTACTGGTACGCCACCATCGCCGCGATGGTGCTGGCGACGGCGGCGATCATCCTCTGGCTGTGGCGCGGCACCGCCGTCGTCCCGGAGAAGATGGAGAAGGACGTCGGACGCGGCCTGTCGCTGCCGCTCTATACGTCGGGCCCGCATTCGGTCGGCTGGTGGGCGATGTTCATCACCATGATCGGCGACGGCACCGCCTTTGCCGGGCTCGCCTTCGGCTATTATTTCTTCTTCACCATCCATGCCGACTTCCCGCCGCCGGTCTCGGAAGGCCCGGGACTGCTCTGGCCGCTGGTGTCGCTGGGGCTGTTCGCGGCGGCCTGGATCGGCGCGCAGGCGGCGCTCGTCGCCAACAGCCGCGCCCATGTCGGCCTGTCGCGGCTTCTGATGGGCGGTGCGGCGGCGATCAGCCTGGCGGCCGCGGCGGCCCTGGTCTGGGCGCCCTACGCCACCAACATGGACCCGACGGTCCATGTCCATCCGGCGATCGTCTGGACCCTGGTCATCTGGACCGCTGCCCATGGCGCGGTCGGCGCGCTGATGCTGGCCTACTGCCTTGCCCGTTCGCTGGCCGGCAGGCTGACGCCGGTCTTCGACATCGATATCCACAATGTCGCGCTTTACTGGCACTTCATGGCCGCGACCGCGTTGGCAACCGTGGTGACGATCTCGCTCTTCCCGCTCTTGGTCTAGGAGGCGAACATGTCGGTCGACAAACGCACCTATGACGATCTGTGGACGCTGATCGCGGCACCGCTGGTCTGGGCGCTGCACTTCCTGTTCAGCTACACGGTGGCGGCCTATGCCTGTGCGCCCCAGAGCTGGCTGTTCAAGGATCTTGCGACGGCGCGGATCGCCATCGGCGTCGTCACGCTCCTGTCGCTGCTGGCCATCGCCTACGGCTTTCGCCGCGCCTGGCGGGACTGGTCGGCCGGGGGCGGCGGCCATCGCCACGATCGCGACACGCCGGAGGACCGCGAGCGGTTCCTGGAATTCTCGACGCTGCTGCTCGCCGCCCTGTCCTTCGTCGGCGTCATCTTCGACGTCCTGCCCGTCATCATGATCGCGGACTGCCGGTAATGCGCAAGCGGATCGATTTCATCCTGACCTGGAAGCGGATCGGCGCCGCGGCGGCCGCCGGCGTCGTCGCCGCCTTCGCCCTCGGCTGGTCCGGCATGGTGCCGATCTCCGCCTCCTCCGGGCATTTTCCGCCCTTCGGCTGGTTCCTGCACTGGGTGATGGGCAACGCCGCCGAAAAGCAGTCGCTGGCGGTCAGCGTTCCCGACGATCTCGACCTGTCCGACCCGGCGCTGGTCAAGCGCGGCGCCGGGCATTTCGCGACCGGCTGCGCTGTCTGCCACGGCAGCCCGGTCGAGGCCCAGTCGCCGGTCGTCCTGTCGATGACGCCGCACCCGCCGCGCCTCGAGGGACGTGTGCCCGAATGGTCGGACCGCGAGCTGTTCTGGATCGTCCAGCACGGCATCAAATATACCGGCATGCCGGCCTGGCCGACGCAGGCCCGCGCCGACGAGGTCTGGGCGCAGGTGGCCTTCCTGCGCGCCCTGCCCGGCATGTCGCCCGCCGCCTATGACGATCTGGCGCTGGCGAGCGGCGCAGATGGCGGGCTCGACGGCAGCAATGGCGCGCAGAACGCCATCCTGTCCAACGGCGCCGAACTCGCCTTCGAGGACGCGCTGGCCGATTGCGCCCGCTGCCACGGCCGCGACGGCTATGGCCGCGGACCTGACGGCGCTTTTCCGGTTCTGGCCGGACAGCCGGCGGATTATCTTCTGGCCAGCCTGCAAGCCTATTCCAACGGCGAACGCGCCAGCGGGTTCATGCAGCCGCCGGCCCGGCGCTACGATGCCGAGATGCTGGCGCGTCTCGCCGAGCATTTCGCCGCCGTCGAAGGACCCGGCAGCCCGGCGGCGACGGGTGGGGTCGGAACAGACGCAGCCGCAGCGACGCCACCTGCCGAAGCGCCGAAGACCGAGACCGAACGCGCCGTGCCGGAGGAAGCGGCATCGGGCCCGCCCGACACGCGCGAAGGGCTCCTGGCGCTGGGCCGACGGCTTGCCGAA
The DNA here is from genome assembly GCF_964217435.1 of Aurantimonas sp. Taxonomy (NCBI): domain Bacteria; kingdom Pseudomonadati; phylum Pseudomonadota; class Alphaproteobacteria; order Hyphomicrobiales; family Aurantimonadaceae; genus Aurantimonas; species Aurantimonas sp. The sequence goes on along the minus strand of NZ_CAXPJM010000020.1, from coordinate 63,066 downwards.
GACGGCCTGCCGGAGCGCAAGCTGCCGGCCTGCGAAAGCTGCCACGGCGCCGATGGCGCCAATCGTGAGCCTGCCCGCAACGCCGTCTATCCGCGGCTGGCCGGCCAGCCCGAATGGTACCTGAAGACCCAGTTGCATCTGTGGAAGGAGGGGGAGCGCGGCGGCACCGCCTATGCCCATGTCATGACGAACATCGCCAAGCACCTCACCGAGGAGCAGATCGAGGCCGCCGCGGCCTGGTACGGCCAGACCGCGCCCGGCGACGGCCGACATCAGGAGATCCGCCCATGAACGGCGCGACGCCCGCGGATTGGGAAGGGCGGATGGCGCCGGGCCTCGACGTGATCGAGGCCATCGCCATCAAGGCCTATGGCGAGCTGCCGGCCGAGTTCCGGGCCCTGTCGGGCGAGATCCGCTTCCTCATCGCCGAGTTTCCCGACGACGACGTCGTCAAGGAGATGGCGCTCGACAGCCCCTTCGACATTCTCGGCCTGTTCGAGGGCCGCGGCATCGGCGATCTCGGCAGCCCGGTCACCGGTGAACTGCCGAACCGGATCCTGCTCTATCGCCGGCCGATCCTCGATTACTGGGCCGAGCACGAGGAGACGCTCGGCAGCCTCGTCTCACATGTCCTGATCCACGAGATCGGCCATCATCTCGGCCTGTCGGACGAGGACATGGAGGCACTGGAGGATTCGGTCGCCTGACGCCGTCGCCGCTTGCGCCAGCCCAGAAACGCCAGCACCGCCAGGGTGCCGGTGACGATCGAGACGGTCATCGGCATGGCAAGCGCCAGCAGCGCGAAGACCGTCAGGCAGGCGGCGCCGAACAGGCCCAAGGCGGCACAGCCGATGCCGTAGCCGACGGCCGATTCCAGATGGCGTTTCGTTGCGTCCGGCATGGCGGTCCCGCGATCCGGCGATCCCGCCGAACCGCTTCCTTGCAGAATGTCGGTTATTGCTCGCCGAGTTTCATGGCCGGGTCGTAGTCGCGGCCCTCGACGATCTTGGTCACTGCCTGGCCGCAGCGCATCGTGCCCGACGCCGCGTCGAAAGCGTAGGTCGGCGCGCCGTGCAGTTCCCAGCCTTTCGACAGTGCCAGCGAGACCTTGTGGCAGAAGCTGGAATCGTCCGGCCCGGAGAGGAAGCGGTAGAGTTTCATGCCGTCGTCCCGCGTTCGGCGATCTTGTCGCGCATCTGGAGAAGTGCCTGCGCCTGGGTCAGATGCAGCCGTTCGACCATGCGGCCATCGATCTGCAGGACGCCCTTGTCCCGGTTTTCAGGCTCTGCGAAGGCGGCGACCACCCGCTCGGCCCAGACGATCGCCTCCGGATCGGGCGAAAAGGCCTGATTGGCCGCCGCGATCTGGCTCGGGTGGATCAGCGTCTTGCCGTCGAAGCCCATGCGCCGGCCGGCCGCACATTCGGCGGCAAAGCCCTCCGCATTGCGGAAATCGGCATAGACGCCATCGAGAACGGCGAGGTCGTAGGCTTTCGCCGCGACGACGATCTGCATCATCCACGGCATCAGTTCGGCCCGGTCCGGTCCCGGTTCGATGCCCGTCGACAGGGCGATGTCGTTGGGCCCGACGATGAGTGCGCCGAGCCGGTTCCGGCTGCCCTCGCGGGCGATCGTGCCGACGTCGAGAATGCCGAGCGGCGTCTCGATCATCGCCCAGAGCTTCAGCGTCTCCGGTGCGTCGGTTTCGGCCAGCGCGACCGCGGCCTCCCGCAGCATCGCAACGGTTTCGACCTTGGGCAGCAGGATCGCATCGACCCCGGCGCCGCGCGCCATCAGCAGGTCTTCGGTGCCCCATTGCGTGTCGAGCGTGTTGATCCGTACGATCCGCTCGCCCGTGAAGGAGCTGTCCTGCAGATGCGTGCGCAGGCGCTCGCGCGCCGCGTCCTTCTCGTGCGGGGCGGCGGAATCCTCGAGGTCGTAGATCAGGCCGTCGGCGGCGAGACCGTCGGATTTCTCCAGCGCGCGGGCATTGGCGCCGGGGACGAAGAGCAGCGAGCGGCGGGGGCGAAAGGGCGTGGTCATGGCCGATGTCATGGCCGATTCAGCCGCGCGAGGCAATCGCCGGGCCGGCCTGGGCGACGCCTCGGTTTGCGCCTCGGCGGCGCCATGCTATCTCCCCGGGCGAGGAACATCCGCCGACACCATCGGCGAGCCAAGGGGATGGAGCCATGCAGAAATTCGACCGCCTGACCGGGATCGCGGCGCCACTGCCGATCATCAACATCGATACCGACATGATCATCCCCAAGGACTATCTGAAGACGATCAAGCGCACCGGCCTCGGCGCTGGCCTGTTCGCCGAGTCGCGCTTCAACCGGGACGGCTCGGAGAACCCGGACTTCGTCCTCAACAAGCCGGCTTACCGCAATGCTGAGATCCTCGTGGCGGGCGACAATTTCGGCTGCGGCTCGTCGCGCGAGCATGCGCCCTGGGCGCTGCTCGACTTCGGCATTCGCTGCGTGATCTCCACGTCCTTCGCCGACATCTTCTACAACAACTGCTTCAAGAACGGCATTCTGCCCATCAAGGTGACGCCCGAGCAGCTCGAACTCTTGATGGACGACGCCGAGCGCGGCGCCAATGCCCGCCTGACCATCGATCTGGAAGCCCAGACCATCTCCGGCCCCGACGGCGGCGAGATCACCTTCGAGATCGACCCGTTCCGCAAGCACTGCCTGCTCAACGGTCTCGACGACATCGGCCTGACCATGGAGAAGGCCGAGACCATCGGCTCCTACGAACAGGATCTGGCCGAGCGCCGTCCCTGGGCCTGAGCCTGTTCCGCTGTCATCGCGGGGGGCCTTTCCAGCCAGCGGTCGATAGACGGCGGATCATTCGGCTGGTTGCCGCGCGCCACATCCGCGGCAGTTAGGCGGAGCATTGCCGGCGCGATCGCCTTCTGGTCGCCGCAGGCGCAGAACCGGAAGGATCGGCCGGCATGCTCACCTGGATGACCGACAACAGCGGCGCGCTCAACGTCGTCCTGAACGCCGCCATGCTCGGCGTCTGGGGTGTCTATCTGCAGATCATGGTGACCAGCTACCGGCGCCAGCGCCGGTCTTCCATCCTGATCACCCGCGGCGCCGGTCACGGCATCCGCTCGCGCTGCCTGATCACCAATATGGGCGCCGAACAGGTCTATGTGACGAGCCTGCTGGCAACGGTCACCGCGGGCGACGAGACGCGCGAATACACGCTCACCGACCTGCGCGACCTACCGGAAGACCTGGGCGAGGATCCGCACTCCGCCATGCGCCAGGGCAGCCTCGGCACCGGGCGCTACATGGATCTGGGGCATTTCGACGAGTTGCTGAAGGAGATCACCAGCACCGATCCGGAATTCACCCGCAACGCCACGATCGACACCTTCGTGCTGACCGTGGTGGCGCTCTACGGCACCGAGCGGATGCCGGTCGGCGCGACGCGCAGTTTCGCCATCAAGAAGGACGAGGACGGCAACCGGCAGATCGTGCCGCATTCGGTGGAGACGCGGCAGATGCGCGGCCGCCGCGACCGCAAGACGCTGCGCAACAAGCTGATGAAGCACATGTAGACTTCGCCGCCACGGCGCTTTTCAAGGTCCTGAACGAAAAACGGCCGGCCTCTCGCGAGGCCGGCCGTCTTCATGTCGTCGCCGTCTGTTCGACGGGCGGTAAGGTCAGGCCCGGCGTGGTGCCCGGCGGGGCTCTTCGCCGCGGCCGAGGAACTTCTTGGCCACCCAGCCGACGATGACTGCCTTGAGAATGCTCTTGATCATCCTGCGCTCCTGTCGAAGTTATCTTGCGCAAACAACGCAGATGTCCCCGAGCGGTTGCGTCCCGGTCACGCGAGGATGATCGTTCCTGCCGTTGCTGGCCCCGTTCAGGCGGCCTTGGCGAGCGTCTCGCGGAAGCGTGCGGCCACCGCGTCGCCCATCTCCTCGGTGCCGACCTGGCGGCAGCCCTCGCCCATGATGTCGCCAGTGCGCACGCCCGATTCCAGGACGTCGGCGACCGCGCCCTCCAGCGCATCGGCCTCGGCGACCATCTGGAAGGAATAGCGCAGGCACATGGCGAAGGAGGCGATCATCGCCAGCGGGTTGGCGACGCCCTTGCCGGCAATGTCCGGCGCCGAGCCGTGCACCGGCTCGTAGAGCGCCCGGCGCGTGCCGGTCTTCTCGTCGGCGGCGCCCAGCGAGGCCGAGGGCAGCATGCCGAGCGAGCCGGTCAGCATCGCCGCGATGTCGGAGAGCATGTCGCCGAACAGATTGTCGGTGACGATGACGTCGAACTGCTTGGGCGCGCGCACAAGCTGCATGCCGCCGGCGTCAGCCAGCATGTGCTCCAACTCCAGATCGGCATATTCGTCGCGATGGATGCGCGTGACGACCTCGTTCCAGTAGAGGCCCGACTTCATGACGTTGCGCTTTTCCATCGACGTCACCTTGCCGCGACGGGTGCGGGCGAGGTCGAAGGCGGCCCGGGCGATGCGCTCGATCTCGTAGGTATCGTAGACCTGCGTGTCGATGGCGCGCTTCTGGCCGTTGCCCAGGTCGATGATCTCCTTGGGCTCGCCGAAATAGACGCCGCCGGTGAGCTCGCGCAGGATCAGGATGTCGAGACCCTCGATCACCTCGCGCTTCAGCGAGGACGAGCCCGCCAGCGCCGGATAGCAGATCGCAGGGCGCAGATTGGCGAAGAGCTCCATGTCCTTGCGCAGTCGCAGAAGCCCGGCCTCGGGGCGCTTGTCGTAGTCGACGCCATCCCATTTCGGCCCACCGACGGCCCCGAACAGCACCGCGTCGCTGGCCATGGCAAGCTCCATGGTCGCGTCGGAAATCGGCGCGCCTTCCGCATCATAGGCGCAGCCGCCGACAAGCGCGGTCTCGGTCTCGAAGCCGGCGCCGACCATCTCGTTCATCAGGGCGGTGAGCTTCTCCACCTGTGCCGTCGTCTCGGGGCCGATCCCGTCGCCGGGCAAAAGCAGGAGCTTGCGGGTCGTCATCTTGGCGTATCCTCCATGGTGCCATTCATCGTGCCGGCTTTACACCAAAGGACGCCGCTGGACACCCTGCCGATCCGGCGCACGGTCCGCAGATTGTGGCCGAGCCGGCAGGGGCGCCCCGAGAAATGCCGCCAAATGGCCTTGTTCCGTCAAGGCGCCGTTAACCGCGCGGGACCATAAGCGGGCGATACGAAGGAAGCGTCGGCGCATGTCTGGCAGCCGGCCCGCAAGGGCCCGGCCCGGCAACGCCATGGAGAGTTGCGTGCCGTTCTTCATCCCGACCCCGATCGCCGACAATCTGATGTGGAGCCTCGCGATCCTCGTGGCGACATTCGGCCTGCGCTGGGCCGGGGAATGGTTCGCCACCCGCAACACCGATCCGATCGAGGCCCGCCAGCGCCGCTTCACCATCCGCGCCATCACCAACGCCGTCGTTGCCGTGGCGCTGCTCGGTATCTGGCTGAGCGAGATCCAGAACCTCCTGTTCTCGCTGGCCGCCGTCATGGTGGCGCTGGTCGTAGCGACCAAGGAGCTGATCATGTGCATCGCCGGTTCGGTGCTGCGCTTCGGCGGTCATCTCTTCAAGGTCGGCGACCGCATCGACATCAACGGCATCCATGGCGAGGTAATCGATCACGGCCTGTTCTCCACGACGATCATGGAGCTGCCGCCCCATCATCTCGGCCATTCGGGCACCGGCCGCGTGGTGATGCTGCCGAACGCGATCCTTTTGACCGGACCGGTGCGCGTCGGCGCCCAGCCCCGGCACTTCTTCCCGCACCGCTTCACCCTGACGCTCGAAGGCCCGGTGCCGGTGCGCGAGACCAAGGCGCGGATCGAGGCGGCTGCCGAAGCTGCGCTCGCCGACGATCTCGACCGGGCGACGCGCTTCCACCGGCTGGCGGCCGGCAAGGCCGGCGCCGAGATCGCCGGGCCGGGCTACGAGGTGACGGTCGGCACCTCCGACATCGGCAAGTTGCAGTTCCACGTCATGCTCTATTGCCTCGTCCAGGATGCGGGCGCCCTGCAGCAGGCGATCACGCTGGAGGCGCTCGAGGGCCTCGGCGCCGCCCGCACGGTCAAGCCCGGCGAGCAGCGGACCTGGGACGAGATCGCCCGGCAGCTCAGGGAAGCGGCGCGACCGCGCGAGGCCGCCGCCTGAGCGGCGACAAGGCCCTGCCAGGCAGGGGCCGAAGCGTGGTCGGCGGGCCCGAGACCAGGGCGTGTCGGGTGGGCCGAACCCGGCCCGCGCAATTGACAAGCCCCGTGCATCCGCGCATATCGCGCCTCATGTCCGTACGCTGCACCGTCAAACCGTCGACTCTGTGACGCCGCCTGCCCCGCTGGTCTCCCCCGGGGCAGAGACGCGAGCGTGCGAAGATCGAGCGGGGAGAGCGAAGGATTGCATCCCATGGGTTACAAGGTCGCCGTCGTCGGCGCTACCGGCAATGTCGGGCGCGAAATGCTGGAAATCTTGGCCGAGCGCGGATTTCCCGCCGACGAGGTCGTGGCGCTGGCCTCGCGCCGCAGCCAGGGAACCGAGGTCTCGTTCGGCGACAAGACGCTGAAGATCGTCGCGCTGGACCAGTATGATTTCAACGGCACAGACATCTGCCTGATGTCGGCGGGCGGCGACATCTCCAAGGAATGGTCGCCGAAGATCGCCGCCGCCGGCTGCGTCGTCATCGATAATTCCTCGGCCTATCGCTACGATCCGGACGTGCCGCTGGTCGTGCCGGAAGTGAACGCCGATGCCGTCGAGGGCTTCCGCAAGAAGAACATCATCGCCAATCCGAACTGCTCGACGGCGCAGCTCGTCGTGGCGCTGAAGCCGCTGCACGACGTCGCGACGATCAAGCGGATCGTGGTGTCGACCTACCAGTCGGTCTCCGGCGCCGGCAAGGAAGGCATGGACGAGCTGTTCAAGCAGAGCCGCGCGGTCTTCGTCGCCGACGAGATCGAGCGCAAGAAGTTCACCAAGCGCATCGCCTTCAACGTCATCCCCCATATCGACGTCTTCATGGAAGACGGTTCCACCAAGGAAGAGTGGAAGGTGATGGCCGAGACCAAGAAGATGCTCGACCCGAAGATCAAGGTCACCTGCACCGCCGTTCGCGTGCCGGTCTTCATCGGCCATGCCGAAGCGGTGAACATCGAGTTCGAGAAGCCGATCACCGCCGACGAGGCCCGCGACATCCTGCGCGAGGCACCGGGTTGCCTCGTCATCGACAAGCATGAGGACGGTGGCTACATCACCCCCTACGAGTCGGCCGGCGAGGACGCGACCTACATCTCGCGCATCCGCGAGGACCAGACCCTCGACAACGGCCTGAACATCTGGGTCGTCGCCGACAATCTGCGCAAGGGCGCGGCCCTGAACACGGTCCAGATCGCCGAATTGCTGGTCAATCGCGGTCTCCTGAAGCAGCGCGACGCCGCCTGAGGCACCGTTCTGCGATCGCCCGGTCCGCCGGGCGATCGCTGCCGCGCGGCCCTCGTGCCGCGCCCGTTTCGCTCCCCCTTCTTTCCGGTCTGCGTCCGGCTCCGGCGTCTGTGTCGGCAACGCCGCCGCATCTGTGGCCGTGCCGCAACGTTCCAGCCACATTCCAGACATCTGTGCTGTCTAACGGCCATCGGACCGGGACATTTCGTGCGGGCTTCGCCCCGCCTCACACATCTGGACTTTCGCTGATGAAGAAGCTCGCTTTCGTTCTCGCCCTCACCGTGGCCTTCGCCGGCTGCACGACCGATCCCTATACCGGCGAGCAGAAGCTCTCCAATACCGTGGGCGGTGCCGGCATCGGCGCCGGCGTCGGCGCGCTCGGCGGCTATCTGGTCGGCCGCGCCGCCGGCGTGGATTCCGGCCGCGCCGCACTGATCGGCGCCGGTATCGGCACGCTCGGCGGCGGCGCCGTCGGCGCCTATATGGACAACCAGGAAGCCAAGCTGCGCGATCAGCTGCGCGGCACCGGCGTGTCGGTCACCCGCGTCGGCGACCGCATCATCCTGAACATGCCGTCCAACATCACCTTCCCGACCGACCAGTCGTCGATCCTGCCGGCCTTCTACCCGACCCTGAACTCGGTCGCGCTGGTCCTGAAGGAATACGACAAGTCGATCGTCAACGTGTACGGCCACACCGACAGCCAGGGCTCCGACGGCTACAACTTCACCCTGTCGCAGCAGCGCGCCTCCTCGGTCAGCCAGCTTCTGGCGTCCCAGGGCGTCGATCCGCGCCGCCTGAACACCCAGGGCTTCGGCGAGAGCCAGCCAGTCGCCTCCAACGACACCGAGTCCGGCCGCGCCCAGAACCGCCGCGTCGAGATCGCGATCTCGCCGCTCACCGCGGGCTGAACGCGGCGCGCCCATCCGGCGCGACCATCGTCGACGAACATGCAAGGCCGTCCGGGATATCCCGGGCGGCCTTTCCGTCTGTTGGGCGCCTGCGGTGGACCGATGGCAGGCCGCCCGGAATTGTCGCGAACATGGCGTACAAAGCGTTGCGGGAGATCAATCTCCGGTCGCCTTAACCCCATGCAGGATCAGGCTTTCTCGCTCCGGTTGCGGCCGCCGTTCAGCATAAATTAAGAGCCGGCCCCTAACACTTCGCCGGTGTGCCTGAAACCAGCCCGCTGCGGGCGGTAGGATGGATCGATTTGTTCAGGGCCCTGGCCTCCTATCTGATCGACATGGATCGCAAGCCCCGCCGGCTGGAGCTGCAACTTCAGGAGCGGGTCCGCGTCGAGCAGCTGGACTTTGCCCTCCGCCTCGCACCCTTTACCGTCATCACCAGCATCAGCGTCGTCCAGGTCGTCTCCTACCTGTTCTGGCGGCCCGAGCTGGCCGGCTATCTCGTGCTTCTGCAAGGCCTTGCGATCCCCGCGACCGTCATCGCGCTGGAGCGCTGCTGGCGCTGGCGCAGCTCGGCCAAGCCGCAACGGGTCGACAGCAGCTATGTCGAATGGTTCGCCCGGCTGGCGCTGTTCGCCGGCACGCTTCTGGGATCCATTCCGCTGGTGCTGTTCGCGCAGGCCGGCGCCGACGGGCGTCTGCTCATCGCATCGACCTGCGCCGGCCTGATCGCCACGGGTATCGGCCTCGCCGTCGTGCCGCGTGCGGCGATCAGCTTCACCGGCCCGATCGTGGCGGGGAGCTTCGTGGCGCTGGCGACCACCGGCGAAGCCTTCTACATCTTCGTGGCGGTGCTCCTGGCCATCTATTCGGGCTTCATCTTCGCCACGATCGTGCATCTCAGTCGGCTCGTGACCATGCGGGCCGCCTCGCAGGTCGAGCTGGAACGCCAGCAGGAACTGACCAATCTCCTCCTCAACGATTTCGAGGAGAATGCCAGCGACTGGCTGTGGGAGACCGACGGCGATCTGCGGCTGCGCCATGTCTCGGCCCGCTTCGGCGAGGTCGCCAATACCCGCATCGAGGATCTGCAGGACCGCCCGCTCGGCGAATTGCTGCCGCCGCCGGTCCGCACCGGCGAGGCCCATGCGGCGGCCATGCTGTGGTCGTCGATCGGCGCGCGCCTGCCCTTCCACAAGATCGTCCTGCCGGTGGATGTCTCGGGCAGCGACCGCTGGTGGGCGCTGAGCGGCAAGCCGATCATCGACACCGCCGGCCGGTTCTCGGGCTATCGCGGCGTCGGCTCCGACGTGACGCAGAAGAAGACCACCGACGACCGCCTCGCCTATCTGGCCAGTCATGACGCCCTGACCGAGCTGCCCAACCGCTCGCTCTTCCAGGAAAAGCTCGCCGAGGCGCGCAACGGCGATCCGGACCAGGTCCGCTTCGCCGTGCTGCGGCTCGATCTCGATGCGTTCAAGAGCGTCAACGACACCTTCGGCCACGGCATCGGCGACGCGCTGCTGCGCAATGTCGCCGGACGCCTCCTGAGCTTCGCCGACCCGGCCAGGACCATCGCGCGGCTGGCCGGCGACGAATTCGCCATCGTCGCCAATGGCCACGACCGCGAGGCGGCGGCCGAGCTTGCCGGCCACCTGGTGGACCGGATCAGCGCGCCCTACCGGATCGGCGACCTGAGGATCTCCGTCGGCGTCAGCATCGGCATCGCCACCGCCCCGGAGAACGGCTCGGAAGAGGTCATGCGCCGCGCCGACGTCGCGCTCTACCGCATGAAGCAGGAGGGCGGTCGCAGCTTCCGCTTCTACGAAGCGCAGATGGACGAGCAGATCGAGGAATGCCGCGCCCTGACCGGCGAGCTGCGCGGCGCCCTGGAGCGGCGCGAATTCATCCTCCACTTCCAGCCTCTGGTCTCGGCACGGGCCGCGACCATCGAGGGCTTCGAAGTGCTCCTGCGCTGGCAGCACCCGACCCGCGGACTGGTGCCGCCGGACGAGTTCATCCCGCTGGCAGAGCAGAGCGGCGCGATCATCCCGCTGGGCCAGTGGGTGATCCGCGAAGCCTGCCGCATCGCCGCCGCTTGGCCGTCGAAGCTGACGGTCGCCGTCAATCTGTCGCCCATCCAGTTCCGCCACAGCGATGTGGTCGCCATTGTTCGCGACGCGCTGCAGGAGAGCGGGCTCGCCGCCGAGCGGCTGGAACTGGAGATCACCGAATCGGTGTTCCTGGAGGCCACGCAGGAAATCCTCGACATCCTGCGGACCCTGCGCGGCATGGGCGTCAGCCTGTCGCTCGACGATTTCGGCACCGGCTATTCCAGCCTCAGCTATCTGCGCCGCGCGCCCTTCACCAAGATCAAGATCGACCGCAATTTCGTCCGTGACCTGCCCGACGCCAAGACCGACGTCGCCATCGTCCGGGCGGTCGTGCAACTGGGCACCAGCCTCGGCATGACGGTGACGGCCGAAGGGGTCGAGACCCTCGCCCAGCAGACCTGCCTCGCCGAACAGGGCTGCCACCAGTTCCAGGGCTATCTCTACAGCCGCCCGGTCCCGGCCGAAGAGGCCGAGGCCCTGATCCGCAAGCCGCGGCTGAACCTCGTGAACCCGCACGCGGCCTGAGCGCCGCGCGCCTGCGCCGCTCGGTCGCCGTTCAGATGCTGTTCTGGGCGGCCCGTGTGGGCAGGCCGGCGACATCCGGCGTCTCGCCCAGATGCGGCGATTCCTTCGGCCAGTAGGGCAGGAAGCCGCTGATGATGTCGCGCGGAATGTCCAGCGGCCGGTATTGCTCGGTATCGACGAACATCAGCGATTGCTCGCCGCGTCCGAGCAGACCCTGGCTTTCGCTGTGGATCTCGTGGGCGAGCGTCACGAACTTGCGATTGTGGCGGGCGATCCTGATGCGGACGGTCACCGGATCGAACTCGCTCGCCTCGCGGCGGAAGTCGTGGTTGAACGACTTGGTCAGCACGTAATAGTTCGTCGTCTTCAGGTCGAAATCCGGCATGCAGATGTTGAAGAACAGCTCGCGCGCCTTGCCGACCCAGCGCACGTAATTGGCAAAATAGACGTTGCCGACCGAATTGGTGTCGTCATAGGTCGGCATCAGCTTCATCACGAAGGTCTGGCCGTCGAAGCCGTGGGACAGGCTCGTATTCGTCGACGGGCTTGGCAAGTTCTCGTTGCGCGGGACGAGCTCGACCCGCGTCGGGATCGACCCGGACGGCATCGGCGCGAGCCCGGTGGCCACTTCCGGCGGCGCGCCGAAGAGCAATTGCCCCAGCATCGGGAAGGCGCCGATCAGCGCCAGCAACGGCGCCCCGGCAACGAAGGCCGGGATCGGCGCCACATGGCCGATCAGGAAGATCAGCATGGCGGCCAGCCCGATCAGGTAGCACAACACCGGATCGTAGCGCCGTGTCGCCCCCAGCACCTCGCCGACGAGGCAGGCCGCGCCACCCACCAGCAGCGTCGCGAAGGGCAGCATCAGGGCGATCTGGGAGAGCTGCGCCGACAAGGCGAGACCGGCGACGCCGGCGGCCGCCGCCAGAAGCCACAAGGGCGACGACACCAGCCCGGCCGGAACGAAGGCGAGCAGCGGGCTGAGGCTGCGCTCCGTCAGCGCTCCCAGATGCCAGCGCGTTGCCACGTAGAAGCTGTCGATGGTGGTCAGCGCGGCGACCACCGACCAGACCAGATAGGCCAGGATTGCCAGACCCGAGCCGCTGCCGGCCAGCGCCAGCGCCACGGCAGGCTGCGCCTGGGCAACGCCATCGGCCGAGGTGAAGGTGATCAGCCCCGCGGCCCCCGCGAGAACCGCGTTGAGGCACAACAGCCCGAGGAACAGGAGCGATCCCGCACCATAGGCGACGCGCACGGAGCCGCCCTCGCGATGGATTTCCAGAACCCGCTGCCATTGCTGCACATCCATCCACGGCCCGAGCAGGAAGCCGACGAGGGTCGGGATGACAAGGCCGTAGAAGGTGGCATCGAGCGAGGCCAGCGGCACGTCGGGCAGGTTGGCGTTCGCCGGCAGGCCGGTCAGGGCGACGCCGGCCGCGGTTATGCCGACCAGGAGCATCGCCACATGCAGGAGCTTCAGCCGAATGAGCGGCAGGGCGTGGCCGATGGCGCAGCCCATCAAGACGAGCAGCCCCACCATGATCGCCGCATCGCCGCCGAAGAGCGGCTGCCATACATAGGCGACGAAGCCGAAGATGGTCAGCGCCACGGCGCCGAGCTGGCACAGGAGAAAGATGCCGCCATAGGCGCTCTGGACCTGCCGGAAGATGGCGGCGGGGTCCCGGTTCGGCGCGCCGAGCACCCAGCCGAACAGGAACAGTCCGGTGATGTTGGCGGTGGCGAAGGCGGCGAAGGCCAGCCAGCCATGGGTCAGGGTGACGTGGATCGCATAGAAGAAGCCGAGGCCCCACAGCCAGGACATCGCGATGGTCGGCGCCCAGAGAACGGATCTGAGAATCGAAAACTGGGTCATTGCGCACCATGTTCCTGAGTATCGCGGCTGGCGCGACGGCGCCCGGATGTTAACCTTCGATTAACAAAACCCACACTGCAATCAAAGACTACGGACACAAGTCCACGAGGGGCGACGGCGCTACGGCATGTCGCATCCCCAAGCGAAGACGACGCCGTCACAGTCGGCGAAACGACAGATCCATGGCATTTTGTCGCGGGATCGCAGGAAGAAGGATGATGGAGCCGAATGCCAGACGCACATCCCGGCGCCGTCCGCTGGAGCTATTCCGTCAGTGAGCTGCGCGCCGACGCGGCCGTTCACGCCGTCGGCGTCCTCGCGGCGCTGAGCGGCAGCCTCGTCTTCCTGATCGCCATGGTCGGCGAGGTGTCGGCGGGAGTCTTTGCGGCGGTGACGATCTATCTCGCCACGCTGCTGTTCTCGATCGGCATTTCGGCCGCCTACAATGTCTGGCCGGTGTCGCGGATCAAATGGATGCTGCGCCGGCTCGACCATTCGGCGATCTACCTGCTGATCGCCGGCACCTACACGCCCTTCCTGGTGCGCAGCCAGACCTGGTGGCTGCTGACCGGCGTGTGGAGCATCGCGGCGGTGGGCATCACGCTGAAGATCGCCCGGCCGGGACAGTTCGACCGGCTGTCGATCCTCCTCTACCTCGCCATGGGCTGGAGCGGCATCGTCGCCTACGACCATCTGTCGACGCAGCTGCCGCCGCAGGTGCTCTGGCTGATCGTCGCCGGTGGGCTGGTCTATTCGATCGGCGTCATCTTCCATCTGATGGAACGGCTGCGATTCCAGAACGCCATCTGGCACGCCTTCGTCGTGGCCGCTGCGGCGATCCATTTCGTCGCCGTCTGGGATTCCACCCTGATCACCGTCTAGGCGGTCCCGGTCCGCACAGCCGTCCCGTTCGCGCCTGCTAGTGCGCTGCCACGGCCGCGATCTCGGCGGGCAGTTGCAGGGCGCCGTCGGCCGCCGCGACGATCGCCTCGGCATCGATCCCGAAATGGCGGTAGAGATCGCCGATCGTCCCGGTCTGGCCGAAGCGTTCGACGCCGAGGGGGATCGTGCGGTGGCCACCGACGCCGCCGAGCCAGGACAGGGTGGTCGGATGGCCGTCGATGACGGTCACGATCCGGCAATGGCGCGGCAGGCGTGCGAACAGCCGCTCGGCATGGCTGTTCGCCCGGCGATCTCCCTGCCGGCGGGCCCGCTGCGCGGCGCTCCAGCCGGCATGCAGCCGGTCGGCCGAGGTCACTGCCAGGACGCCGATGTCGCGATGGCGCTGGCCGAGCCTGCCGGCGGCGGCGATGGCCTCGTTCGCGACGGCGCCCTGATAGGCGATGACCAGTTCGCAGTTCGGCCCGGGCTTGCGCATCCAGTAGGCACCGTCGACGACGCCCTGTTCGAAATCGGCGCTGGAGCGGCGGCCCGGCTGTTCCAGCGGGTTGGTCGTCAGCCGCAGATAGACCGAACCGCCGGCCGCATCGCCGAGGCTCGTGCGGGGGTCGGGCGTCAGCTCCCCGTCCCGCTGCATATGGGCGAAGCCCCAGCCCATGATGATTGCCAGCTCGTCGACGAAGCCGGGCTCGAAGGCGGCGAGACCATCCTGCGTCATGCCGATCAGCGGCGAACCGATCGACTGGTGGGCGCCGCCCTCGGGCGCCAGGGTCACGCCGGAGGGCGTGCCGACCACCATGAAGCGGGCGTCCTGGTAGCAGGCGTAGTTCAGGGCATCGAGGCCGCGCGCCACGAAGGGATCGTAGACGGTGCCGATCGGCAGCAGGCGCCGGCCGTTCAGCGAATGGGACAGCCCCGCCGCGCCGAGCAGCAGGAAGAGGTTCATCTCGGCAATGCCGAGCTCGATATGCTGGCCCTCCGGCGTGAACTCCCATTTCGCCGTGGACGGAATCTTCTCGGAAATGAAGGTGTCGGTCTGGGCCTTGCGGGCGAACAGCTTGCGCCGGTTCACCCAGGGGCCGAGGCTGGTCGTGCCGGTCACGTCCGGCGACATGGTGACGATGCGCGCGGCCAGCTCGCTGTCGGTCCTGGAGATGTCGTCGAGGATGCGGCCGAAGCCGGCCTGGGTGGACATCTCGCGCTCAGCCCGCGTGGCGATCGCCGGAACGGGAATCGGCCGGTCAGAATGCCGGCGCGTGCCCTCGGCGAAGAACGGCACGTCGGCGAGAAAGGCACGCAGGGCGTCAGGGTCCTCGACGGTGGCGTAGGGGTCCCATTCGGCGCCCTCCGCGACACCCATATGGGCCTGCCATTCGGCCATCTGCGCCTTGTTCATCAGGCCGCCGTGATTGTCCTTGTGGCCGGCAATCGGCGTGCCCCAGCCCTTGATCGTATAGGCGAGGAAACAGACCGGCCGGTCGTGGTCGACCCCGCGGAAGGTCTCGGCCATGGTGTGCACGCAGTTGCCGCCGAGATTTTCCATCAGCTCGGCCAGTTCGTCGTCGCTGCGGCGGTCGATCAGCGCGGTGACGTCGCCCTGGTCGCCGAGCGCGTCCATCAGCCGGGCCCGCCAGACCGCGCCGCCCATGAAGGTCAGCGCCGCATAGAGCTGGTTCGGGCAGGCGTCGATCCACGCCTTCAGCGTCTGGCCGCCCGGCTCCTCGAAGGCGGCGCGCTGCAGCCGGCCATACTTGATCCGCACCACGTCCCAGCCGAAGGCGTCGAAGATCTTCTCGACCCGCTGGAACAGCCCTTCGCGCACGATGCCGTCGAGGGACTGGCGGTTGTAGTCTATGACCCACCAGGTGTTGCGCAGGTCGTTCTTCCAGCCCTCCTGCAGGCATTCATAGACATTGCCCTCGTCGAGCTCGGCGTCGCCGACGAGGGCGATCATCCGGCCGAGGGGGATGTCGGCGCCCCAGGATTTGGCCTGGACATAGTCCTGGACGAGCGAGGCGAAGGAGGTGATGGCGACGCCGAGGCCGACCGAACCGGTGGAGAAGTCGACGTCGTCGACGTCCTTGGTCCGAGACGGATAGGACTGGACGCCGCCATAGCCGCGGAAATTCTCCATCCGCTCGCGGGTCTGGTGGCCCATCAGATACTGCATCGCGTGGAAGACCGGCGAGGCATGGGGCTTGACCGCCACCCGGTCCTGCGGCCGCAGGGCCGAGAAATAGAGCGCCGTCATGATCGAGACGAGCGAGGCCGAGGAGGCCTGGTGGCCGCCGACCTTGATGCCGTCGACCTTCGGCCGGATGTGGTTGGCATGGTGGATCATCCAGTGCGACAGCCACAAGAGGCGCTGCTCGACGGTTTTCAGATGGTCCATTTCGCTCGACATCGGCAGCTCTCCCGGAAGTCTCTCCCTCCCCGGCGGGGCGCAGCGGCGCAGGCCGCGACTGCCGGAGACCCTGCGAACGCTATCACCGGGCGCGAAGCGCTTTCTTGCGAAGACCTGCGTATGAAGGTAGCGATCCAGCAGCTTTCCACTTCGCGAGAGGCTGATCGTGGTGAATACCCCCAAGATCGACGAGATCGACCTGCGCATCCTGCGCGCGCTGCGGGCGGACGGGCGGATGTCGGCGGCCGATCTCAGCCAGCGGGTCGGCCTCAGCGCGACGCCGGTCATCCGCCGGCT
Organism: Aurantimonas sp.; assembly: GCF_964217435.1. Taxonomy (NCBI): domain Bacteria; kingdom Pseudomonadati; phylum Pseudomonadota; class Alphaproteobacteria; order Hyphomicrobiales; family Aurantimonadaceae; genus Aurantimonas; species Aurantimonas sp. The sequence goes on along the minus strand of NZ_CAXPJM010000020.1, from coordinate 46,599 downwards.
GCGCCAGCTCGAGGAGAGCGGGGTGATCACCGGCTATGCGGCGCTGATCGACGAGGTGGCGCTGGGCTTTGCCCTCTCCATCTTCGTCTCGGTCAAGCTCGACCGGCAGGTGGACGTGGCGCTGCGCAGCTTCGAGGCTGCGATCCTGCGCTTTCCCGAGGTCGTTGATTGCTGGCTGATGACCGGCAATCGCGATTATCTGCTGCGCATCGCCGTGACCGGGCTGAAGGAGTTCGAGGCGCTGATGATCGAGCGTCTCGTCAAGATCGACGGCGTTGCGTCGATCGAATCCTCGATCCCGCTGCGGCGCATCAAGTCGGGCATCTCGCGCACGCCCTGACGCGCCGGCTTCTCAGCAGGACGTCAGAAGCCGACGGCCTGCCCGTCCTTGCGCGGGTCGGAGCCGGCGACATAGCCGCCCTCGACCCGGTGGACGAGCTGCGCCCCGCCGAAGCCATAGGAGGTGTCGGGCATCTCGCGGCTGATCCGGTGGCCCATTGCCTCGAGCTGCGCGATCACCGCGTCGCCGGCCGCCGCCTCCACCGCGACGTCCAGCCCCTCGACGATGCGCCAGCGCGGCGCGTCGACGGCGGTCTGCGGGTCCTGGCCCCAGAGCTGGGTCCGCAGCACCATCTGCACATGGCCCTGCGCCTGGATCGGGCCGCCCATCACGCCGAAGCTCATCAGCGGCTGGCCGTCCTTCATCAGGAAGCCGGGGATGATGGTGTGGAAGGGCCGCTTGCCGCCGGCAACCTCGTTGGGATGGCCCTTTTCCAGCGAGAAACCGGCGCCGCGATTCTGCAGGCTGATGCCGGTGCCCGGCACGACGACGCCCGAGCCGAAGCCGGCGTAGTTCGACTGGATGAAGGAGATCATCATGCCATCCGCATCGGCGGCCGACAGATACACCGTGCCGCCCTGCTTCGGCGCGCCGGCCTTGAAGTCCTGCGCCTTCTGCGGATCGACCAGCCTGGCGCGGCTTTCCAGATAGGCCGGATCGAGCAGATGCGTCTCCTCGACCTCGCGCATGTGCTCGCGATCGGCGACGAAGGCCCACATGTCGCGAAAGGCGAGCTTCATCGCCTCGATCTGCAGATGCAGCGCCTCGGCACTGTCCGGCGCGAAGCGTTCGAGCCCGAGATGCTTGAGGATGCCGAGCGCCATCAGCGCCGCGATGCCCTGCCCGTTGGGTGGGATCTCGTGCAGATCGACCCCGCCGTAATCCTGGCTGATGGTGCCGCACCATTCGTTCTCGTGGGCGGCCAGGTCCGCCTCGGTCATGGCGCCGCCGGTCTCGCTGGCAAAGGCGGCGATGCGCGCGGCCAGTTCGCCGCGATAGAAGGCCTCGCCCCGCGTCTCGGCGATCAGGCGCAGCGAGCGGGCGAGATCGGCACTGCGATAGAGCGTGCCGGCGGCGGGCGTCGCGCCACCCGGCATGAAATGCTCGGCGAAACCGGGCTGCGCCGAGAGGATGTCGGCGCCCCGCGCCCACAATTCGGCGATGATCGGCGAGACCAGAAAGCCGTCCTCGGCATAGGCGATGGCGGGCGCGATGAGATCGGCGAAGGGCAGCTTGCCGAAGCGCTCCGACAGGTCGCGCCAGGCGGAGACGGCGCCGGGCACGGTCGCACTGTCCCAGCCGCGCTGGGGCATCGCGGCCTTGCCGGCAAAGCGCTCCGGGCTCCAGGCCATCGGCGCGCGGCCCGAGGCGTTGAGGCCGTGCAGTTCGCTGCCCTCCCAGACGATGGCGAAGGCGTCGCTGCCGAGGCCGTTGCCGGTGGGCTCGACCAGCACCAGCACGGCCGCCGCCGCGATCGCCGCGTCGACGGCATTGCCGCCTTTCGCGATCATCGACAGGCCGGCCTGCGAGGCCAGCGGCTGCGAGGTGGAGACGATGTTGCGGGCGAAGACGGGCGAGCGACGGGACGCGTAGAGCGTGTCGTGACGAAAGTGCATGCGGGACTGTTCCTCCTGAGAACCGGCGAGCCGGACCCCCTCCCGAGTCCTGCGCGGCGAGAATGCGCCGCGTCCGGCACCGATGGCAACCGGCATGCCAGCGCCATGGGATGGACAGACGCCCAACGATCTTTCCGGCCCGCCTCCCGGGCACCGGAGAGACGTCGTCGCAGGTTGCATACAATCATGCAGGGGGCTACGCCGTGTCGGGGGAAATCGCGCGCCGGCCGGTTTCGAGGTCTCGAAACGCCGGCCGCAGACAGCATTCAGGGAGAATCATCGCCGTGCCAGCCACAATGATCGACCGCGACAGTCGCGGCGTCTTCATCATCGCCGCAACGCCCTTCACCGACGACGGCGCGCTCGATCTCGCCAGCACCGACACGCTGGTCGACTTCTATCTCGACAGCGGCGTCAACGGCATGACGATCCTCGGGATCATGGGCGAGTCGAACAAGCTCACCCCCGAGGAATCCCGCACCTTTGCCAAGCGCGTGCTCGACCGGATCGACGGCCGCATCCCGGTGATCGTCGGCGCTTCGGGTGCCGGCATCGACAACATGAAGCGCTCGGTCGATTCCGTCATGGAAATGGGCGCGGCCGGCGTGATGATCGCCCCGACGCCGGGACCGGCGGTCGAGGACCGGATCATCAATTATTTCGGACAGGTCTGCGAGGCGCTCGGCCCCGACGTGCCGATCTGCTTCCAGGACTTCCCGCAGACCACCGGCGTGCCGGTCTCCTCGGCGACGATCCTGACCCTGACCCGCAACCACAAGCAGATCGTCATGCTCAAGCATGAGGATTCGCCCGGCCTCGCCAAGATCACCGCGGTGCGCACCAAGTCCGGCACCGCCGACACGCCGCGCATGTCGATCCTGTGCGGCAATGGCGGGCTCTATTTGCCGCAGGAGCTGCAGCGCGGCGCCGACGGCGCGATGACCGGCTTTGCCTATCCGGAGATGCTCGTCGAGGTGGTGCGACGCCACCATGCCGGCGACGTGGACGGCGCCGAGGACCTGTTCGACGCCTATCTGCCGATCCTGCGCTACGAGCAGCAGCTGGTCTTCGGCCTCGCCGCCCGCAAGGAAGTGCTGCGTCGCCGCGGCGCCATCGCCTCGGCCCGCGTGCGCGCGCCGGGACCCAAACTCTCACCTGCCGATCACACCGATATCGACCGGCTGATGAAACGCACCGAAATCAAACTGGAAAGGCTCGGCCATGGATCTTGATCTCAACGGCAAGCGCGCCCTCGTTCTCGCCTCATCGCGCGGCCTCGGCCTCGGCATCGCCGAGGCGCTGGCGGCCGAAGGCGCCAACGTCCTCCTGTGCGGGCGCAGCGCCGACAAGCTGGCGGCCAATTGCGAGGCGATCAACGCCCGCGGCGCCGGCAAGGCCGACTACATCGCCGCCGACCTCGCCGATGCGAGCTTCGTCGAGACGCTGCATCAGGCCGCCCTCGACAAGCTCGGCGGCATCGACATCCTGGTCAACAACACCGGTGGTCCGCCTCCGGGCGGCGCCGTCGGCATGGATGTCGCCGTGCTCGAGAAGCAGTTCCAGATGATGGTGCAGCGGGTCATCGACCTGACCAACCGCGTGCTTCCGGGCATGCGCGAGGCGGGCTGGGGCCGGATCCTGACCATCGCCTCCTCGGGCGTCATCCAACCGATCCCGAACCTCGCCCTGTCCAACACCCTGCGTTCGGCGCTGGTGGGCTGGTCGAAGTCGCTGTCGAACGAGGTCGCCGGCGACGGCGTCTGCGTGAACATGCTGCTGCCGGGCCGCATCCACACCGAGCGCGTCGACGAACTCGACAACGCCAATGCCTCCAAGTCCGGCAAGGCGGTCGAGGACGTGCGCGAGGCCTCGCGCCTCGCCATTCCGGCCAAGCGCTATGGCGACGTGGCGGAATTCGCCGCGGTGGCGGCGTTCCTCGTCTCCGGCAAGGCCAGCTACGTCACCGGCTCGGTGATCCGCTGCGACGGCGGCGCCACCAAGTCCGTCTGACGCCGATCGGTGTATCGCGGGCGGGGCCGACAGGTCCCGCCCGCCGCGCAACGCCGTCGCATCCCTGCCCGACAGCTCGAAAACTCGTGCCTGCCACCTGTCCGCCGACGGCCCAAAGGGTTGTTGCGGCTGCATTTCCGGCTGCCGCGTTGCATGCGGCGTCGCGACGGGCCATAGACGGTCAGGGACATATCAGGACAGGCAAGGCACGAAATGGCGAGCGAAACGACGACGACGGCCTCTCTTCTGCAGGACGAATTCGAGAAGATCCTCTCCGCCTGGATGAAGGCCCAGGCCAAGGAAGGCGTCAAGCGGACGGACCTGGTCTCGGCGAAAGAGACCGAGCGCCAGAGCCGGGACCTCCTGACCGCGCTGGCACGGTCCAGCCAGACGGCGGCCACCGACGCCAGCTTCGACTTCGCCAATCCGGGCTGGGACCCGGTCCGCGACGCGATCGAGGAGATCACCGAGAGCCGCACCCAGCGCGGCGTGACGCCCTCGGAGATGGGCTGGTTCATCGCCTCCCTGAAGCAGCCGCTGTTCGACCATCTGGCCGCCGATCTGGCCGAAAAGCCGAAGCAGATGAGCGCCGAGCTCTGGAACACCACCCGCATGGTCGACCAGATCGTGCTGCAGGCGATCGAGTCGCTGGTGTCGAAGCGCGAAGCCGTCATCGAGCGCCAGCGCGAGGAGATGACCGAGGTTTCCGCGCCGGTCGTCAAGATCTGGGACCGCATCGTCACGGTGCCGCTGATCGGCACGCTGGATTCCTTCCGCGCCCAGACGGTGATGGAGAACCTCCTCGACGCCATCGTCCAGTGGGAAGCCGAGGTCGCGATCATCGACATCACGGGCGTGTCCACCGTCGACACGCTGGTCGCCCAGCATCTTCTGAAGACCGCCGCGGCCGTCCGCCTGATGGGTGCCCATTGCGTGATCTGCGGCATTCGCCCGAAGATCGCCCAGACGGTCGTCAATCTCGGCGTCGAGCTGCCCAACATCACCACCCGGGTCGATCTGCAGAGCGGACTCGCCTACGCCTTCGAGCGGATCGGCGTCTCCCCCAAGGAGCAGTGACGGGTGGAAGCCTCGGTTGGAACCACCCCGATCGTCACGATCACCGGCTGCGTCATCGTGGCGATCCGCGATGATCTGGACGATCACGACATCCTGGCCCTGCAGGACCAGCTGGTCGAGGAGGTGTCCCGCAAGAACGCCGTCGGCGTGATCATCGACATCGGCAGCCTGGAGATCGTCGACACCTTTGCCGGCCGGATGCTGGGCGCCATGGCGCAGATGGCGCGGATGATGAACGCCCGCACCGTCGTCGTCGGCATGCGTCCGGCGGTCGCCATGACGCTGGTCGAGCTGGGCATGACGCTCGAGGGCGTCGAGACCGCGCTGAACGCCGATCGGGCGATCAACCTGATCCTGGGCGAGCGGAACTAGGCGCCGTTTCTTGGCTGAGAGCGATCTGACCGTCACGCTGTCGCGCCCGAGCGACGTCGCCTACGCGCGCCAGGCCGCGATGCAGGCGATGACGTCGATCGGTGCGAGCGCGATCAAGAGGACGAAATTCGTCACCGCGGTGTCGGAGATCGCGCGCAATGCGATCGTCTACGGTCATGGCGGCAGAATCTCTTTCGAGATCGTGGGGAACGGCTCGCAGCGCCGCGTCGTTGCGGAGTGCACGGACAGGGGGCCCGGCATCGCCGACGTCAATCAAGCTTTGAAAGACGGCTTCAGCACCGGCAAGGGCCTCGGCCTGGGCCTCAGCGGAGCACGGCGCCTGGTCGACCGGTTCAAGATCACGTCGTCGTCCGATACGGGCACGACCGTCATATTGGAGTGCGCGTGTCGATGATCTCACTGCCGATCCTGGAAACCAGTCAGATCGGCGCCGCGCGCAGACGAGCCCTGCAGGAAGCCGAGACAATTGGACTATCGGAGGACGATCGCGACCGGCTGGCGCTGGTCGTGACCGAAGCGGGCACCAATCTCCTGCGCCATGCCACCGGCGGCGAGATCCTCCTGTGCCCGCACCAGGGCAAGACCACGGCCGGCATGGATGTCATCGCCCTCGACGACGGCCCGGGCCTGCCGAATGTCGAAGCGGCCATGGCCGACGGCTTCACCACGGCCGAGGAAGGCGAGCGCAGCCTCGGCAGCGGGCTGGGCGCCATCGCCCGCATGTCGGATGGCCTCGACATCTACAGCGACAGCCGCGGCACCACCCTGACGGTCAGCATCGGCAAGACCGGCCGCCCGGCCAGGGGGCCGATGGAAACCGCCGGCCTGATCGTACCCAAGCCCGGCTTCGACGCCGGCGGCGACATCTACGGCATCCGCAAGGATGGCAGCGCCACGATGATCATGCTGATGGACGTGCTCGGTCACGGACCGACCGCCGCCAAGGACGCCGAGACCGGCCTGGCCGCGTTTCTCGCCGCCAAAGGCAAGTCACTGGAAGACACCGAGATCTTCGTCGCCGACGCCATGGCCGGCAGCCGCGGGGCGGCGTCGCTGATCGTCGAACTGCCCCATGGCGGCGACAGGCTGCGGGCCCTCGGCCTCGGCAACATCAAGGGCGAGATCATCTCGGCCGACGGCAGCCGCCACGGCATCCCCTCCTCGCCCGGTATCGTCGGCGCCTCGACCCGCCGGCCCCGGGTCACCGAACATGCATGGGGAAAGGGCGCCATGCTGCTCCTCACCACCGACGGCCTGAAGGGCGGCGAGCGCTTCCCCGAACCGTCCGCCCTGTTCTTCCGCGACGTCCTGACCATCGCGGCAACGCTCTACAAGCGGCGCCGGCGCGGGAGCGACGACAGCGGTGTCGTCATCGCGCGGGCCCGCCAATGAAAGCCGTCGTCACCTCGATCAATCTCGAGCAGGATGCGGATGTCTCGCATACCCGCCGCACCGCCCGGCTGATCGCCAAGGTCGCCGGGGCGCCGGCCCGCGACCAGATCCGCTTCGCCACCGCCGTCTCCGAGATTTCCCGCAACGCCCTGCAATACGCCAAGGGCGGCGTCACCGAATTCGCCTTCGACCGCAGCGCCAAGATCACGCGGCTGATGGCGCGGGTGCAGGACAAGGGCGGCGGCATCGCCGCGGTCGAGACCATGCTGCGCGGCCGCCACCAGTCCCATACGGGCCTCGGCCTCGGCCTGAGCGGCTCGCAGAAGCTCGTCGACGATTTCGACCTGAAGACGGGCTCGGGCGGCACCGTCATCACGCTGGGGCTGCAGCTCGCCACGACGAAGCGGCCCGAGGAACTGGCGGTGGCCACCGCCTCGGCGCTGGTGGAGGCGAGCCACGGGTCGCCGATGGAGGAACTGGCCGAGCAGAACCGCGCGCTGCGCGATTCTCTGGCCGAGCAGCAGTTCCTGCTGCGCGAACTGCATCACCGCACCAAGAACAATCTCGCCATCATCCAGTCACTGGCGATCATGCAGGCGCGACAGGCGACCACCGAGGAAACGCAGGACGCGCTGTCGGTGCTGACCAACCGCATCCAGGCCTTCGCCAACGCCCACAATTTCCTGCACCGGGCCGAGGACGTCACCCAGGTCGATCTGCAGCAGCATCTGGAAAGCCTGACCGACCGGCTGGCATCAGCGATGGGCGATCACCAGCTCACCATCACCTGTAAGGTCGATGCCGTGCCGGTCGCCTTCGACACGGCCACCGAGCTCGCCCTCATCGTCAACGAGCTGGTCACCAACGTCACCAAGCACGCCATGCAGGCAGGCCAGACCAAGGGGCGCGTCACCATCGAGGCGCATCAGTCGGACGGCACGCTGCATCTGCGGATTGCCGACGACGGCGAGGGACTGGCCGATGCCGAGACGGTGCTGCGCAATTCCAAGTCGCTTGGCTGGCGGATCGTCGAGGGCTGCGTGCGCAAGCTCAACGGCACGATCGACGTCGATGGCAGCGACGGGCTCGCCATCTCCCTGACCTTCCCGATCTGATCCCGCGCCAAGGAACGGGCGGCACGCCGTGTGCCGCCCTGCCCGTCGGTCAGTGCTTGCCGGAATCCGGCAGGTCGATGCCCGGGAACACCTTGATGACCGCGCTGTCGTCCCACTGGCCGTAGCCGGCGTTGCTGGCCGTGGCGAACATCGAATAGGCGGTGGTGGCCAGCGGCAGCGGGAACTTCATCGCCAGGCCGGTCTCGGTGACGAGGCCGAGATCCTTGACGAAGATGTCGACCATCGAGGTCGGGGTGTAGTCGCCATCGACCACGTGGCGCATCCGGTTCTCGAACATCCAGGAATTGCCGGCCGCGTTGGTGACGACGTCGTACATGGTCTCGAGCGGGATATTCGCCTTGGCGGCCAGGGCCATCGCCTCGGCGCCGGCGGCGATGTGCACGCCGGCCAGAAGCTGGTGGATGATCTTCACCGTGGCGCCGTCACCGATCTTCTCGGAAATCCGGTAGACCTTGCCGGCCACCGCATCGAGCACCGGCTGGAGCTGGTCGAAGACGGCAGCCGGACCGGCGGCCATGACCGTCATCTCGCCCGAGGCCGCCTTGGCGGCGCCGCCCGAGACCGGCGCGTCGAGCATGGTCAGGCCGGCGGCCTCCAGTTCGGCGGCGATGGCCTTGGCGTCGGCGACCGAGATCGTGGCGGAGACCATGACCGGCGTTCCGGCCTTCAGATGCGCGGCGAGGCCCTTCTCGCCGAACAGCGCGTCGCGGCACTGGGCGGCGTTGACGGTGAGCAGGATAACGGCATCGAGATCGCCGGCGAAGTCGCGCCCGTCGCTGGCCGCACCGGCTCCGCCAGCCTTGACGAAGGCCTCGCAGGCCGTGTCGCGCGGGTCGATGCCGTAGGTGGTCAGGCCCGCCGCGACGCAGGAGGTCGCCGCGCCCATGCCCATCGAGCCCAGGCCGACCACGGCGACGCGCATCGACCCGCCTGTTGCGCCTGCGGCGGTGTTGTCCTCGTTACCCATCGTCGTCTTCCCCTCTTGGTCGATTCCCGCACGGCGGCGCGTGACATCATCATCGGTCATGCTGACATAGTCGGGCGAGCCCCCGGCAGTCTACCGCCCCGCCCGATCGCGTGCCGCCGGACCACAGGATAGGGGCGCGCTGGCGTGTTCGTGATCGCGGCGGGATTGCCCTGCGGCCAAGGGGATGCTTGGCGACAGATCAGGACCGGGCGGCGGCGCTGCCGCCCTTGCGAACGGAGCCAAGCCCCTGCCCGAGACCCACAGCCGCCGACGCAAGCATCTGGTGCTTCTGGGCGCCGGCCATTCCCATGTGGCAGTCCTGAAAGCGTTCGGCGAGCGGCCGCATCCCGATGTCGACCTGACGCTGGTCACGCGAGACGTCGCCACGCCCTATTCCGGGATGCTGCCGGGCTTCGTGTCCGGGCAATACACCCATGCCGACCTGCATATCGACGCGGGCGGGCTTGCCCGCTTTGCCGGCGCGACGCTGGTGACCGGCGACGCGACGGGCCTCGACACCACCGGCCGGACCCTCAGCATCGCCGGCCGGCCGCCGCTTGCCTACGACCTCCTGTCGATCGACATCGGTTCCGCGCCGAGCCGGCCCGCCGGCATGCCGGGCATTCCGGTCAAGCCGATCGGCGGGTTCGTCGAGCGGCTGGAGAATCTGTCGGCAGAGCTGGCCGCAAACCCGGACCCCGTTCGCATCGCCGTGATCGGCACCGGGCCGGCCGGGGTCGAACTGGCCCTGGCGCTGGAACGTCGCCTGTCGGGCGTCGCCTCGCAGGACAAGGAACGCGGCGCGGCGAAGGTCTCGATCCGATTGCTCGGCCGCGCCGGCACGATTCTTCCCGAACGCAGCCGGCGCACCCAGCGCCGCATCGCCGCCACGCTCGCGCGCCGGGGGATCGACCTGCGGACAGGCTTCGACGTCACCGGCTTCGAGCGCGGTATGGTACGGGCAGCGGACGGCCGTACGGTTGCCGCGGACATGCTGCTCTGGGCTACCAGCAGCGCTGCCGCGCCCTGGCTACGGGAGACGGGCCTTGCCTTGGACGAACAGGGCTTCGTGCGGGTGGATGCCTGCCTGCGAACGCTCTCGCATCCGGAGATCTTCGCCGCCGGCGACATCGCCGCGCTGCCCGATCCCCGGCCCAAGGCCGGTGTCTTCGCCGTCAGGCAAGGCCCGGTGCTGGCAGAGAATTTGCGCCGCGCGATCGACGGCGACGCGCTGCAAGCCTACCGGCCCCAGAAGCACTGGCTGACGCTGCTCTCCACTGCCGACGGCCGGGCGGTCGCCGACAAATGGGGCCTGTCGCTGGAAGGGCGCTGGGTCTGGCGCTGGAAGAACTGGAACGACCGCCGCTTCGTCGACGGCTACAACGCCATCGCCGCATCCGCCGGCCACAAGGCTGGCGATGCCGCCCGCAACAGCGCCCGACGCGACTAGCGGGTCAGGGAGAGACCCGGCAGCCCGGCCATGGCGCCGGATGCGGGGCCGAGATACTGGTCGATCAGCGCCTCGACCCTGGCATTGCGCTCGCGCCCGGTGCGGCCGCCCATCACCACGACGATGATCCGCCGGCCCCGGCGGGTGGCGGTGGCGGCCAGATGGAAGCCGGCGTCGCGGATATAGCCGGTCTTCAGGCCATCGACGCCCTCAACGCTGCCGAGCAGCTTGTTGGTGGCGTTGTAGCGGCGGCCATTATAGTCGAAGCCAGTCCGGGTGAAGAGCGAGGCATAGGCCGGAAAGCGGTTCAGCAGGGCCCGGCCGAGGGTCGCCATGTCGCGGGCCGTCGAGATCTGACCCTCGTCCGGCAGGCCGGAGGCATTGACGAAGCGCGTCCGGCTCATGCCGAGCGCGCGGGCCTTGGCGGTCATGGCATTGGCGAAATTGGCCTCGCTGCCACCGAGGTTCTCCGCGATCACCGTGGCGACGTCATTGGCCGATTTCACCGCGATCGCCTGGGCGGCGTCGGCGACCCGGATCGTTTCGCCGGCCTTGAGGCCGAGCTTGGAGGGCGGCTGCGACGCGGCGTTCTCGCTGACCCGCAACTCGCTGCTCATCGACAGCCGACCGGCCTCGATGGTCTCGAACAGGAGATACAGCGTCATCATCTTGGTGAGCGAGGCGGGATAACGCAGGCCGTCGGCCGCATCCTCGTAGAGCGTGCGGCCGCTGGCAAAATCTAGCACCAGCGTCGATTCCCCGCGCACTTCCGCGATACCCGGCGACGCCGTGGCCGCGCCGACCCGGGCATAGGGCAAGAGCCCGGCGGTCGTCAGCTCGGTCGACTGGCAGGCGACGAGCGTCAGCGCCAGGAGCGCGGCAAGCGCGGCCTTGAGGGATGCGAGCGGGCGAAGCCGGAACGACAGGCGCTGGGTCAAGATCATCTCGTCTGGATCGGATGGCCGAAAGCTAAGTCGTCCCGGCACGGCCCTGTCAAATAACAGTCCCGCCTTCATGATCGCTTAACGCTGGTTGTGCTTTCGCGACCACACCTCCCCGGGGTGGCAGAAGACACGCCGTCCGTGTCGCGGCGCCGCGCCGGGGGTGCAAGGCGGCAGTGGCGTTCCCATGTTGCGGCGGTCTAGAAGGGCCGACAGGTCGCAGACCGACGGCGGCGCCCGGTCGCCCGCCCGTCATCCCCGCCGTGCCCCGTCCCGAACGTCTTCCCGTCGCCCATCCATCCCGGACCCGCCATGACCGAACACGCCTTCATCCTCACCCTGTCCTGCAGCGACCAGCCGGGCATCGTCGCCGCGGTGACGACCGAACTGGCCGATGCCGGCGCCAACATCGCCGAAAGCGCCCAGTTCTGGGATCGCCAGACGGGCCGGTTCTTCCTGCGGATCGCCTTCACGGCGCCGGCGAGCGCCAGCCGCGACGCCCTTGAGCGCCAGCTCGCGCCGGTGGCCGCGCGGTTCGACATGAAGCTCGCCATCACCGACGAGGCACGGGTGCCGAAGATCATCCTGATGGTCTCGAAATTCGACCACGCGCTGCTGCACCTGCTCTACCAGATCAGGGTCGGCTGGCTGCGGGCGGAAGTCGTCGCCATCGTCTCCAACCACGAGGATTCGCGCCGCACGGCCGACCACGAGGGCGTGCCGTTCCACCATTGGCCGGTGACGCGCGAGACCAAGGCCGAACAGGAGGAACGGGTCCTGAAGCTGGTGCGCGACAGCGATGCCGACCTCGTCGTCCTCGCCCGCTACATGCAGGTTTTGTCGGACAATCTCTCGCGGCGGCTGTCGGGGAAGGTGATCAACATCCACCATTCCTTTCTGCCCAGCTTCAAGGGCGCCAAGCCCTACCACCAGGCCCATGAGCGGGGCGTCAAGCTGATCGGCGCCACCGCCCACTACGTCACCGCCGATCTCGACGAGGGCCCGATCATCGAGCAGGAGACCGAGCGGGTCAGCCACGCCATGTCGCCCGACGACTTCGTCGCCGTCGGCCGCGACGTGGAAAGCCGGGTGCTGGCCCGGGCTGTGAAGATGCATCTGGAACGCCGGGTGATGATCAACGACCACCGCACCGTTGTCTTCCGCTGATCGGTGCGGTCATCCTGCTCAGGCGGGCTCGGCTGCCTTTGCCGACGGCGCGTCGTCCGCCTGGAGCGCGAAGACGTCGGCCGGTGAGAAGTGCAGATCGACCCGCGCGCCGCGCGCCGGCGGCGGCGTCGTCGGTCGGTTGAAGGTGTCGGCGAGGACCGTGCCGTCGGCGACATTCAGCTTCAGCCGCACCACCGAGCCGAGGAAATGCGCGTCCTCGACCACGCCGACGAGCCGGTTGGTCCGATCCGGCGACGCCTCCAGTCGCATCGCCTCGGGGCGGAGCGCCAGGGTCACCGGCATACCCGCAGCGCCGGGAAGTGGTTCGGCGAGGATGATCGGGCAGCCCTCGACCATGACCGATCCGTCCGCCGCGACGATCCCCTCGACCCGGCTCAGCGTGCCGACGAACCCCGCGACGAAGCGGCTTTGTGGCCGGTTGTAGATGGCGAAAGGCGCGTCGCACTGTTCGATCCGGCCTTCGCTCATCACCACGATGCGGTCGGACATGGACAGCGCCTCCTCCTGGTCGTGGGTGACGAAGATCGTGGTGATACCGAGTTCGCGTTGCAGCGCGCGGATCTCCTCGCGCAGCGACAGGCGGATCTTGGCGTCGAGGGCAGACAGGGGCTCGTCGAGCAGCAGCACCCGCGGGCTCGGCGCGAGCGCGCGGGCCAGCGCCACACGCTGCTGCTGGCCGCCAGAGAGCTGGTAGGGGTAGCGGTCGCCAAGATGCGGCAGGCCGATCAGCGTGAGCATTTCCTCGACGCGGGCCGAGATCTGCTGCTTCGACCGACCGGCGACCTTCAGGCCGAAGGCGACATTGTCGGCCACCGACAGGTTGGGGAACAGCGCGTAGGCCTGGAACACCATGCCGATCCGCCGCCGGTTCGGCGCCAACGCGGTCACGTCCTCGCTGTCGATGACGATGCGCCCCGCCGAGGGTGTCTCGAAGCCGGCGATCATGCGCAGCATCGTCGTCTTGCCGCAGCCGGACGGGCCGAGGAAGGACACGAACTCGCCCTTCGCCACCTCGAGGGAGAAGTCGCGCACGACGGTGCTCGGCCCGAAGCTCTTCGACACGCCGTGAATTTCCAGAAAGCTCATCGCGCGGCACGCCTTGCAAGCTTGAACAGGGAACGCCCGGATCGCCGCCGCCCCGGCGCGCGGTTGGCGAAGAGCTGCAGGAGACCCATGCAGGCCCAGGTGATGGCGAAGGCGATCATCGCCAGCGCCGCCGGCTCGTAGGCCCGGTTGGCGCCGATCAGGGCGAGATAGGGGCCGAAGCCCGGGCGGTTGAGAAGGCTCGCCAGCACGAACTCCCCGATGACGATGGCGAAGGTCAGGAAGGCGCCGGACAGGACCGCGGCCCGCACATTGGGCAGGATCACTCGGAACAGGATCGTCGCGCGCTTCGCCCCGAGGCTTTCGGCCGCCTCGGTCAGGGTGCGGATGTCGATCGCCGCCATGCCGGTGTCCACGGCCCGGAACATGTAGGGCAGCGACAGGACCACATAGCCGAAGACCAGGAGGAGATTGGTTCCGCCCGCACTGTTGGTGAAGGGCAGCCAGGACGAGGAATTGTAGAGCCGGATATAGCCGAAGACGAGGACGATGGGCGGGATCACCAGCGGCAGCAGGGTGATGAACTCGACCAGCGGCCGCAGCTTCGCAAAGCGCAGGCGGACCCAGTAGGCCGTTGGCACGACGAGCAGCGCGCCGAGCACGATGGTCGCCAGGGCCGCGATGACGGAGAAGCCGAAGGTCGTGCGGAACTGCGGGTCGGCGAAGACCACGCGGTAGGCCTCGAAGCTCCTGATGCCGCGCAGCATCGACAGCGAGAACTCGAAGGTCGCGACCAGCGGCAGGACGAAATAGAGGGCGCCGAGGAAGACGATCACGGCCGGACCGCTGCGCGAGGCGTTCATCGCTGCCACCGTTCGGCGCGCGTGCGCAGCCACAGATAGAGAAGGTTGGAGCAGCCGGTGATGACGATCATGCCGAAGGCCAGCGCGTAGCCGAGATTGGGATTGTAGAGAACGTCGCCGCGGATCTGCGCATAGAGCAGGATCGGCACGATGTTCAGCGACGATCCGGTCAGCGCATAGGCGGTGGCGATGGCGCCGAAGGAATTGGCGAAGAGCAGGAGGAAGCAGCCGAGGATCGACGGCGCCAGCACCGGCAGCGCCACCATCCGCCAATATTGCCAGCGGGTTGCGCCGAGGATCGACGCGGCCTCGCGCCATTCGCCCTTCAGCCCGTCGAGGGCCGGCGTGACGATGAGCACCATCAGCGGGATCTGGAAGTAGAGATAGGTGATCGTCAGGCCCCAGAAGGACAGGAGGTTGAAGCCGAGAGCGTAGATGTTGACGCCTGCCGCCTCCTTCAGGAACAGCGTCACCAGACCGAGCCTGCCGAGGGTGGCCAGGAAGGCGAAAGCCAGCGGAATGCCGGCGAAGTTCGAGGCGACGCCGGAGAAGGTGACCACGGTGGGCCGAATCCAGGCCGGCAGCCGGCCGTGGACGATGGCGTGGGCGAGGAAGAAGCCGATCAGCGCGCCCAGCGCCGCCGAGGCGAGGCTGACCTGGATCGAGATGGCATAGGCCGCCATGATCTGGGGCGTGAACAGGCCGAGAATGTTGTCGAAGGTGAAGGCGCCGCTGCGATCCTGGAAGGCGCCGGCGACGAGGTAGAGCGTCGGCCCGATCAGGAACAGGATGGCGAAGCCGAAGAAGGGCGCGAGGCCCAGCCAGGCAAAGGAACGCGATGGCCGGCGCGACGGCGCCGCGCCCGTTCTGCCGTGGGCGGCCCCAGCCGTGGCTGCGTCGATGGCTGCGCCCATGATCCCCCGCTGCTGACAAATCCGGACGGAAGGGGCGGCAAACGGGCCGCCCCTTCCGAAATCGCTGTGTTGTTACTGGACGGTGGCGCCGACGACGCTGTCCCACTTGGCGGCGATCTCGGCCTTGGCGGCGTTCTGATCGTCGAGGGTCGGGAACACGGCCTTCTCGTAGGCTTCGGCCGGCGGCAGCTTGTCGAGCAGGTCCTGCGGGATCTTGCCGGCCTTCGACATGGCGTTGAAGCGGATCGGGTGGCAGTAGCCCTTCAGCCAGGTCAGCTGGCCCTCGTCGGAATACAGATACTCCATCCAGAGCTTGGCGGCGTTCGGATGCGGCGCGTAGGCGCTGATTGCCTGGACGTAGACGCCGGCGACGACGCCGTCGGACGGCACCACGACCTCGATCGGCGGGTTGCCGTTGAGATTGTCGCGCATCGACAGGAGGTTGTAGTCCCAGTTCATGGCGACCGGCGTGGTGCCCTGGGCGATCGGAGCCGCCTCGGCGTCGACGGTCACGAAATTACCGGCTTCGTTGAGTTCCTTGAAGAACTCGAGACCGGCCGTCGCGGCCTCCATGCCGGTCTTGCCGCCCCGGGCGATGCCGGCTGCATAGAGCGACATGATGGCGTTGTTGGCGCTGCGCGGATCACCGGCAAGGGCGACCGAATTGGCGTAGTCGGACTTGAGGAGATCCTCGAAGCTCTGCGGCGCGGTGTCGATGACGTCTTTGTTGATGCCGAAGGCCAGCACGCCGTAATAATCGCCGTACCAATAACCGTCGGCATCCTTGGCGTCGTCCGGAATCTCGTCCCAGGTCGCGACCTTGTAGGGCATCAGCAGGTCTTCGGCCTTGGCAGACGGGCCGAATGACAGGCCGACATCGATGACGTCGGGTGCCTGCGGGCCGGTGTTGCCCTTGTTGGCCTTGATCGCCTCGATCTCGTCGCCCGAGCCCGCATTCGGGTTCAGCTCGTTGATCTCGATGCCGTACTTGGCCTTGAAGCCCTCGATCATCTCGCCGTAATTGCACCAGTCGTGCGGCAGCGCGATCGTGGTCAGCTGGCCTTCCTTCTTGGCGGCGGCCACGAGATCGTCCATCGACATCTCGCCGGACTGGGCGAAGGCGAGGCTGGTGGACAGCGACAGGACCGTCGCCAGTGCCGTCGTGGACATGCGGGAAATCTTCATGGGTCACCCTCTGGGGAGCCGCGGCCATTGACGGCGCGGGCGAAAAACCGGATTGCGCCTCCGTTGCGGGGAAGCGCCAGTCCGGTAGCACCGGCCCATGACAGTTGCGTGTCGCATGCATCGCCAGGGCCACTGGCGCACAGGGCTTGCCGGTGTCATCAAGCGGACAGGCGCGGGCGCTAGAAGCGGTCGCGATCCGCGCCGGTCCCCGCTGTCGCGGCAACCTTCGGGTGCCGTGCGACACCTCCGCAGGGTGGCCGGATCGAAATGCCGCTTATATCCCCCGCGGACCCACCCTCTCCCGCGACCAAGCCGAGCGCGAGCGTCGCCGACTGACATGCCCTTCCGCTGCCCTCCAGTCCCAGGACCCTGACCATGCGCGCCGCGATCTATTTCACGCCCCCCGCCGGCGCGCCGCTGACCCGCACCGCCGCCGAATGGCTGGGTCGCAGCGCCTTCGACGGCGAGCCGACCCGAGACTCCGATCCGGCCGTCGATCCGC
This sequence comes from Aurantimonas sp., assembly GCF_964217435.1. Classification (NCBI taxonomy): domain Bacteria; kingdom Pseudomonadati; phylum Pseudomonadota; class Alphaproteobacteria; order Hyphomicrobiales; family Aurantimonadaceae; genus Aurantimonas; species Aurantimonas sp. Next base: position 29,581 of record NZ_CAXPJM010000020.1, on the reverse strand, counting down.
TCGTCGCATCACCGGCGCGCTACGGCTTTCATGCGACCATGCGCGCGCCGTTCCGGCTCGCCGAGGGCGTCGATCTGTCCGAGGTAGATGCGCGGCTGGCGGCCTTCTGCGCCTCGCGCGACCCGGTGCGGATCGCAGAGCTTGTGCTGGCGAGGCTCGGACCGTTCTTCGCGCTGGTGCCCGAGAGCGCGCCGCCGGCCCTCGGCGAACTGGAATCGGCCGTCGTCCGCAGCTTCGAGCCGCTGCGCGCCCCCGCCACGGCCGAGGAGATCGCGCGCCGCAAGCCGCACAAGCTGACCGAACGCCAGCGCGACTATCTGGAGAAATGGGGCTATCCTCACGTCTTCGAGGAATTCCGCTTCCACATGACCCTGACCGGCAAGGTTCCGGCCGCCGAGCGCAAGCCCGTCGAAGCGCGGCTGCGCGACAGATTCGCCCCATTCGATGGCGCCCCGCTTGCCATCGACCATCTGGCTCTCTTCATAGAGCCGGAGCCGGGCGCACCGTTCCGCGTCCATTCGGTCCATCCGTTCCGCCGCCCTTCGGAAGAAGCCTGACATGCCCGACGAGACCATCCTCACCAATGCCCGCATCGTCACGCCGGAGGCGGTGATCGACGGCCATGTGGTGCTGCGCGACGGCGTGATCGCCGGCTTCGACGAAGGCCCGGCCAGCGGCGAGGACATGGGCGGCGACATCCTCATTCCCGGCCTCGTCGAACTGCACACCGACCATATCGAGGGCCATTTCAATCCGCGGCCGCGGGTGATGTGGAACAAGATGGCCGCCATCCAGGCGCACGACAACCAGATCGCCGGCTCCGGCATCACCACCGTCTTCGACGCGCTCAGGGTCGGCACCGAGGAGAACGGCACGCTGACCGCCGACGACATGGCGGAGATGGGCCGGACCATCGACCGCGCCGTCACCGAGGGGCGGGTTCGGGCCGACCATTACATCCATCTGCGCTGCGAGGTCTCGGCTGCGGACGTGGTCGAGGGCTTCGACAAGATCGCCGCCAATCCGCGGCTGAAGCTGGTATCGCTGATGGATCATGCGCCCGGCCAGCGCCAGTTCGCCGACATGGACGCCTATCGCGCCTATTTCCAGAAGAAGCTGAACCTGTCGGATGCCGATTTCGACGCCTTCAGCGCCCGCCGGCTCGCCGAATCCGAGCGCCATGCGCCGCCCGCCCGGCGGGCCATCGCCGGGGTCTGCCGGGAGCGCGGCATCGCTGTCGCCTCCCATGACGACGCCACCGCGGCCCATGTCGCCGAAGCCATCGAGCTGGGCACCCGCATCGCCGAGTTCCCGACGACGGTCGAGGCGGCCGCCGCTTCGCGCGATGCCGGGCTGCACGTCCTGATGGGCGCGCCCAACATCGTGCGCGGCGGCTCGCATTCCGGCAACGTCTCGGCGATCGAGCTCCTGCGCCGGGGCACCCTGGATATCCTGTCCTCGGACTATGTCCCCTTCTCCATGCTGCAGGCGGTGTTCGCTTTGGCCGAAAGCGGCGAATGCGACCTTCCGGCGGCGATCCGGCTGGTCACCGCCAATCCCGCCGCCGCCGTCGGCCTCGCGGATCGCGGCGCCATCGCCGAAGGGCTGCGCGGCGATCTGGTGCGGGTTTCCACCAGCGCCGGCGATCCGCCGGTGGTGCGCGCGGTCTGGCGGGAGGGCCGGCGTGTCGCCTGATCCCGCACGCAGCGCAGGCGGAACGGCCCCGAGCGGCCCCGGCCTGTTCGTCGCCGTGGTCGGCCCGAGCGGCGCCGGCAAGGACACGCTGCTGGCGCTGGCGGCGGAAGATCTGGCGAAGACACAGGGCATTGTCTTTGCCCGGCGGATCGTGACCCGGGACGCCATCGCGGCCATCGAGGATCACGACGTGATGAGCCCTGCCGACTTCGCCGCGGCGGAGGCGTCGGGAGCGTTCTGCCTGTCGTGGCGGGCGCACGGTCTCGCCTATGGTTTGCCGGCGTATCTGAAGACCGCGCTGACGGACGGAACCACTGTCGTCGCCAATGTCTCGCGCCGGGTCCTCGCCCAGGCCGCAGAGCGCTTCGCACGGCTCGCCATCGTCGAGATCACCGCGCCGCCCGCCGTGCTCGTCGCCCGCATCGCCGCGCGCGGCCGCGAAACGCCGGAGGAGATTTCCGCCCGCATCGCCCGGCAGGTGGAACTGAGCGTGCCGCCCGGCGCCGAGGCGCATCATCGCATCGTCAATGATGGCAGCCCGCAGGACGGCCGCCGCAAGCTCCTCGAGATCCTGCGCGCCGCAAGCTGACCGTCCTCGCAGGCCAAGGCTCGACAGGGGCGGCCGGCCAAGTCATCTTCGGCCCCGATTTGCGGCGGCGCGCGTCCGCCGCGCTGCGGCTGCCGAGCCGCCAAGAGGACAATCCGGACCCAGCATCATGCGCGACGCCGACATATCCGTCAGCCTCTATTCGAACATCGCCTGCCGGCTCGGCGAAGGCCCGACCTACGATCCGGCGACGGACACCGCCTTCTGGTTCGACATCGAGGGCCGGATGCTGCTGGAAAAGCGCGGCGATGCGGCCGAGGCGACGGCGCACCCGCTGCCGGTGATGGCCAGCGCGCTGCAGGTAATCGACGGCGAGAGGCAGATGATCGCCGCCGAGGACGGGCTGTATATCCGGGAGACCGCCACCGGCCGCCTGTCCCTGCACACACCGCTGGAAGCCGACAACCCGGTCACCCGCTCCAATGACGGCCGCGTCCATCCCTCCGGTGCCTTGTGGATCGGCACCATGGGCAAGCACGCCGAGCCGCAGGCCGGGGCGATCTACTGGTATCGCGCCGGCGAGCTGAAACGCCTCTATGCCGGGATCGGCATTCCGAACTCGATCTGCTTTTCGCCCGACGGCGCCATCGCCTATTTCGTCGACACGCAGGCAAACCGCCTGATGCGCGTCGCGGTCGATCCGGCCAGCGGCCTGCCGGTCGCCGACCCGGTGCTCTTCCACGACCATTCCGGCGGCGACGGCGGCCTCGACGGTTCGGTCTGCGACGCCGACGGCACGCTCTGGAATGCCCGCTGGGGCAGTGGCACGCTCGACGCCTATTCGCCGGACGGCGTGCGCGTCCGGAGCGTCGCGCTCGGGGCGCGGCAGGTCACCTGCCCGTCCTTCGTCGGCCCGAATGCCGACCGGATGATCGTCACCTCGGCCTGGACGGGCCTCGACGAGGCCGGACGGCGCGCCGATCCCGATGCCGGCAAGACCTTCCTCGTCGATCTGCCGGTGCGCGGCCGGCTCGAACCGAAGCTGGTGCTGTGATGGAAACCGTCCGGCTTTGCGAAACCGCCCCTTACGAGCGCGAGCGCTGACATGCCGACGCTCCTGAAGAACAACACCTCGCCCTTCGCCCGGATCGCCCATGCCGCGCTGATCGACGCGGCGGTGCCCGATCTGACTGTCCAGATCGCCGACCAGTGGAACGACGATCCGGCACTGCTGGCCGTCAACAGCGCCGGCCGCGTGCCCTGCCTCGTCCTCAACGACGGCACGGCGATTGCCGAATGCCTGCTGATCGCACGCTACGCCGACAACGTGGGGGCGGCGCCGGCGCCCGGGAACGACGCTCCGCGGATCCTGTCGATCGCCGGCCTGGCGCTGGGGGTCTGCGACGCCGCGGTGCAGACGCTGGTCGGCCGCAAGATCGTCAGCGGCGATTTCGCCGACACGACCTTCGACGCCAGCCCGATCGGCCGCAAGCGCCGTCGCACGATGGCGGACGGGCTGGCCGAACTCGACGCCCGGATCGACGCGGCGCCCGGCGAACGGCTCGATCTGGCAAAAATCGCCGCGGTCACGGCGCTCGACTATGTGGCGCTGCGGTTTCGCGGCGCCGACTGGGTTCCCGAGACGCTGCGGCTGAAGGCCCTGCGCGCGACGACAGCGGACCGACCGGCGTTTCGCGACACGCGGCCATTCCTATGACGGGCTTACTTCCGCTATAGCTCGTTCGCGGGTCGCGCGCGGCCCTCCCATTCCACTTCGCCGGCGCCGCCGGCCATCGCAGCCAGAACGAGGTCTCCATGTCATCCAACGCGCTCAGGATCGCGGTCATCGCCGGCGACGGCATCGGCAAGGAAGTCGTTCCGGAAGGATTGCGGGTCCTCGAAGCGACTGCCGCGAAATTCGACCTGGCGCTGGAGTTCGACGAATTCGACTTCGCTTCCTGCGACTATTTCGCCAAGCATGGCGAGATGATGCCGGGCGACTGGAAGGCGCAGATCGGCGGCCATGACGCGATCTATTTCGGCGCCGTCGGCTGGCCGGAGACCGTGCCCGACCACATCTCGCTCTGGGGCTCGCTGCTGAAGTTCCGCCGCGAGTTCGACCAGTACGTCAATCTGCGCCCGGTCAAGCTGATGCCCGGCGTCAAGAGCCCGCTGGCCGGCCGCGAGCCGGGCGACATCGACTTCTTCGTGGTGCGCGAGAACACCGAGGGTGAGTATTCCTCGGTCGGCGGCCGGATGTTCGAGGGCACCGACCGCGAATTCGTGCTGCAGGAGACGGTGATGACGCGGACCGGCGTCGACCGCATCCTGCGCTACGCCTTCGATCTCGCCCAGACCCGCGAGAAGAAGCACCTGACCTCGGCGACCAAGTCCAACGGCATCTCGATCAGCATGCCCTATTGGGACGAGCGGGTGGAGGAGATGGCGAAATCCTATCCCGACATCGCCTGGGACAAGTACCATATCGACATCCTGACCGCCCATTTCGTGCTGAATCCGGACCGGTTCGACGTCGTCGTCGCCTCGAACCTGTTCGGCGACATCCTCTCCGATCTCGGCCCGGCCTGCACCGGCACGATCGGCATCGCGCCGTCAGGCAACATCAATCCCGAGCGCGACTTCCCCTCGCTGTTCGAGCCAGTCCACGGCTCGGCGCCGGACATTGCCGGCAAGGGCGTCGCCAATCCGGTCGGCCAGATATGGGCCGGCGCGATGATGCTCGACCATCTCGGCCACAAGGACGCCGGTGCGGCGATCGTTCGGGCGATCGAGACCGTGCTGGCGGAAGACAAGCTGCGCACCGGCGATCTCGGCGGCCCGCTCGGCACGGTCGATTGCGGCAAGGCCATCGCCGACGCGCTCGGCTGAGACCACGCATGAAAACGGCCGGCCCCGAAGGGCCGGCCGCCTGTCGTTCGTCAGGAGATGACAGGATCAGCCGCGGTCGGGGCGCTGCTTGCCACCGCCGTGGTGACGCTCATGACGGCGTTCGCCGCCATCGCGCTTGTCGCCGCCGTGATGCCGGCGATGCATCTCGCCATGGTCACGGCCACCGCCGCGCTCCATCCGGCCGTGATGTCCGCCGCGCTCGCCGCCGCGACCACCGCGCATTTCCATGCGGGCATCGCGCATCATCGAGCGCACGATCTTGCGGGCCGTGGTGACCTGCTCCGGCGTCAGCGTCGTCTGCAGATCGGCCAGCGCGCTCTTCAGCGTCTCGGCCTTGTCGCCGCGCTCGATGGCGCGGTCGGCCATGCGGTCCAGCATCCGGAAGGCGCGGTCGCCCCGCGCGGCCGCGTCGTCACCGGCCTCGGGCGCATCGGCCTCGGCCATGGTGTCCGCCTCTTCCGTCTCGTCCGCATCGATCGTGGTCTGATCGTCGGCGGCCTCGTCATCGGCGGCATCGGCCGGGCCGGCGTCGTCATTCGGCATCATCCGCATGCCGCCACGGTCGTTGCCCCGGCCCATGCGCGGCGGCTGCGAGGCGTCGGCGAAGTCCACCAGCGCCGCAGTGAAGGCGCGCCAGCTTTCCATCTGGTCGGGCCGCACGCCGATGCCGGTCTCGATCGCGGCGAGCGCGCCGGCGACCTTGGCCGGGGTGAACATGCGGTGCATGGCGTGATGTCCGCCACGGCCCCCACGGCCGGCCCGATGATGCTTGCCGCCGCGCTCGCGCCGATGCTCGGCGACCCGCTTGTTGTCGCCGCGCTGGCCGGCATTTTCGGAAGCGGCTGTGGCTGCGGCCGGCGCGGCGGGTGCCGGCGTCGTCTGGGCGAAGGCCGAGGTGGCGGCGGCGCTGGCGAGGAGCGCGGCGCCGGCGAGACCCAGAAGGCGGTGCGAACGGCGGGTGTTCGTCTGGCTGTGCTTGGAGGTCATGGAGATTTCCTTCCCTTGGTGACTACCGAAACCGAAGCTAGTGCGCCGATGTTGCGAGGATGCGGCAGAATGTTGCGAAGCGTGTCGCCGACACGGAAACTTGTTACGCAATGTTGCGGGCCGCGGTTCCTGCAACGCGCCGTTACAAGAATGGTCTCGCGTCCCGCGCGCAGCCCGGTCACAAAAGGGCGAGAGCCATCATTCGAGAGCCCCGCATGAGCCAGCCCCACATCCTCGTCGTCGACGACGACCCCGAGATCGGACGCCTGCTCGGCAAATATCTGGAGAGCCAGGGCTTCCGTTGCACCATCGCCGCCAGCCGGCGGGCCTGCGAACAGAAGATCGCCGACGCCCGCATTGATCTCGTCGTGCTCGACGTGATGCTGCCCGACGGCTCGGGTCTCGACATCTGCCGCGACCTGAAGGACCGGCGGCCGGAGATCGCCATCATCCTCCTGACCGCGCTGAAGGAAGACGTCGACCGGATCATCGGGCTGGAGATCGGCGCCGACGACTATCTGGGCAAGCCGTTCAATCCGCGCGAACTGGCCGCGCGCATCCGCGCCGTGCTGCGCCGTGGCGGCGGCGGAGACGCCGCCCCGGGCGAGGCCGCACCGACGCGCTTCACCTTCGAAGGCTTCACCGTCGATCCCGAGCGGCGCCTCGCCACCGACCCGAACGGGGCCGAAGTGGTCCTGACCGGGGCCGAGTTCGATCTCCTGATGATCTTCCTGGAGCGGCCGGGCCGGGTCCTGTCCCGCGACATTTTAATGGATCTCCTGCACGGGCGCACCGCCGACCCCTTCGACCGCTCGGTCGACGTGACGATGAGCCGACTGCGGCGCAAGTTCAACGATGGCGGCGTGTTCCGGCTGTTCAAGACGGTGCGCAATGGCGGCTACCAGTTCGCCGCCCGGGTGGAGCGGAGCGAAGCCGCCACGGGCACCGGGGATGGCCAGCCATGAGATCGCTGCGCTCGCGCCTGGCGCTGCTCCTGGTCCTCGCCATTGTCGGGGTCGTGGCTGTCGCCTCGCTGGTCTCCATCGTCGTCCTGGAACGGCCGGACCGCGACAGTTTTCGCGAGGTCTTCGCCGAGGAGGTACGTATCGTCGCCGCCCTGCTGGTCGAGGACCCGGCGGCCGCCGACAGGCTCGGCATCGAGGTCGGTCCGGAGCCGGTGCGCGAAGACGACATGCGGGTGCGCGACGCCCGCGGCATCGCCAGCGCCGTGGCGGCCAAGGGCTTGTCGATCCCGGTACGGGTCGTCGGCGACCCGGCCGCGCGCACCCGGCAACTGGCGCTGGAGTTTGCGCCGGGCCGCTGGGCCTATCTGCCCTATACCGGGTTTCCGCCCCGCAACTGGCCGATCTTCGTCTTCTACATGACGCTGGTCGTCGTCGGCGCCGCCGCGGTCTCGATCTTCGTCGCCACCAAGATGACCCGCCCCTTGCGCATTCTCGACCAGGCGGTCTCCACCGTCGGCCGCGACGGCCTGCCCGCCCATATTCCCGAGGATGGGCCGGCCGAAGTACGGGCCACCGCCGCCGCGCTCAACCGGCTGACGACACGGGTGCGCGAGGCGGTGGAAAGCCGCATGCGTCTCGTCGCGGCCGCCGGCCACGATCTGCGCACGCCGATGACGCGGATGCGGCTGCGCGCCGAGTTCCTGCCCGACGAGGACCGGGAGGTCTGGCTGAAGGACCTGGCCGAGCTCGACCGCATCGCCGACAGCGCGATCCGGCTGGTGCGCGAGGAAGTGGATGCAGGTTCGCTCGAAGAAGTGCGGCTCGATCGCCTGCTCACCGAGATCATCGCCGAGCTGCGCGAGATCGGTCGGCCGGTGGAGCCGCCCCGTCTCGATGGGCCGGCGCTGTCGATCCGGGCCCGGCCGCTGGCGGTCAAGCGGGCGCTGCGCAACCTCGGCGACAACGCCGCCGTGCATGGCGGGGGCGCCCGGGTTGCGCTGGCCCGCGACGGGCAGGACGCCGTGGTCAGCCTCGCCGACGACGGGCCGGGCATTCCCGAAGAGCTGCTCGGACGCGCCTTCGAGCCGTTCTTCCGGGTCGATCTCGGCCGCCGCCAGTTCAAGCCGGGTGCCGGTCTGGGCATGGCCATCGCCAAGGAGATCATCGATCAGACCGGCGGCTCGATCGTGGTCGCCAACCGCGCCGGCGGCGGTCTCGACCAGACCATCCGGCTGCCGCTGGCGGACTGACGCCTACGGCCTCGCGGGGCTCGCCTGGGTTTTGGAAGACGTCTTGTCGGCAGGACCGGTCGCCTTGCGGCGCTGCGGCCGCGAGGCCAGCATCTCGTCCAGCGTGACCGGCCGGAAGTCCCAGGCATCGACGCCCACATCGAACTGACGGGTCATCTTCTTCAGCCGTCCGTGGGAATGGCCATGCAGGTCGATGGCGCCCTTGCCCATGCCGTTCCACGTCCGGAAGGCGTAATGGCACAGCACGACGCGGCGGTCGTCGATGGTGAGTTCGCGATAGGCCTGGACGGTTTCCCAGCCGGGCGCGGCGATCGTGTCGGCATCGTCGTTGTTGCCGGTGACGAGCTGCTTGCGACCATTGAGGCGGGACAGAAGCGCGGCCTTGGCGGCGGCATCGCCGCGCGCGAAATCGCCGAGATGCCAGACGATGTCGTCCGGCCCCACGACGGCGTTCCAGCGATCGATCAGCGCGGCATCATGGTCGGCAAGATCGGCAAAGGGGCGCCGGTCGATCCGCAGGACGCGTGGATCGTTGAAATGCGTGTCGGCCGTGACGAACATCGATCGGTCTCGTTGCCGTGCCGGGCCTCAGGAAGGTCCGGCACGGTCGTGTCTGCCACCCGCGGCGGGCATCCGGGCGATCGCTTCGGCCAGGCCGGTGCAGCGATCGAGCCCGTCTGCGGGCAGGTCGATCAGCGGGCGTTTCGGCGCCTGCCGGAAACCGTCTCGCGACGGGGCCCGACGGGGAGCGGACGAAACGGTCCTTGCTGGCCGAATTATGCGGGCTGAATGTTGACCGCCTTGGGGCCCTTGCCGCGCGGATCGGGTTCCGTGTCGAAGGAAACCTTCTGATTCTCCGTGAGGGAAGTCATGCCGGAGCGCTCGACGGACGAGATGTGCACGAACACATCGCTTCCGCCCGCATCCGGACTAATGAAGCCGAAGCCCTTGTCCATGTTGAAGAACTTCACCGTACCAGTCTGAGCCATTTTACTACCTGTTTTTCCAGTCGGCGCCGGACGTACCGCCCGCGCGCCGGCACAGAATGGTGGGCAATGACGCGCGATGCAAGCGGGGGCTGTCCCGGAATGACGATATTCCGCTGCGGCAGTGCACAGTGCATGCACCATCGGGACCGCGATCGCCGCGCAAAAACTGCCGGCGCGGGCGGCCCGGACAGCACCGTCAGGCGCCGTTTCGGTTGAGCCGCGGCCCTGCCTGTGCAATAGGGGGCGCGGCTGGGCGGAAATGCCGCCACTCGCGCGCGTGCTCGTTGCCGCCGCCACTGCCGATACCCAAGGATTACCAGATGCCGTTTCGCACGACGAGCACGCCACTCGCTCACGCGCTCGCAGAGCGCGGTTACGTCGACCCGACCCCCGTCCAGGACGCCGTCCTGGAGCCGCAGGCGGCCGACCGCGACCTCCTCGTCTCCGCCCAGACCGGTTCGGGCAAGACCATTGCCTACGGGCTCGCCCTCGCCCCCACCCTGCTCGGCGAGGCCGAGCGCTTCGGCCCGGCCGGCGCGCCCATGGCGCTGATCGTCGCGCCGACGCGCGAACTTGCCATGCAGGTAACGACCGAACTCGCCTGGCTCTACGCCCAGACCGGCGCCGAAATGGTGACCTGCGTCGGCGGCATGGATCCGCGCGCCGAAAAGCGCAAGCTGGCCCAGGGCGCGCATATCGTCGTCGGCACGCCCGGCCGCCTGCGCGATCATCTCGAACGCGGCGCCCTGCAGATCGGCGGCCTGAAGGCGCTGGTGCTCGACGAAGCCGACGAGATGCTCAATCTCGGCTTCCGCGAGGATCTGGAGTTCCTGCTGGAGGCCACCCCGCGCGAGCGCCGCACGCTGCTGTTCTCGGCGACGCTGCCGAAGCTGATCTCGTCCATGGCCAAGCGCTACCAGCGCGACGCCCTGCGCATCGAGGCGACGCGCAGCAGCGAAGCCCATGCCGACATCGAATACAAGGCGATCCGGATCGCGCCGAACGAGCTGGAACACGCCGTCGTCAACGTCCTGCGCTTCAATGATGCACCGAGCGCGATCGTGTTCTGCAACACCCGCGAGGCGGTACGGCATCTGTCGTCGGGCCTTCTGGAGCGCGGCTTCTCGGCGGTGACGCTGTCGGGCGAACTCGGCCAGGCCGAGCGCAACCAGGCCATGCAGGCGCTGCGCGACGGCCGTGCCCGGGTATGCGTGGCGACCGACGTCGCCGCGCGCGGCATCGACCTGCCGGGCCTCGCGCTGGTCATTCACGCCGATCTGCCGAGCGACGCCGAAACCCTGCAGCACCGCAGCGGCCGCACCGGCCGCGCCGGGCGCAAGGGCATCTCGGTTCTGCTGGTGCCGATCTCGCGCCGGCGCAAGGCCGAGCGGCTTCTGGCCGAAGCGCGGATCCGGGCCGAATGGGGCGGCACGCCCTCGGCCGACGCCATCCGCAAGCTCGACGAGGACCGGCTCCTGACCGATCCGGTGCTTGCGCAGGAGCCCGGCGAGGACGATCTCGCCGCCGCCCGCAGCCTCCTGGAGAAGCATTCGCCGGAAACCATCGCCGCGGCACTGGCAAGGCTCTATCGCTCGCGCCTGCCGGCGCCCGAGGACGTCTTCGATCCCGGCTTCGGCCCCGACCCGAAGGCCGGCAAGGATTTCGCCGGCAAGGAACGCACGCCGCGCAAGGAGCGCGATCAGGCCAGCGGCCCGATGGTGTGGTTCCACATGGATGTCGGCCGGCGCAACAATGCCGATCCGAAGTGGATCCTGCCGCTGCTGTGCCGTCGCGGCAAGATCACCCGGCAGGAGATCGGCATGATCAAGATCTTCGATCGCGAGACGAAGTTCGAGATCTCCGAGAGCGTCGCCAAGCGTTTTGCCGACGCCGCCGAAGTCAGCGACGGCGACGACATCACCATCTCCCCGACGGGCGCACCGGGCGGGGGCGATGCCGACCGCAAGGGCGGCTTCAGCAAGAAGCCGTTCAACCGCAAGGGCGGCACCGGTCCCGGCAGCGCCAAGCCGCGCCGCCCGCGGCCCAAGCCGAAGGGCTGATCCAGCCAATGACGGCCGGGCGCCCGGCGCCCGGTTCGTCAATCCTCGATAACCTCCCGAGCGAGGCGTTGCGCCTTTCGGCTCAATAGGCCTCTTCGAGCAGTTTCAGGAAGTCGGCCGTGACGGCCGGGCGCGGATTGGTGGCCGTCGAATGGTCGCGCTCGGCCCCCTCGGCAACGAGGCCGAAGCAGTCGCGCGGCACGTTCATTTCCGAGAGGGTCGTCGGCATGGCGAGATCGCGGTTCAGCGCGGTGATCGCCGCGGCCAGATCGGCGTCCGCCTCCAGCCCCATCGCACCGGCCAGCGCCCGGTATTTCTCCTCGGCGGACGGCGCGTTGTAGCGCAGCACCGCCGGCAGCAGGATGGCGTTGATCGTGCCGTGATGCAGGCGCACGCTCTTCAGTCCGCCGAGCGGATGCGACAGCGAGTGGACCGCGCCGAGCCCCTTCTGGAAGGTCATGCCACCCTGCAGCGCCGCCATCATCATCTCGCTGCGCGCGGTGATGTCGTCTCCTGCTTCCGTCGCCCGGCGGATCCAGCGCATGGCGCGGGCCAGCCCGTCCAGCGCGATCGCCTCGGCCGGCGGATTGTAGCGCGGCGACAGATAGGTCTCGATGCAGTGGGTGACGGCGTCCATGCCGGTCGCGGCGGTCAGTCCCGAGGGCAGGCCGACGGTCAGTTCCGGATCGCAGATCGCCACGCTCGGGATCATGTGCGGCGAGATGAAGCCGAGTTTGCGGCCGTCGTCGAGCGTGACGAGCGCGGCGCGCCCGACCTCGCTGCCGGTGCCCGCGGTCGTCGGAATGGCGATCAGCGGCGGCTTGTTCGCAGTGATCTTCGGAATGCCGCCGAGGATCGCGGCGTATTGTTCCAGCGGTCCGGCATGGGTGGCCAGCAGCGACACCGCCTTGGCCAGGTCGATGGGCGAGCCGCCGCCGATCGCCACGAGGCTGTCGCAGCCATGCTCGCGATAGAGCGCCAGCGCCGCGTTGACCGCCGCTTCGGTCGGGTTCTCGGGCGTGCCGTCGAAGACCACCGTGTCCGCGGGGAGGCCGCCGGCCGACAGCACCCGCTCCACCAGCCCCGCTGCGACGATCCCCTTGTCGGCAACGATCATCGGCGTGCGCACGCCCAGGTCGCGCAGTTCCGCGCCGAGCAGGCTGGCGGCGCCGACCTCGAACTGGATCTTCGTCAGATAGGTGATCAAGGCCATGCGATTCTCCCCAATGGCATTTTGGCGCGCGGGCCCCTTGCCCCTCCGGCGGACGCGCACAGGGGACATGTCCTAATCCTTGCGAACGATTTTGGGAATGCCGCCGCGGCTTGCGCAGGCCAACGCTGCGCGGTTCGCACGTTGCAGCCGGAATCTAGCTGACAGTCGCCAACAGGCGCACGACGTGCGTCAGAACACGGTCGTTACAGCCGCCAGACCGAGTTTTTCCACTGTCATCGAACCTTCATGCTTGTGTCACCGATCGGTTTTGAAGCACTCCTAGAGAAGCGGCTTGCAACGAGCTCGGCAACAGGGCCCGAGAGTCGCATCAAGGGTGAGGAAACATGATGAACCGCAAAATTCTGGGCGCCGCCGTCGCGCTGGGCGCGCTGGTCGCTGGCGCAGGTCAGGCCGTCGCCGTGACCGAGCTGCAGTGGTGGCACGCGATGTCGGGCGCCAACAACGAAGTCGTCGACACGCTCGCCAAGGAATTCAACGAGAGCCAGGACGCCTACAAGATCACCCCCGTCTTCAAGGGCACCTATCCCGAGACGCTGAACGCCGGCATCGCCGCCTTCCGCGCCAAGCAGCCGCCGGCGATCATCCAGGTCTTCGACGTGGGCACCGGCGTGATGATGGGTGCCGAGGGTGCGGTCATGCCGGTCGCCGACGTCCTGGAAGCCGGCGGCTATACCTTCGACAAGTCGAACTACCTGCCCGGCATCGTCGCCTATTACTCCAAGCCGGACGGCACGATGCTGTCCTTCCCGTACAATTCCTCGTCGCCGATCCTGTACTACAACAAGGACATCTTCGAGAAGGCCGGCCTCGACGTCGACAGCCCGCCGGAGACCTGGCAGGACGTGTTCGCCGCGGCCCGCACCATCAAGGAATCGGGCGCGGCCGAGTGCGGCTACACCTCGACCTGGCTGACCTGGATCCACCTCGAGAACTTCGCGGCGTGGAACAACGTGGCCTATGGCACCAATGAGAACGGCCTGGCCGGCACCGACGTCGAGCTGAAGCTCAACGAGCCGCTCTATGTCGAGCATTTCCAGGACATCGCCGATCTCGCCAAGGACGGCGTCTTCCGCTACGGCGGCCGCACCTCGGAAGCCAAGCAGCTCTTCCTGTCGGGCGAATGCGGGATCCTGACGGAATCCTCCGGCGGTCTCGGCGACATCGTCAAGTCGGGCATGAACTACGGCATCGGCCAGCTTCCCTATGACGCCAATGCCGAGGGCGCGCCGCAGAACACCATCCCGGGCGGCGCCAGCCTCTGGGTCTTCGGCGGCAAGTCCGACGAGGAGTACAAGGGCATCGCGGAGTTCTTCAACTTCCTGTCCCAGACCGAGATCCAGTCGCGCCTGCACCAGGTGTCGGGTTACCTGCCGGTGACCATGGACGCCTACAAGGCGACCAAGGATTCGGGCTTCTACGAGGAGAACCCGGGCCGCGAGACCCCGATCCTGCAGATGATGGGCAAGGAGCCGACCGAGAACTCCAAGGGCGTGCGCCTGCCCAACCTGCCGCAGCTTCGCGACATCGAGAACGAGCAGTTCGAGCTGATGCTGTCGGGCCAGCAGGACGCCCAGGCCGCGCTCGACAAGATCGTCGAACTCGGTAACGAGGCGATCGCCGAAGCGCAGTAAGCGCCATCGTCACCGACGCCGGGCGGTCCGACCGCCCGGCGTTGTTCTGCCTGCCGCCCTTTTCCCGTCGCTACGCGCCACGCGCGGCGGCCCAGTCCCAGAGACGCCGTGTCGAAAGCCGTCTTTCCCAACAAATGGCTGCCCTATCTGCTGCTCGCGCCGCAGGTGGCCATCACGCTGGTGTTCTTCTACTGGCCGGCCAGCCAGGCGCTCTACCAGTCGGTGCTGCGCCAGGACCCGTTCGGGCTGAAGACGACCTTCGTCGGCCTCGCCAATTTCCGCTCGGTGCTGAGCGATCCCGGCTATCTCAATGCGGTGAAGGTCACGGCGATCTTCTCCTTCTCCACCGCGATCCTCGCCATGGCGCTGGCGCTGCTGCTGGCGTCGGCGGCCGAGAAAGTGGTGCGCGGCAAGGGCTTCTATCGCACCCTGCTGATCTGGCCCTATGCGGTGGCGCCCGCCGTCGCCGGCATGCTGTGGCTGTTCATGTTCAACCCCGCCATGGGCACCTTCGCCTACATGCTGCGCCGCTCCGGCTACAACTGGGACCCGCTCTTGAACGGTGACCAGGCGATGCTGCTGGTGGTGGTGGCGGCCGCCTGGAAGCAGATCAGCTACAATTTCCTATTCTTCGTCGCGGCGCTGCAGTCGATCCCGAAATCCCTGACCGAGGCCGCCGCCATCGACGGCGCCGGCTCGACCAAGCGGTTCTGGACCATCGTCTTCCCGCTGATCGCGCCGACGACCTTCTTCCTGCTCGTCGTCAACACGGTCTACGCCTTCTTCGACACTTTCGGCATCATCGACGCGGTCACCGCCGGCGGTCCGGCGCGGGCCACCGAGACGCTGGTCTACAAGGTCTATATCGACGGCTTCGTGAATCTCGACCTCGGCAGCTCGGCAGCCCAGTCGGTGATCCTGATGGCGATCGTCATCGCCCTGACGGCGGTGCAGTTCCGCTACGTGGAACGGCGGGTGCACTATGGCTGAGCCCCGGAACAACCGCCCATGATCGAGCGCAGCCCCATCGGCCGGCCGGTCGCCCATGTGCTTCTCGTGCTGGGCCTGGCGATCGTCGCCTTCCCGATCTACTACACCTTCGTCGCCTCGACGCAGACGCTGCAGACCATCCTGCGGCCGCCGCTGCCGCTGGTGCCGGGCGACCAGTTCCTCGACAATTACGGCGAGGCGCTGTTCGGCGGCGTCGACCGGATCGGCGGCGTCAGCGTCTGGACCCTGCTGTTCAACACCTCGGTGATGGCGCTGGGCATCGCGGTCGGCAAGATCGTCATCTCGATCCTGTCGGCCTTCGCGATCGTGTTCTTCCGCTTCCCGCTGCGCATGACCTTCTTCTGGCTGATCTTCATTACGCTGATGCTGCCGGTCGAGGTGCGCATCCTGCCGACCTACAAGGTGATGGTCGATCTTGGCATGATCGACACCTATGCCGGCCTGATCCTGCCGCTGATCGCCTCGGCCACCGCGACGCTCCTGTTCCGGCAGTTCTTCATGACCATCCCGTCCGAACTGGTGGAGGCGGCGCGGGTCGACGCGGCCGGGCCGATGCGCTTCTTCCGCGACATCCTGCTGCCGCTCTCCAAGACCAACATCGCGGCCTTGTTCGTGATCCTCTTCATCTATGGCTGGACGCAGTATCTGTGGCCGCTGCTCGTCACCAACGACAACCAGATGAACACGATCGTCATCGCCCTGAAGAAGATGGTGTCCTTCGCCGACGCCGATACGCCGTGGCATCTGGTCATGGTGACGGCGATCCTGGCGATCGCGCCCCCCGTCCTGGTCGTCGTCCTGATGCAGCGCTGGTTCGTGCGCGGCCTCGTCGAAGCGGAGAAGTAAACTTGGCAGGCATCGAACTGAGGGACGTGCGCAAGGTCTATGCCGGCAATGTGGAGGCCGTGAAGGGCGTCTCGCTGGATATTCCCGATGGCGAGTTCGTCGTCCTCGTCGGCCCGTCCGGCTGCGGAAAGTCGACGCTCTTGCGCATGGTGGCCGGGCTGGAAGCGATCTCCTCCGGCACGATCACCATCGGCGACCGGGTGGTCAACGACCTGGAGCCGGCCCAGCGCGACATCGCCATGGTGTTCCAGAACTACGCGCTCTATCCGCATATGAGCGTGCGCCAGAACCTCGAATACGGCCTGAAGAACCGCAAGATGGCAAAGGACGAGATCGCCCGGCGCGTCGAGGAGGCCTCGAAGGTGCTGGAGATTGCGCCGCTCCTGTCGCGCAAGCCCGGCCAGCTCTCCGGCGGCCAGCGCCAGCGCGTCGCCATGGGCCGCGCCATCGTGCGCGAGCCGGCGGCCTTCCTGTTCGACGAGCCGCTGTCCAATCTCGACGCCAAGCTGCGGGTCCAGATGCGCGCCGAGATCCGGCGTTTGCAGCGCCAGTTCGCCACCACCAGCCTCTACGTGACCCACGACCAGCTCGAGGCGATGACGCTGGCCGACCGGCTGGTCGTGCTGAATGCCGGCCGCATCGAGCAGGCCGGCTCGCCGATGGACATCTACGAGCGTCCCGCAAGCCTGTTCGTCGCCACCTTCATCGGCTCGCCGGCGATGAACCTCGTGCCGATCGGCCGCGAGGCCGCGCACGTGGCCGGCATCAGCGGCCTTGATGACGCTGGTGCCAGAACCGCGTCCGGCGTGACGCTCGGCATCCGCCCCGAGCACATGCGGCTTCTCGCCGACGCGCCAGCCGCGCCCGGCGAGTTCGTCTGCGACCTCACCGTCAGCGGCGTCGAGGTGGTCGGCGCCGAGAGCTATGTCTATGGCGCGCTGCCGGACAAGGGTCCGGAGATCGCCGTGCGGGTGGCCGGCTACAGCCATCTGGAGCCGGGCACGAAGGTCCGCGCCGCCGCGCCGGTCTCGGCGCTGCACCGCTTCGACACGGCGAGCGGCCTGCGCATCGACTGAGGCGGGCCGTCAGCGAGCCACCAACCGCGAGGCGTATACCCGCGCTGCCGACATGGCTGGCCATGCGCCGACGCCGATACGTGGCCGCTTGCCGGCGCCCCGCGAAAGGCATAGGATAAGTGCACAGACGCTAGCGGGAGAGACCGGCCGCAAGGCCGGCGCCGAAGGAGCAACCGCCCCGGAAACTCTCAGGCAAAAGGACCGCCTGCGTCTCTGCAAATTCCGAAGAGCGACGGCCATTCATCGGGCGTCCGCCGAAGGAGAAAGTGGCTGCCGGAAATTCCTCCGCGGCCGCGAAGCTCTCAGGCTCATGACGGGAGGGGCATGAACGACGCCCCCGCTGCGGCGGGGCGAAAGGATCGTCATGACCTCCATCGCCGTCATCGGCGCCGGCATCACCGGTGTCACCACTGCCTATCAGCTCGTCCAGCGCGGCTTCGACGTGACCGTCTTCGACCGTCATGCCCATGCCGCCATGGAAACCTCCTTCGCCAATGGCGGCCAGCTTTCGGCCTCCAACGCCGAGGTCTGGAACCAGCCGAGCACCTTCCTCAAGGGCCTGAAATGGATGCTGCGCAAGGATGCGCCGCTGCTCGTCCATCCCTCGCCCTCCTGGCACAAGCTGTCCTGGATGATGGAATTTGTCCTCGCCGCCCGCAGCTACGAGGCCAACACCATCGCCACCACCCGGCTGGCGATCGCGGCGCGCCGGCATCTGCTGGACGCGGCCGAGCGCGAGGGCTTCGACTTCGACGCCGAGAAGCGCGGCATCCTGCATGTCTATGAAAGCCGCGTGGAGATGGCCCATGCCGCCGGGGTGAACCGGCTCCTGGCCGAGGGCGGCCTGCGCCGCGACGCGGTGACGCCGGCCGAGATCGCCGCCATCGAGCCGACCATCCGCGGGGATTTCGTCGGCGGCTTCTTCACCGAATCCGACTTCACCGGCGACATCCACAAATACACCCGCCATCTCGCCGAGGCCTGCCGGCGGAAGGGCGCGACCTTCGCCTTCGATGCCGACGTGCGCAAGCTCGCCTCGCGCGGCGCCGACGGCGTCGACGTGACCTGGAAGGATGGCCGCCGGCCCCAGGACGCGCCGCGCCGGCAGCGCTTCGACGGCATCGTCGTCTGCGCCGGCGTCGCCAGCCGCGCATTCGCCCGCCAGCTCGGCGACCGGGTCAACATCTACCCGGTGAAGGGCTATTCGGTGACGGTGAACCTCACCGACGAGGCGAGCCGGGCCGGCGCGCCCTGGGTGAGCCTTCTCGACGACCACGCAAAGGTCGTCACCAGCCGCCTCGGCGCCGACCGGCTGCGCATCGCCGGCACTGCGGAGTTCGCAGGCGAGAACCGCGACATCAAGGCGGCCCGCATCCGGCCGCTGGTCGAGTGGTGCCGCACGCGCTTCCCGGAGATCGCGACGGATTCGGTCGTGCCCTGGGCAGGCCTGCGCCCGATGATGCCGAACATGATGCCGCGGGTCGGCGCCGGCCGGGCGGCCGGGGTGTTCTACAACACCGGCCACGGCCATCTCGGCTGGACCCTGTCGGCGGTGACGGCGGACATGATCGCCGGCGAGGTCGAGGCCCGCTATGCGCGCCCGCGTGCCGCCGGTTTCCGGCAGATGCCGGCCGACACGGACCTGCCGGCCGCCGCCTGAGCTGCCGGCTTCGCATCCATCCACCCCGCCCATGTCGGCCGTCCCTCGCCTGAGGGGCGGCCGTTGTTTTCTCCCCGCCCGCTTTGATGCGGCGACACTGATCGTGGTGACGGGACGGAGGGAGCGATGAGGGTGGATCGGGCGGTTCTCGGCGCAGCGCGCCATGTATCGAAGACGAGCGGCATCGACGCGGCGGTGCTGGTCGCCGTCGCGCTGGTGGAAACCAACGCGGTGGCGTTCGCGCGTATCGGCGATCGCCGCGAACCGCTGATCCGCTTCGAGGGCCATTATTTCGACCGGCTGCTGTCGGGGGCGGCGCGGCAGCGCGCCCGGGCGGCGGGGCTGGCCGATCCGCGGGCCGGGCGTATCCGCAATCCCGCCTCCCAGAGCGCGCGCTGGAAGCTCTTCGACTCGGCGGCCGCGATCGATGCGGCGGCGGCCGCCGCGTCGGTCTCCTGGGGCCTTTGCCAGGTGATGGGCTCGCACTGGAAGGCGCTCGGCTATGGCGATGCCGCCGATCTCGCGGCCTCGGCGCGCGCCTCGGCCGAAGGGCAGTTCGAGATCGCGGCGCGGTTTCTCGCCGCCGGACGGCTCGCCGATCGCCTCGTCAACGGCGACGTCGCCGGCTTTGCCCGCCGCTACAACGGCCCGGCCTATCGCCGCAACCGCTATGACGAGAAGATCGCCGCCGCCCTGCGCAAGGCGAGAGGCCTGCTGGGTACGGACCCGGCGACCGGCGAGTTGCACCGCGGAGCGCGGGGCGACCGCGTCCGCCGGCTGCAGGGCGCCCTGGTCGCGCATGGCCATCGCCTCGTCGTCGACGGCATCTTCGGCCCCGGCACCGAGGCCGCGCTGACGAGTTTTCAGGCGGCCCACGGCCTGCCGGTCTCGGCGGTGGCGGACGCCGCGACCATGGCGCGGCTGGGCGTTTCTGCAAAGCCCTGCGCCAAGGCCCGCTAGCCGACGGAGCGGCGATCCGCGCCCGGCGTCACTCCGCCGGCGCATGCGGTCGGGGAGAAACCGGTCGACTTTCGTATCGATCCTGTGGCCGCGGGCGTTCCGGATGCTATGTAGTCCAACCGAGATGGTACAAGAATCCGCATTCCCCCCCGCCCTCGACACGACCCGTCACGCCGTCTTTCTGGACTTCGACGGGACGCTGGTCGAGCTCGTCGACGATCCGCAGGCCGTGGCGATGCAGCCCGCTGCCCAACGGGAGCTGGCCGGCCTTGCCCGGAAGCTGGACGGCGCGCTCGCCGTCGTCAGCGGCCGCCGCATCGCCGATCTCGACCGCTTCCTGTCGCCCGACCGCTTTGCCGCGGCCGGCGTCCACGGGCTGGAGCGTCGGCGCAGCCCCGACGGCGCGGTGGAGATGCTGGCCGGCCCGGAGACCCTCGACCCGGTACGTGACCGCATCGCCAGCGCGGTCGAATCCGCCCGGCGCCTGCATCTGGAGGACAAGGACACCGCCCTCGTCCTGCATTACCGCACGGCTCCGGACCTTCAGGATCTGGCCGAGCGCATCATGGCGCAGGCCACCGAAGGTCGCGACGACCTCGTCGTCATGCACGGCGACTGCATCGTCGAGGTGCATCCCGCCGGCATGGACAAGGGCAAGGCCGTCGCCGCGATGATGGAGGATGCGCCCTTTGCCGGCCGCATTCCCGTCTATGTCGGCGACGACACGACGGATGAATTCGCGTTGCGCCACGTGCGCAACCAGGGCGGCGTCTCCATCAAGGTGGGCGGCGCCGAGAAGACCAGCGTGGCGGAGTTCCGGCTGCCGGACATCGCCGCCGTTCACGCCTGGATCGCCGCGGCCTCCTGAGGGAGCGCCGGAGGCTGGACCATACGGCAATCACGACGACGAAGCCGAAGGCGGCTTTGCAACAGGAGACGGGAGACGATGGCGGACGGGCAGCGGCGACTGGTGGCGGTGTCGAACAGGGTCGGCCCCCTCAATGACGAGGGCAAGGCCGGCGGTCTGGCGGTCGGGCTGTCGGACGCGCTGAAGCGGCGCGGTGGCCTGTGGTTCGGCTGGAGCGGCGACACGTCGGAACAGGGAACCTTCAGCGAAGCCCATACCGAGGTCCAGGACAGCGTGTCGATGACCACCATCGACATGAACCAGGAAGAGCTCGAGGGCTTCTATTTCGGCTATGCCAACCGCTCGCTCTGGCCGCTGCTGCACTACCGGCTCGACCTCGCCCAGTTCGACCGGCAGTCGGAACGCGTCTACCGCTCGGTGAACCAGCGTTTCGCCGCCCGGCTGGCGCCCATGCTGGACGACGACGACATCGTCTGGGTCCACGACTATCATTTCTTCTTCCTCGGCTCCGAACTGCGCCAGTGCGGCTTTGAGGGCCGCATCGGCTTCTTCCTGCACATCCCCTTCTGCCCGCCGGAGATCTTCACGGCGCTGCCGGCCAGCCACGACATCGTCCGGGCGATGCTCGCCTACGATCTCGTCGGCTTCCAGACCGACACCGACCGGCGCAATTTCCTCGCCTTCTGCATCCGCGAGCTGGGCGGCCAGAAGCTGTCGGACAATCGCATCCGGGTCGGTGACCGGGTGGTGACGGCGCGGGTCTTCCCGATCGGCATCGACGCGCCGGGCTACGAGCGCTTTGCCGTCTCGCCGGAGGCCGGTGAGCACGAGGAGATGCTGCGCGACATGGCCGGCGAACGGCTGCAGATCGTCGGCGTCGACCGGATGGACTATTCCAAGGGCCTGGTGGAGCGCTTCCGCGGCTTCGAGCGGCTGCTGGAGGATTATCCGGAAAACCGCGGCAACGTGCAGTTCCTGCAGGTGGCGCCGCTGTCGCGGTCGGAGCTCGGCGCCTATGTCGAGCTGCGGCGCGAGCTGGAGGAACTGGCCGGCCACATCAACGGCCGCTTTGCCACCCTCGACTGGACGCCGATCCAGATCATGACCCGCGGCTTCACCCGCCGGGCGCTGGCCGGCATCTACCGCGCGGCAAGGGTCTGCCTGGTCACGCCGCTGCGCGACGGCATGAACCTCGTCGCCAAGGAATTCGTCGCCGCGCAGGACCCCGACGATCCGGGCGTTCTGGTGCTGTCACGCTTTGCCGGAGCGCGGGCCGAGCTGCCCGATGCGCTGATCGTCAATCCCTACTCCACCGACGACGTCGCGCGCGCGCTGCAGCGGGCCCTGACCATGCCCTTCGACGAGCGCAAGCGGCGCTGGGAGGGCATGCGCGAGGCGGTCTTCGCCGGCACGTCGGAAATCTGGTGCGACACCTTCATCGAGGCGCTGGAAAACGCCGACGCCAGCCTGCCGGAAGACGCGCCGCAGCCCTGACCTGCACCCGGGGGATGATGACGGGTCAGACGGTGGCGGGCCGCATCCGGATCGCCACCGCCAGCGCCACCAGGCCGATCCCGAGCACGGCGGCCGACCCGGCCAGCGCCATGTCGTAATTGCCGTCGCCCGCGACGAGGAAGCCGGCGATCAGCGGGCCGAGCATCTGGCCGAGGCCGAAGCCGGCCGTCAGGACGGCAAAGCCGCGACCGCCGAGACCGTGCCGTCCCAGCGGAATGGTCAGCAGCGTAATGGCCATGAAGGTGCCGCCGAAGAGCACCGCGGCGACGAGCGCCGCAGCGCCCGAGTCCGAGACGACCGGCAGCAGGACGCCGACGATCTGCGCCGCATAGGCCGCCATCAGCGCGGCGGAGAAGCCGAAGCGTTCGGCCATGCGCGACCAGAACAGGCAGCTCGGCAGGCCGGCCAGCCCGGCGATGATCCACACCCAGTCGCCCATGCCCTCCAGCCCCGGCCGCGACTTGACGATCGCCACGATGAAGGTGGCGAAGACCGAATAGCCGAGCCCTTCGCAGCTGTAGTTCAGCATCAGCGGCCAGAACGGCAACGGTCGCGGCACGCGGCGGCGCGGATCGGGCGCCCGCAGGGTCGCAGGCAGGTCGCGCTCGCCGATCTCGATGAAGACGATGGGCGCCAGGATCGCCGTCAAGAGGCCGGCCGCCATCCACAGCCCGGCCGAATCGATGAAGGGCGCGGCGAAATGCACCAGCAGCCCCGATCCGGCAATGCCGATGCCAACCCCGCCGAACATCCAGCTCAGCCGGGCTTCGGCGCCGATCGCGGCGAGGGCTTCGGCGACCATGCCGGCCGCGGCGATCATGGCGAAGGCGCTGGCGAGGCCCGAGACGGTGCGCAGGACCAGCCAGAGCGCCAGATCGTCGGTCAGCCCCATGGCGAAGGTGGTGACGATGCTGGCGACGATGCCGATCCGGAAGGCGGCGAGCCGCGGGCCGCCCCGGCTGATGAAGGTCGCCATCAGCGAGCCGGCGAGATAGCCGGCAAAGTTCGCCGCGGCGACGATGCCGGCGATGTCCGGTCCGAAGCCGTAATCGCGCTGCATCAGGGGCAGCAACGGCGTGTAGTAGAAGCGGCCGACGCCCATGACGATGGCCAGCGTCAGGAAACCGCCGAGGAGCATTCGATTGGTCGGGTGCATGGCACGCACTGGTCGTCGGGGGTGAGCATGGCGCTCGGTTCGCCGCTTGTAGGCCATATGGCCGGCTGACGATATGCCCGCCGGCGCATGCCCCCCTCGCCGCCGCTGCATGGGCGTCTTCCGGGCGGGCGGTATTGAATTCGTCCCGCCTCGTCGGAATTCTATCCCTGCGCCCTAGATGCGGGCGTTACAGATACTGATGCGAGGACGGCATGGACGATCAGAGCGGCAAGCGGCGCCTCGAAGCGCTCGACATGAGCGCCAAGCTGGGCAGCAAGGAATACGACGCCCGGCTCGAGGCCGTGCAGCTTCGCTTCCGACAGATCCAGCAGGCCTATCTGAACAGCAAGGAGAAGGCCGTCGTCGTCTTCGAGGGCTGGGACGCGGCCGGCAAGGGCGGCGCGATCCGCCGGATGGCGGCCGTCATGGATCCGCGCGGCTTCAAGGTCTGGCCGATCGCCGCCCCGACGCCGACCGAATTGTCGCATCATTATCTGGCACGGTTCTGGTCGCGCCTGCCGGCCAAGGGCGAGATCGCTGTCTTCGACCGCTCCTGGTACGGTCGCGTGCTGGTCGAGCGGGTTGAGGGTTTTGCCAGCGAGCCGGAATGGCGTCGGGCCTATGACGAGATCAACGGCTTCGAGAAGCTGCTGGTCGACGACGGCGTGAAGATCGCCAAGATCTTCCTCTATATCGACCGCGACGAGCAGCTCGACCGCTTCGAGCGGCGCCTGCACGACCCGTTGAAGCGCTGGAAGCTGTCCTACGAGGATTTCCGCAATCGCGACAAATGGGACGAGTATCTGACGGTGGCCGACGACATGCTGGATCGGACCGATACGGCCGCCGCGCCCTGGACGGTGATTGCCGCCAACAGCAAGAAATATGCGCGGGTCACCGCTCTGGAGACCATCGCGGACCGGCTGTCGGCGGGGGTGAACCTCGCACCGGCCGAGCTCGACCCGGAGCTTGAGAAGCGCTTCACCGCCGAGATTGCG
The DNA here is from genome assembly GCF_964217435.1 of Aurantimonas sp. Taxonomy (NCBI): domain Bacteria; kingdom Pseudomonadati; phylum Pseudomonadota; class Alphaproteobacteria; order Hyphomicrobiales; family Aurantimonadaceae; genus Aurantimonas; species Aurantimonas sp. The sequence goes on along the minus strand of NZ_CAXPJM010000020.1, from coordinate 5,223 downwards.
GCGGCGAAGCCCGGCTGACCGGGTAAGCGGATGACGACGCGAGCGGCGTCTAGGGCAGGATCTTCTTCAGCGCCTGATCGATCAGCGCGTTGGCGATCTGCATCCGGGTCGTCGCCTGGACGGGAAAGTCGTGGCCGTAGCCGTCGGGATGATTGCGCCGGGCAAAGCTGCGGCGCACGCCCTGCAGTTCGGCGGCCGTCATGCCCGGGCGCAGCCCGAGTTCGTCGAGGATCACAGCCGGATCGACGCTCGGCGGCTGCGCCGCGTCGGGCAGATCCATCGGCTCCGGCGTCACCGGCTTCTTGCGGGCGCCCCCGGCCGTGGCCGAGCGGGGCGGAACGATGCGGGCGAAGGCCGACCAGAATCCCGGCGAACTGCGAGGACCCGCGCCATTCTGGGCCAGTGCGGCTTCGGCGGTCGCGACCTCGTCGAGGATCTGTTCAAAACTTGGGGCGGGCATGGTCGGTCACTCGGTTCATTGCGTGCCGATCGTCGCCGGAACCGATGAAGCGCCCGTTAAGTGGGCGATACCCGTGTCCCGTAATGGTTATCGGGACCTGTTCCGCCGATCGTCAAAGACGAAACACGCGGCGGCGACGGAAGTTGCGACATTCCCTCAATGCCGCGGCAATAGCCGGCAACATGGTTACCGCCGGGTTCACGGATTCGCACATGAGCGCGCATGCGCGCGGAACCGGACCGCGGGGTCCGGCGTTGCTGCCTGCCTTCTTACCCAGGAAACCAGATTCATGATCGACTCGCCCAGGCAGTCCGCCCCGCAAGTGCAGCAACGCGCCGTGGTCCGCGAAGGGCGGCCCTTCCCCTTGGGCGCCACGTGGGATGGTCTCGGCGTCAACTTCGCCATCTTCTCGGCCAACGCCACCAAGGTCGAGCTCTGCCTGTTCGACGACGACGGTGTCACCGAGCGCGAGCGGATCGAACTGCCCGAATATACCGACGAGGTATGGCACGGCTATCTGCCGGAAGCGCGGCCGGGCACCGTCTACGGCTTCCGCGTCCACGGCCCCTACGAGCCCGAGGCCGGCCACCGCTTCAACGCCAACAAGCTGCTGATCGACCCCTATGCCAAGCAGCTGGTGGGCAATCTGGAATGGGGCCCGGAGCTGTTCGGCTACCAGCTCGACCATGCCGACAAGGACCTGTCCTTCAATGACCAGGACAGCGCGCATCTGATGCCCAAATGCCGGGTCATCGATCCGGCCTTCACCTGGGGCTCGGCGACCCATCCCATGGTGCCGTGGGAGCGCACGATTACCTATGAAATGCATGTGAAGGGCTTCACCAAGCTCAACACCCGCATCCCCGAAGCCGAGCGCGGCACCTTCGCCGGTCTCGCCCATGCCCGCGTCGCCGAATATTTGCGGGCGCTCGGCGTCACCTCGGCCGAGCTCCTGCCGATCCACGCCTTCGTCGACGACAGCTATCTGATCGAGAAGGGGCTGAAGAACTACTGGGGCTACAACAGCCTCGCCTTCTTCGCCCCGGCACCGCGCTATCTCCAGACGCCGTTCGTCAACGAGTTCAAGGAGATGATCAACCAGTTCCACAATGCCGGCATCGAGGTGATCCTCGACGTGGTCTACAACCACACCGCCGAAGGCAACGAGCTGGGCCCCACGCTCTCCCAGAAGGGCATCGACAACGCCAATTACTACCGGCTGCTGCCCGATCAGAAGCGCTACTACATCAACGACACCGGCACCGGAAACACGGTGAACCTGTCGCATCCGCGGGTGCTGCAGATGGTGGCGGATTCGCTGCGCTACTGGGTCAACGAAATGCGCGTCGACGGCTTCCGCTTCGACCTCGCCACGATCCTCGCCCGCGAGCCGCACGGCTTCGACGAGGGCGGCGGCTTCCTCGACGTGTGCCGCCAGGACCCGGTGCTGAGCCGCGTCAAGCTGATCGCCGAGCCGTGGGACATCGGCCCGGGCGGCTATCAGGTCGGCCAGTTCCCGCCGGGCTGGGCCGAGTGGAACGACAAGTTCCGCGACACGGTCCGCTCCTACTGGAAGGGCGACGACGGCGTGCTGCCGGAGTTCGCCCGCCGCATCTCGGGTTCGGGCGACCTGTTCAACAGCCGCGGCCGCAAGCCGTGGGCGAGCGTCAACTTCATCACCGCCCATGACGGCTTCAACCTGAACGACCTCGTCTCCTACAACGACAAGCACAACGAGGCGAATGGCGAGGACAACAACGACGGCCATTCCAACAACCATTCCTGGAACCACGGCGTCGAGGGTCCGACCGACGATCCGGAGATCCAGGAGCTGCGCGAGCGCCAGAAGCGCAACATGCTGGCGACGCTGCTCCTGTCCCAGGGCACGCCGATGATCCTGGCGGGCGACGAGTTCGGCCACACCCAGGACGGCAACAACAATTCCTACGCCCAGGACAACGAGATCAACTGGCTGGACTGGAACAACATCAGCAAGGACGGCCGGGCGCTGCAGGAGTTCACGCGCAAGCTGATCGCCGTGCGCCGCGCCTATCCGATCCTGCATCGCGGCCGCTTCCTCGTCGGCGAGTACAACGAGGAACTGGACGTCAAGGACGTGACCTGGCTGTCGCCGACCGGCGACGAGATGGCGCAGGAGCAGTGGGACGAGGAGGGCGCGAAATGCTTCGGCATGCTGCTCGACGGCCGTGCCCAGCCGACCGGCATCAAGAAGCGCGGCGACGACGCCACGCTGCTGATCATCACCAATTCCTACCACGACGTGGTGGAGTTCACCCTGCCCGAGGTGCCGGAAGGCAAGCGCTGGGTCTGCCTGATCGACACCAACACGCCGGATCGCACCGACGTGCCGTCCTTCAAGTTCGGCGAGGTCTTCGAGGTGACCGGGCGGTCGCTGCTCGTCTTCGTTCTCAGCCAGGAAGACCGGCAGCCGAAGAACCTGCGCGAGGCGATCGGCGCCATCCTCGACATCAAGGAGCGGCCGCTGGACATCTCGCGGCCCTGAGGGCGGCGCGGGCCACGGCTCGTCGCATCATCAATCCGGCTCGTTCGCGCCTTCCGGCGCGTGCGGGCCGGTGTCGTTCTTGGCGCCCTTTGCGGCGTTCGGATCGTAGGTGACGAAGAAGGTCCAGATCGCCCAGACCGCCGCGGCGGCGGTGACGATGCCCCAGAAGGACGCGGCGTGGAACCACTCCAGCGCCGACCAGCCGATCAGCGACGCGACCAGGCAGACCCGTACCCAGAGCGGGCGATAGAACGGGTGCGCGGCCTCGTTGCTGCTCATCATCTGCGTGAAGTCCTCATCGTCGCTGCATCGTGACAGGAGGCCGGTCACACCGGCCCCGCGTCATCCACCATAGCCGAGCGCCGCCGGCAGGGCGAGGGTGAGCTGGGGAACGTAGGTCACCAGCAGCAGCACCACGACCAGCGGAATGAAGAACGGCACCAGTGCGCGGGCGAGCTGCGTGACCGGCAGCTTGGCGACATCCGCCACCACGAAGAGGCACAGCCCGACCGGGGGCGTGATCAGGCCGATCATCAGGTTCAGCACCATGACGACGCCGAGATGCAGCGGGTCGATGCCGAGCAGCGTCGCCGAGGGCAGCAGCACCGGCGCGAGCATGATGATCACCGGCGCCGAGGCCATGAAGCAGCCGAGGCCGAACAGGATAAGGTTCACCAGCAGCAGGAAGACCCAGGGTTCGGCGGAAAAGCCGATGATCGATTCGGCCAGATGGATCGGAACCTGCTCGGCGGTCAGGATCCAGCCGAGCAACGCGCTGGCGGCGATGATGAACAGGACGTTGGCCGAGCTGCGGGCGGTTTCCATCACCAGTTCCGGCACGTCGCTCCAGCGCACGGTGCGATAGACGAACTTGCCGAGGATGAAGGCGTAGAGGACCGCGAAGGCCCCCGCTTCGGTCGGGGTGAAGACGCCGCCCAGAATGCCGCCGATGATGATCACCGGGGTCATCAAAGCGAGGAAGGCGTGGATGAAGGACGCGCCGAGCTCGCCGAAGCCGAAGGGCTGCGAGCGGCCATAGCCCCGCTTCATCGAATAGAAGGCGACCATCACCATCAGCGCGCCGCCCATCATCAGGCCGGGCACCAGCCCGGCGGCGAAGAGCCCGCCGATCGAGACGCCGGCGGTCAGGCCGTAGATGACGAAGGAGATGCTGGGCGGGATGATCGGCCCGATGGTCGAGGAGGCGGCGGTCAGGGCGGCGGCGAATTCGACGTCGTAGCCGTCCTCCTTCATCGCCTTGATCTCGATCTTGCCGAGCCCGCCGGCGTCCGCCACTGCCGAGCCGGACATGCCGGCAAACAGCATGCTGGCGACGACGTTCACATGGCCGAGGCCGCCGGGCACGGCGCCGACGATCGCCTTGGCGAGGCGGAAGATGCGGTCGGTGATGCCGGCATGGTTCATCAGCTCGGCCGCCAGCATGAAGAACGGGATTGCCAGCAGCGGGAAGGAATCGATGCCGGTCGCCACGCGCTGGGCCGCGATCAGCGGGTCCATGCCCATGACCAGCACCACGTAGCCGAGGCCGACGACCACCATGACGGCGGCGATCGGCATGCCGGCCGCCAGCAGCAGGAAGAAGACGAGAAGATAGGTCATTACTGATCCCTCAGATCGCGGGACGCGGTCGGATCGTCGGGGCGGACTTCGCCACGCAGGGCGTAGCGGGCGTCGTGGACCGCGTGGATCACGAGGTGCAGGACGAGGATGCCGACGCCGGCCGGCAAGCTGAGATAGATCGCCGAATAGGGGATCTTCAGTGCCGTCGAGGTCTGGTTGGCCGCCAGCCCCATCAGCCGGATGCCGAGCCAGGCGAGATAGGCGAAGCCGAGCGCCGCGATCAGCTGCATCAGCGCCGAGAGCGCAAGGCGCAGGCGCGGCGGGGCGAGGACGAGAAAGGCATCGACCTTCATCAGGCGGCGCCCGGCGGCCAGATGCGCCGCCGTCATGAAGGTCACCCAGAACAGCGAGATCTGGGCGACCTCCTCGGTCCAGCCGAGGGAATAGCCGAAGAAATAGCGCGAGATGACCTGCAGCCAGGCCGACGAGACCATGGCGAGAAAGGCGAGGATGATGACGAACGCGACCAGCCGGTTGAGCACGGCGAGCGCGCGCGCCGGGCCCGGCCGGTCGGCAGTGGACAGGGACATGGTTCGCCTCTCAAGCGGTCGCGGATATGTCTCGGACAAGCATTCGGCGGCGCGCGGCCGGCCAGGGC
>NZ_CAXPJM010000019.1:0-26224 GCF_964217435.1 Aurantimonas sp. | reverse complement strand
GCCGAGACCGGCGCCGAGCCGATCGGAAAGATCGTGATCGGCACCGTGTAGGGCGACATCCACGACATCGGTAAGAACCTCGTGGGCATGATGCTCGAGGGGGCCGGTTTCGAGGTCATCGACCTCGGTATCAACACCGATGTCGACGAGTACCTCGCCGCCCTCGAAGAACACAAACCCGACATCCTCGGCATGTCGGCGTTGCTCACGACGACCATGCCCTACATGAAGGTCGTCATCGACACGCTCGTCCAGAAAGGCATTCGCGACGACGTCATCGTCCTGGTCGGCGGCGCGCCGCTGAACGAGGATTTCGCCAACCAGGTCGGCGCCGACGCCTATTGCCGGGACGCTGCGGTCACCGTGGAGACCGCCCGGAACCTGATGGAACGGCGGCACAACCAGCTGTGACGCCGGCCCTGCCCGCTCGTTCGGCTGCACGCCGGACCCCGGATACGAAAAAGGCGCGGCGACCGTCGGTCACCACGCCTTCTCGAACTGCTGACGGGCGCGTTTACCGGGCGACGTCGTTCACGGCGGCGCCGGTGGCATCCACCGTGTTGCCCACGTCGCGGCCGACGCCGCGCACGGTGTTGGCGCAGGCCGAAAGCGCCAGGGCTCCGGCGAGAAGAGTGGACACGATGGCGATGCGCTTGGTCATTGTGGGGTCTCCGGTTGGCAAATGTGACCGAAAAACGGTGCAGTGCCCCGCTGGTTCCCACCATGCTCCGGTTTTTGACAGGCGTGGTGAATGTCAGGTGACCGGGCAATGAATCCCTTGCCGCATGACGGCGTGCCGAGGTCGGCTCCGTCCGCCCCCGAAACGCTGACGGTCATCGCCTGCGGCGCCATCGCCCGCGAGGTTCTGGCCGTCCTGTCGGCCAACGGGCTGGCGCATGTCACGGTCACCTGCCTGCCGGCCGATCTGCACAACGCGCCGCAGAAGATCGCGCCCGCCGTCGAGGCCGCCATCATGGCGGCCCGCGCAGACGGCGCCGGGCGGATCTTCATCGCCTATGCCGATTGCGGCACCGGCGGTCTCCTCGACGCGGTCTGCGCGCGCCACGGCGTCGAACGCATCGCCGGACCGCACTGCTACGCGTTCTTTGCCGGCAACGATCGCTTCGCCGCCGATGCGGAGGCGCAGATGACGACCTTCTGGCTGACCGACTTTCTCGCCCGCCAGTTCGACGCCTTCGTCACCCGCCCGATGAAGCTCGACCTCCATCCCGAACTGATCGGCATGCTCTTCGGTCACTACGAACGCGTCGTCTATCTCGCCCAGACCGACGCCCCGGATCTCGACCGGCGCGGCCGGGAGATCGCGGCGAAACTGGGGCTCGGCTACGAGCGCCGCTTTGTCGGCTACGGCGATCTGAGCGACGCCATCATCGCAGCCGCCGCGCCCGTGCCGGAACACGCCCCCGCCTGAGCCCCCTGCCGCCGGCCCGTTTGGGCGGTTCGCACCCGTGGACGGCGGCGGCACGATCATGGCCCCTGCGACCTTCGCAGGGCCCGCGGGGATCACGTCTTGATCTTTACAGGGAAAACCCCGATTTAACGCCTTCAAGGGCACAGTGGATCGACGAAGCCCGGTCAGGCGGCAGCGTCGTTCGCGGACCGTTCCTCACACGCGACGGAACAGGCCGCATCATGAGCTTTTCCGAAGTCCCCGTTCCCAGAGCGTCCTCCGTGTCACCTGCCGTCTTCTCCAGCCTCCGACAATCGCTCCGGCGGCGTGGTGCCAAGCGGCAGAAGCGGATTTCGGCGATCCTGCGCGGCCTGTCGCATCGCAACCGTGCCGGCGCGACGATCGGCGAGCTCTCCCAGGCCTTCGACACCCGCTCCTTCGGCGCCTTCTTCATCCTGTTCGGCGGCCTGAACCTGGTGCCGTTGCCGCCCGGCGCGTCGATCTTCCTCGGCCTGCCGCTGGTGCTGTTCACCCTGCAGCTCGCGGTCGGCCGGCATCGGCTGTGGCTGCCCGAGCGCATCCGCAGGATCCGGATCACCTCCGAGATGCTGGGGCGCGTCGTCACCCGCATCGGACCGATGCTGCGCCGGATCGAGCGTCTCGCCCGGCACCGCTACTGGCCCGAGCCCGAATGGCTGCTGCTGTCGGGCATCGGCTGGTTCTGCTTCGTCATGTCGATCCTGATCGCCATTCCGTTTCCGCTGACCAACATGTTCCCGGGCGTCTCCGTCGCCATCGCCGGCATCGCCATCACGGCACGCGACGGCCTCTGGCTGATCGCCTCGGTCCTCGTCGGCATCGCCTCGACGATCTTCCTTCTCAGCGTCTACGGCGCCGCGGCCCTGGCCGTGATGGGGCTGTTCTAGCCGCCCCACGTCGCCCCGGCCGCCGTGGCCGGGCGGCATCAGGACGCCTGTCCCCGCGCCCCGCGCGCCCAATGTCGCAAACGGCATCGCGGCCCGTCGCGCCCGGCATATCCGCACCGTTTCCGCCGGACCACAGTGGGGTCATCGGAGGTGGCGGATGGCAGAACTGCAGATCGTCTACTGGCGTGACATTCCCGCCCAGATCGTGGTGCGGCAGGGTCGTAAATCCGCCCGCCGCGAACTTCCTCCCCGCTTCATCGAGGCCATCGACCGCTGCGCCATGCGCGTCGGGGCGAAGGACAGCGACGCCTATCTCGCCGAGTGGCGGCGGGGCTCGTCGCCGGCCGAGGTGAGCGACCTCGAAGCCGAAGCCGAACGGCTGACCCGCGATATCGAACAGAGCTACGACGGCGACCGTCTGAAGGCGCTCGTCGCGAACGAGGGGCGCGAACCATGAAGCCGATCGGATACGACATGCATGCCGGCCGCACGGCCATGCCCGCCTCCATCGAGATCGCCCCGCGCCAGGCGCTGGAATCGCGCGATCTGCCGGGGCTCTTTCCGCCCGGCACGAAGACCTATCTCTGCGATGTCGGCGTCGATGCAGTGAAGGATTTCGTCCGCGCCGTCCGCCGGGTCCGCGATCTCGGCTACGAGCCGGTGCCGCATATTCCGGCGCGCCGCATGCGCAGCCATGCCGAATTGCGCGATCGCGTCCAGGCCTATGCCGAGGAAGGCGGCGCCAGCGACGTGCTGGTGATCGGCGGCGGGCTGACCCGACCGGCCGGGCCGTACAGCTCGACCATGGAGGTCCTCTCGACGGGCATTCTCGACCGCCACGGCTTTCGTGACATCGGCGTCGCCGGCCATCCGGAGGGCACGCCGGACTTTTCCGCCGCCACCGCCTCGGAAGCGCTGCGGCTGAAACGCGATTTCGCCCGGCGCAGCGATGCAAGGCTGCGGATCGTCACGCAGTTCGGCTTCGACGCGGCGGTCTATCTGCACTGGGCGGAGTCCGTCCGCGCGGCGGGCATCGACCTGCCGATCCATCTCGGCGTCGCCGGCCCCGCCAAGATCGCGACGCTGATCCGCTTCGCCGCGCTGTGCGGCATCGGCAATTCGGTATCCGTCCTGAAGAAGCGGCCGAGCGCCCTCACCGCGCTCGCCACCTCCCATTCGCCCGAATCCGTCGCCGGGCCGATCGAGCGGCACTGGGCCGAGACGACAGATACCCCGGTCAGGCAGCTTCACGTCTTTCCCTTCGGCGGGCTCGCGGCGTCGGCGCAATGGCTCTACGGCCGCGGCTCCTGGATGGACGCGACGGCGATCCAGACGGCGGCGGGCGCGCGCCAGCACGCCTGACGCCGCTTACCGCGCGACGCCTTCACCGACCGGAGCTTCGGCCATGACCCGCACCATCGTCGCATCCGCCAGCCGCGAGGTCGTGATCGGCTTCGACCAGCCCTTCTGCGTCATCGGCGAACGCATCAATCCGACCGGCCGCAAGGTCCTCGCCGCCGAGATGGTCGCGGGCAATTTCGAAACGGTGACGCGCGACGTCCTCGCCCAGGTCGCCGCCGGCGCCACCATGCTCGACGTCAATGCCGGCGTCACCGCCGTCGACCCGAACGTCTCCGAACCGCCGCTGCTGGTCGAGACCATCCGCCTCGTCCAGAGTCTCACCGACCTGCCGATCTCGATCGATTCCTCCGTGTCCTCTGCGCTGAGCGCCGCGCTGGCCGTCGCCAAGGGACGGCCGCTGGTCAATTCGGTCACCGGCGAGGTGGAAAAGCTCGAAGCAATCCTGCCGCTGGTGAAGCAATACGACGTGCCGGTCGTTGCCATCTCCAACGACGAGACCGGCATCTCCGAAGACCCGGACGTGCGCTTCGAGGTGGCAAGGCGCATCGTCCGCCATGCCGCCGATTACGGCATCAGCGCTGCCGACATCGTCGTCGATCCGCTGGTCATGCCGATCGGCGCGATGGGCACCGCCGGCCGTCAGGTCTTCGCGCTGGTCCGCCGGCTGCGGGAGGAGCTCGGCGTGAACACCACCTGCGGCGCCTCGAACATCTCCTTCGGCCTGCCTCACCGTCACGCCGTCAACGCCGCCTTCCTGCCGATGGCCATCGCCGCCGGCATGACCTCGGCCATCATGAATCCCTGCCGCCCCCAGGAGATGGAAGCGGTGCGGGCCGCCAACGTGCTGATGGGCAATGATCCCTCCTGCGGCGAGTGGATCCGCCACTATCGCGACGTGGCGCCGGCAGGCGGCGCATCCGCTGCGGCCGCTGCTCCTGCTGCCGGAGCAGGCGGGCGGCGGCGTGGCGGGCGCGAAGGCCGGAAGGCGGCGTCGTGACCGGCCGGCCGTTTAAACTGCGGATCGTGTCGTTGCGGCGCTTTTTGCAGGTGCGAAATAAAGCTACGGATCGGGAGACCATTTCGCCATCTGGCGCGTTTGGTAGCAACTACCGAACAAGGAACACCCCGCATGAGCCGCAACCCGAACCCCGCGTCCTTCTTCCACGCACCGAAGACGGCGGCGGAACTCACGACGCTGATGCTGATGTCACCCTTCGTCATCGGCACGCGCCTGACCCAGTTCTCGATGGCCGCCGCGTCGCCGCAGGCCAAGGATCGCGACGAAGTCTCCCGCATGCTGAGCGAAAAGATGCAGGCGGCCGGCGAATCCATCGTGGCGATGAACCTCGCCACCATCGAGGCGATGACCTCTCTCGCCATGGCAACGGTGACCGGCACCGGCCGCGGCAGCAACCACGGCGACACGATCCTGTCGGCCGGGCTGAAGCCCTATTCCCAGCGCGTGCGCGCCAACCGCAAGCGTCTCGCCCAGTAAACCTCAGCCGGAACACGGCGCGCCGATGACCGTCGGCGCCGATCCCCTCGTCCTGTTCATGCCGTCCGGTCGCCGCGGCCGCTTTCCCCGCGGCACGCCTGTCATCGAGGCGGCGCGCACGCTCGGGGTCTATGTCGAAAGCGTCTGCGGCGGACGCGGCATCTGCGGGCGCTGCCAGATCGAGGTCGCCGAAGGCGTCTTCGCCAAGCACAAGATCGTCTCGGCCGCCGACCATCTCTCCGCCTGGTCGGCCAAGGAAGCGCGCTACGCCGCCAAGCGGCCCTTCCCGCCGGGCCGCCGACTGTCCTGCTCGGCGACCATCGAGGGCGATCTCGTCGTCGACCTGCCCACCGGCATGGCCATCAATTCCGCCGTCGTGCGCAAGGCGGTCGACACCCGCGACATTGCCCGCGATCCGGCCATCCGCCTGCTCTATGTCGAGGTCGCCGAGCCCGACATGCATGCGCCGCTCGGCGATCTCGACCGGATCTTCGCCGCGCTGGAACGCGACTGGGAGGTGGCGGCGCCGATCGTCGACCCGGCGATCCTGCCCGAGGTCCAGGCGATCCTGCGCCGTGGCGGCTGGAAGGTGACCTGCGCCATCGCGCTGGACCGGGACGACGAGCGTCCGCGCCTCATGGGCCTCTATCCGGGCCTGAAGAACGAGGCCTATGGCATTGCGGTCGACATCGGCTCGACGACCATCGCGCTGCATCTCTCCTCGCTGCTGTCCGGCGCGACCATCGCCTCGGCCGGGGCGCCCAATCCGCAGATCCGCTTCGGCGAGGACCTGATGAGCCGGGTGTCCTACGTGATGATGAACCCGCAGGGCCGGCCGCAGATGACCGTGGCGGTCCGCGCCGCGATCCAGGCGCTGATCGAAGAGGTCGCGGCAGAGGCGCGGATCGCCACCGCCGACATCATGGATTGCGTCTTCGTCGGCAATCCGATCATGCATCATCTGTTTCTTGGCATCGATCCGACCGAGCTCGGCCAGGCACCCTTCGCGCTGGCGGTCTCGGGCGCCGTCGCCGTGCCGGCCAGCGATCTCGACCTGACCCTGCATCCGGCGGCGCGCGCCTATCTCCTGCCCTGCATCGCCGGCCATGTCGGCGCCGATGCGGCCGCCGTGACCCTGTCGGAGGGGCCACACCGGCAGGACGAGACCATGCTGATCGTCGATGTGGGCACCAATGCCGAGATCGTTCTCGGCAACCGCAGCCGGCTGCTGGCCGCCTCCTCGCCCACCGGCCCGGCCTTCGAGGGCGCCGAGATCTCCAGCGGCCAGCGCGCGGCGCCCGGCGCGATCGAGCGCGTGCGGATCGATCCCGAGACGCTGGAGCCGCGCTTCAAGGTAATCGGCGTCGAGACATGGTCGCACGAGCCGGGCTTCGCCGAGGCCGCGCAGGCCGTCGGCGTCACCGGCATCTGCGGCTCGGGCATCATCGAGGTCATCGCCGAGATGTTCCTCGCCGGGATCGTCACCGAGGACGGCGTCATCGACGGCGCCGTCGCGTCGCGTTCGCCGCGGATCATGCAGGAGGGTCGCACCTTCGCCTATGTGCTGCACGAGACGGCCGACCAGACGATCCGCGTCCTGCAGACCGACATCCGTGCCATCCAGCTCGGCAAGGCGGCCCTCTATGCCGGCATCAAACTGCTGATGGACCGGTTCGTGGTTCCGCCGGCGCCCGCCGTCCCGGCGCCGGCCCCAGCACCCGCCGCGGCGCCGGACGATCTGCCGCTCGACCTCGACCCCGCCGAGGCTCCGGCCCTCGCCGACGCGCTGTTTGCCGCGCAGGCCGGTCGGGCCGCCGAACCGGCCGTTTCGCTGCCGCCGCCCCTCCCCGTGCCCCAAACATCCGCGACGGCCACGCCGATCCGTATCGACCGGATCGCGCTGGCCGGCGCCTTCGGCTCCTTCATCGAGCCGCGCTATGCGATGATCCTGGGACTGGTGCCCGATTGCGACCTGGCCAAATGCGGCTCCATCGGCAACGCGGCGGGCGCCGGTGCCCGCATGGCGCTGCTCAACAGGGCCTATCGCCGCGAGATCGAGGCGACGGTCACCCGCATCACCAAGATCGAGACCGCGCTGGAGCCCGATTTCCAGCGCCACTTCGTCGCCGCCATGGCGTTTCCCAACAAGCTCGACGCCTATCCCGAGCTCTGCCGGGTGCAGCCGCTGCCCAATCGCGGCGCGGACGGCAGCGTCGTTGCAAATCGCCCGGACACTGGCTGCACTCCGGTCGGTGACGGGCGCCGGCGCCGGGCCGGATCGCGGGCGCGCGAACGTCAGGCGTGAGCGCGAACGCGGCGGTGCTTTGCAACACCGGGTACAGATTCGGCCTATCAGGCCGCGAATTTCCGCCGCATCGCCGAGAAACGGTCGAAGTTTTGCCCGCCAACCGTTGCGCCGGGACGCGCGGAGGCTTATCCAACGGCATCCATAGCGATGACAGGCGACCCGAAATCCGCGCAGGCATTGCGCGGCGCCGTACCGACGACCACTGGTGATGATTTGAAGCCCAAGGATACCGATTTCGCCGAACGCCGTAATGCGGCCCGCGACGCCAAGATGGCGCTGCTGCAGAAGGCCAAGGAGCGGCTGGACAGCCCCGAGGCCGAAAAGGCCCGGCAGGAACGCGCGGAGATCGCAGCGGCCCGTGAGGAGCGCCTCGCCAAGAAGCGCGCCGAAGACGAGGTGAAGGCCCGCGAGAAAGCCGCGCGCGACGCCGAGGCGGAAGCCGAGCGGCTCGCCGAAGAAGAGGCCCGCAAGGCCGAGAAGAACCGGCCGCTGGCGCAGATGGTCGCCGACGAGGCCGCCAAGAAGGCCGAGCGCGATGCCCGCTACGCCGCCCGCAAGGCGCGCAAGGGCAAGAAGTAATCCGCACGCGCCGATCGCCGCCGACTGTCTGACATCGGCGGCCGTTCCCGGCTTGCGAAACCCGTCATTCCACTCCACCTTGGGCCGCGCACGCGATGCGTGAATGGCCCTTGATGCGGAGCGGGCGGTATGGGTCCAGGAAATGCGGGCGGCCTGATCGAGAAGCCCCGGCCCGGCGCGAGCGAGGGTCCGGGCTCCGGCCCGAAGCGGACCATCGTCTTCCTGCTCGTTCCGAACTTCTCGATGATCGCCTTCGCGACCGCCATCGAGCCGTTGCGGATCGCCAATCGCGTCGTCGGCCGCGAAATCTATCGCTGGCGCCTCGCCTCGCCGAACGGCCAGCCGGTCCGCGCCTCCAACGGCGTCGAAGTGGCCGTCACCAGTTCGGTGGAAGCCGAGCGCAAGACGCTGCCGTCCGAGCACCGGCCCTCGATGGTGTTTGCCTGTTCCGGCGTCTTCGTCGAGGATTTCACCGACAAGACCAGCTTCTCCTATCTGCGCGAGAGCCACCAGCGCGGCATCAGCGTCGGCGGCCTGTGCACCGGGGCGTGGATTCTTGCCCGGGCCGGGCTTCTGGCCGACCGGCGCTGCGCCATCCATTGGGAAAACCTGCCGGGCTTCTCCGAGGCCTTCCCGCGGGTCGATGCCTATGCCGATCTCTACGAGATCGACCACAATATCTACACCTGCGCCGGTGGCACCGCCGCCCTCGACATGATGCTGACGCTGATCGGCGAGGATCTCGGCGAGGACGTGGTCAACCGGGTCTGCGAGCAGGCCCTGACCGATCGGGTCCGCAGCTCACAGGATCGCCAGCGCCTGCCGTTGCGCGCCCGGCTCGGCGTGCAGCATTCCAAGGTGCTGCGGGTGATCGAGATCATGGAGGCCAATCTCGCCGACCCGCTGTCGCTGGTCGAGATCGCCGACGATGTCGGCCTGTCGCGCCGCCAGGTGGAGCGGCTGTTCCATCGGGAGATGGGCCGCTCGCCGGCCCGCTATTATCTGGAGATCCGGCTCGACCGGGCCCGCCACCTGCTGCTGCAGTCGCAATTGCCGATCGTCGAGATCGCGGTGGCCAGCGGCTTCGTCTCGGCCTCGCATTTCTCCAAATGCTACCGCGAACTCTATTCGCGCTCACCCCAGCAGGAGCGCGCCACGCGTTCGGTGCTCGCCCCGGCCTGACGGGCGGCGTCACGGGCTCACCGAAGCCGCGAAGCTAGAAATCCTCCATCCAGCGGCGCTGCCGCTCCTGCCACTGACGCTCGCCGATCAGGCAATCGCTGCTGGCCGTCCCCTGCACCGGCACCACGGCGGGCGCCTGCGGGGCAGGATCGGGCCAGGCATCGGCCAGTTCCATCACCAGCTTGCGGCGGACGGCGGCCGGAAACTGATCCCATTCGTTGACCGGGATCATGAACGCGCCGGGACCCCCGATGACGCAATCGGCGTAGTAGCGGTCGAGATCGGGGATCGAGCCCCATGAGCTGAAGCCGCCGGTGGTCATCAGCGGCAGCCCGTTGATGACGATGCCGCGGGCGACCGCCGCGTCGCGCGCTTCGGTGACCATCCGGCCCTGGTTGTTCGGCCCGTCGCCGGAAATGTCGATGACGCGCCGCAGGCCGGCATAGCCATTGTCGTCGAAGAGGGTCGCGGCATAGTCGATGGCCGAGGAGATCGACGTGCGCCGTTCGCGATCCGGCTCCTCCGTCTGCAGGCGATAGGCGAAGCCATCGGCGGCCTCGCGGGAATCGATCAGCGTCCAGGATACGACGACCGCCTGCGACAGGGTGCCGGCCCATTCGATATAGGCGACGGCGACCCGGCCATGCGGGCCACCGAGGATCGCCTTCTGCACGTCCTCGCTGCGAAAGGCGGCGGCGTAACCGGCCCGCTGGATCTCCTGCTCGCCGCGATCCATCGACCAGGAGACGTCGACGGCGAGAACCAGTTCGGCGTCGACCCTGATGCCGTCGTCGGGGCCGGCTCCGAGAGCGGAGCCGAGGTCGCGCAGGCCGCGCTGCTGGGCGCCGGCCGCCGCATGTCCGGTCAGCGCCGGCAGAAGCGCCAGCGCCGCCGACAGGAAGGCGAGGATCAGGGTGCGATGTCCCATTATGGAAGCGTCACGCCGGAGGGCCGGCCGCGCAATTCACAAAGGCGTCACCGCGTCCCTCGCCTTCCAGCGAGGCCGATCAGGCCGCGAGTTCACCGCGGGTCGGGTAGCCCTTTTCGACGACGAAGCTCAGCCCGCCGAGGAGATCGTCGAGGCTCGGCCGCGTGAAGGGCACCGTCTGCAGCCACATGGCGTAGATCGTGCCGTCCGGGCGAACCGCCACCAGACCTGGCTCGGCGAAGCGCGCCGGCTCGGAATCCTGCGCCTTGGAGGAGATGTAGAGGCCCCATTCGCGGGCGCTTTCCTCGCTGAGGCCGTAGCCCACCGGCATTCCGGCGAGGTCCCATTCGGCCTGCTGGCGCTGGACGCGGGTCTCGTCGTCCATCGAGACGGCGTGGACGTTGAAGCCCTTGGCGCGGAATTCCTCGCGACGCTTCGCCAGTTCGCCGATCTGCTTCTTGCAGATCGGGCAGTGAACGCCGCGATAGAAGAAGACCAGCGAGAAGTTCTCGGGATTGTCGTTTGCCAGATCGAGCTGGCCGCCGTCGCTGGTCGCGACCTTGAGGGCCGGTGCCTTGTCGCCGGGCATGGGCGTCGTATGGGGCATGGGATCGTCCTTTCGATGATGAAAAACGCCGCCGGCGGCATGCGCGGGCGGCGGAAGCTGCGCCAGCAACGGGCGGCCAGGCGGCCCGTTCCATGTCAGCCGCGCAGACGGACATTCTCCGGGTCGAAGGGACTTTCGCCGATGACCGAGGCGTCGTGGAGCGTGCCGAGGATGCGGATCGTCAGCCGCGTCCCCTCGCCGGCATGGGCCGGATCGAGCATCGCCAGGGCGAGGCTCTTGCCGACCCGCCAGCCGAAGCCGCCATTGGTCGCGCGGCCGACCAACACGCCGTCGGCATAGACCGGTTCGGAGCCGCGGGCGTCGGCGTCGGTCACGCCGTGAACCTCGAGGGTCGCGAATTGCCAGCGCAGGCCGTTCTCGCGTGCCGCTACCACCGCGTCCCGGCCGATGAAATCACCCTTGTTGGGATGAACGAACCTCCCAAGGCCCGACTCGAAGGCATTGTATTCGATCGACAGTTCGCGCGGGATCTGACGGTAGGACTTCTCCAGCGCCATCGCCCCCATGGCGCGGATGCCGAAGGGGCGGATGCCGAATTCGGCGCCGGCCTCCATCAAGAGGTCGTAGAGCGCGTTCTGCATCTCGATCGGGTGGTGCAGTTCCCAGCCGAGTTCGCCGACGAAGTTGACCCGCAATGCCGTGCAGGCCACCGGGCCGATCGACAGGCGCTGCCCGGTCAGCCAGGGAAACGCCGCGTTCGAGAGGTCCGTGCGGGTGAGCTTCGCCAGCACCTCGCGCGATTTCGGACCGGCGATGACGAGGACGCCGAGCGCATGGGTGACCGGCTGCATCGCGACGCTGCCGTCGCTCGGGAGCGTCTTCTGCAGGATGTCGTGGTCGATGCCCTCATAGGCGCCGCCGGAGACCAGATAGTAGCTTTCCGCGCCGGCCTTGTAGACGGTGAACTCCGAGCGCACGCCGCCGGCCGGGGTCAGGAGATGGCAGAGCGCCACGCGGCCCGGGGTCTTCGGGATGCGATTGGCGAGGAGGCCGTCGAGCCAGGCGGCCGCGCCCGGCCCGCTGACATAGGCCTTGGCGAAGGGCGTCATGTCGAGAAGGCCGACGGCCTCGTGCACCGCCCGCACCTCGGCGCCGACATGCTCGAAATAGTTGGAGCGGCGGAACGACCAGCGCTCGCGGATGCGGCCGGTGTGATCGGCCGGCGCATGATTGTGCTTCATCAGGACGTCGGCGCCGACATCGAGTTCGGCCTCGGGCACCGCATAGCCTTCGGGCGCGAACCAATTGGCCCGCTCCCAGCCATAGACCGAGCCGAAAACGCCACCGAGCGCCTTCTGCCGCTCGTAGGACGGCGCGGTCTTCAGCGGCCGGGCAGCGGCGCGTTCCTCGTCGGGATAATGCACCGAGAAGACGTTGGCATAGGCCTCCTCGTTCTTGGCGCGCAGATAGCCCTCGCCGGCATAGGGGCCGAAGCGACGCGGATCGACGCCGGCCAGATCGACGGTGGGCTCGCCGTCGACGATCCATTCGGCGAGCTGCCAGCCGGCCCCGCCGGCCGCGGTGATGCCGAAGGAATGGCCCTCGTTGAGCCAGAAATTGGTGCGGCTCGGCGCCGGGCCGACAATGGGCGAGCCATCGGGCGTATAGGCGATGGCGCCATTGTAGACCTTCTTGATGCCAACCTCGCCGAAGGCCGGCACGCGGGCGATGGCGGTCTCGATATGCGGCATCAGCCGGTCGAGATCCTCCTGGAAGAGCTCGTATTCGCTGTCGGCGTCCGGCCCGTCGAGATAGCAGCAGGGGGCGCCGATCTCGTAGGGGCCGAGCAGCAGGCCGCCATTCTCCTCGCGCATGTACCAGGAGGAGTCGCTCTCCCGCAGCACCCCCATTTCCGGCAGGCCCTGGCGGCGGCGCTCGACGATTGCCGGATGCGGTTCGGTGACGATGTACTGGTGCTCGACCGGGATCACTGGCACGTCCAGCCCGACCATGCGCCCCGTCCGCCGGGCGAAATTGCCGGTGGCCGAGACGACGTGCTCGCAGACGATCTCGCCCTTGTCGGTGACGATCTTCCACTCGCCGGAGGGGAGCTGCTCGATGGCGCTGACGGTGGTGTTGCGGTGGATGGTGGCGCCGCGGTCGCGGGCGCCGCGCGCCAGCGCCTGGGTCAGGTCGGCGGGCTGGATATAGCCGTCCTCGGGATGCTGGATCGCGCCGAGAATGCCGTCGGTCTCGCAGAGCGGCCAGATCTCCTTGAGCTCGGCGGGCGTCAGGAGCTTGACCGGCACGCCGATCGTCTCGGCGACGCCGGCATAATACATGTACTCGTCCCAGCGGTCCCTGGTGCGCGCCAGCCGGATGTTGGTGACGTTGGAGAAGCCGACATTCATGCCGGTCTCCTCCTGCAGCTCGCGATAGAAGCGCACGGAGTAGCGGTGCAGCTGGCCGACGGCGTAGCTCATGTTGAACAGCGGCAGAAGGCCGGCGGCGTGCCAGGTGGAGCCGGAGGTCAGTTCGCGCCGCTCGATCAGGACGCTGTCGGTCCAGCCCTTGCGGGCCAGATGATAGAGCGTCGACACCCCGACCACGCCGCCGCCGATGACCACTGCCCGCGCCCGATCCTGCATGACCACCCCTCGTCTGCCAGACTGCCGTAGCGGCGTGTCGAGCCTAGTGGAGCGGTTGGCGCACGCGCAGTCTCTTTGCGACATCGGCTGTCGGGCGAACGGCGCAGCCTGGCTGCCGGCCGACCGGGGCACCGCCGGCTCAGCCGTCCGGGAGGGTTTTGTTAACCATGTTCGGGGAGGATGCCGTTCCGAGACAGATCGCGATGGGACGGATCCGTGACGCTCATTTCTTCCGTTGACCGACAGGATGCCGGAACGGTGAAATCCGCCCTCACCTCGCCGCTCATCCTGCTCGCGCTGGTCTGCGCCGTCCTCGCCGCCCTCCTGACCCTGAAGCTGACGCTGCCCATCGGCGCCTTCTACTGGGACCTGTTCATCTATTTCGATGCGGCGAACCGCATCTGGAGCGGCCAGCTTCCCGGCGTCGACTTCTTCACGCCGGTCGGCCCGCTCGGCTACTGGCTCTTCGCCCTGTTCGTGGCGCTGTTTCCCGACGGCCAGCCGCTGCTGATCGCGCAATGGTCGCTGATGGCGGTCACCGCGCCGCTGCTGGCCTTGGTGCTGGCCGATATCGACCGCCGTTCGCGGCTCGTCGCGCTGGCGCTGCTGGTGCCGTTCCTCGTCTTCCAGATCCTGCCGATCAATGTCGAGACCTATTACAGCTTTCCCGGTGTGGACGGCTTCGGCATCTACAACCGGCAGATGTGCCTGCTGCTCTACGTGCTGACGGCGGGGCTGGTCTTCGCCAAGGGCCAAACGACCGTGATGGTGACGATCGCCGGCACGATGCTGGCGCTGTTTCTCGTCAAGATCACCGGCTTTGCCGGCGGCGCGCTGATCTGCGCCTTCGCCTTCGCCGCCGGACGCGTGTCCCTGCGCAGCGCGATCGGGGCGCTTCTCGGCTTCCTCGCCGTGCTGGCGCTCCTGGAACTGGCGACCGGTGTGGTCAGCGCCTATGTCGGCGACATCGCCGCGCTGGTGGCGCTGAACGAAGGCAGCATCCTGCCGCGCTTCCTGCAGGCGGCCTCGATCCATTTCATGGCCTTCGGGCCGCTGGCGATCCTGATCGCCGCGCTCGCTCTGATCGGGCTGCCCGACATCCTGCACGCGACGACCACGCTGGTCCGCTCGCGGCGGGTCGCCGCCTTGGTGGCGCTCATCAACCGCGACGTCTTCTGGCTGGGCGTGGTGACCTTCGCGGCGCTGTTCGTGGAAACCCAGAACACCGGCGGTCTCGCCTTCATCTTCGTCTGGCCGGTGCTCTTGCGCATTCTGGTGCGGGCCGGCGGCGCGCCGACATGGCGGCTGGCGCTGATCCTCAGCCTCGTCGCCGCCAGCGCCCTGCCGACCTTCGTGCAGGTGATCCATCGCGGCGCCCGCGCCCTCGTCGGGCAGATCGCCTATGTCGATCTCGACGCGCCCCGCCTCGGCACCCTCGCCGCGGTCTCGCAGCGGCCGGAGCTGATCCGGCGCGCCACGGTGATGCTGGACACCTACCAGCGCTTTCCCGAGGCCTTCGACCATCTGGCGGACGAGGAGCAGCTGCCGAGCTTCACCCTCTACAACGAACCGGATTTCCACCTGACCTGGCTGATGGGGGTCGAGGAGGCGGTCGAGGCGATCGAGGCGCTGGAAGCGGCACGCGGCGTGCGCTTCGAGACGATCATGAACCTGAACTTCGTCAATCCCTTCCCCTGGCTTCTCGAACGGCAGGCGCCGCGCGGCATCGCCATCGGCGCCGATCCGTTCCGCGCCGTACCGGACCCGGACCAGGCGGTGCTGGCCTCGGTGAAGGAAACGGACCTGCTGCTCTACCCGCTCTGCCCGGTCACCGTGGCCAACCGCCTGCTGCGCGACCTCTACGCGCCGGGTCTGGCCGGCCACAGCCGCATCCAGCTCTCGCCCTGCTGGGACGCCTATGTCCGCAACGAGCTGCTGCCACCGCAGTAGCGGCGGGAGTGCCGCGGCGGTCGCCGCCCGCAATATGAACGTGGTTCTGACGCACACCCGATCGCGCGTTGAGCGGGATCCTGTATCGAGACCGAACGGGTTTCGATAAGACGTCCGGATCTGCCGCTTTCACGCGTTGAGGAACAAGACATGATGGCAGGAAAGCCCCGCCTCGATATTGGAGAGCAGATGGCGACAGCCCTTTCTCATCGGACGCCCCATTGAGCACGCGAGCCGAAACCGCAGACCATGAACTGCTTTCCGCCCTGGGCTGGAGTGCGTTCTTTGCCGAACAGATCACGCCGGACGATGCGGATTTGCAGCCTGTTCGTATCGCGAGGGTCCACCGCTCGCGCCTCACGGCCCTGTCCCCATATGGGCCGGTCGAACCGGTCCTGACGTCCGACGTCACGACGAGCCATTTCGCCGTTGGCGACTTCGTACTGATCGACCCCGCCACCCTGCTTCTCCAGCGCCGCCTCGAGCGACGCTCCGTCATCGAGCGTCGCGTTTCGGGCGGCACGGTTCCGCAGCTTGCCGGGGCCAACATCGACACGCTGTTCATCGTGACATCCTGCAACATGGATTTCAGCCCGGCCCGCCTCGAACGGTATCTTGCCTGGGCCAACCAGGCAGGAATGGAGCCGGTCATCCTGCTGACGAAGGCCGATCTCACAGACGATCTCGACTCCTACGAGCGTCAGGCCCGCGCGCTGCAGCGCGGGCTCGAGGTGGTGATCGTCAATCCAAAATCGAGCGATGCGACAGCCTCCCTGGCGCAATGGTGCAAGCCTGGGCAAACGGTCGCGCTGGTCGGCTCCTCCGGCGTCGGCAAATCGACCCTGGTGAACACGCTTGTCGGCGTGACCGAGGAACCGCAGCAGGAGACCGGCTCCATTCGGGAAGACGACGCGAAAGGACGTCACACCACGACGGCCCGCTCCCTTCACCCGATTGCGGACGGCGGTTGGGTGATCGACACGCCGGGAATCCGGACATTGCAGGTCAGCGACGTCGCCGAGGGCCTCGACATCTTGTTCGCCGAGATCACGGAACATGCGGCACAGTGCCGATTTCGCGACTGCACGCACGCGCATGAGCCGGGATGCGCGGTCCAGGCGGCGGTGGCCGCAGGCGCCATCGATCGAGAACGGCTCGACCGCTGGCGCAAGCTGCAGGACGAGAACGCCGAGAGCGACCTCGCCAAGACCCCCTGGGCCGGCGGCACAGGCGGAAGGCGCAACAAGAGGCGCTAGGATCAGGTTGCGCTAAGCCGTCTGTGGAGAGAGCGAACCTCCACCGGCCGATCGCGAACCCGTGCCCGACCCCGGACGGCGAAAGCTGCCCTTCCGCAGGCGGCTTAACGCAAACGCTGACGCAGGGTGTCGAGAAGCTAGAAAGCAGACGAGGCCCGAGGAAACCGAATACTGAAACTCTGTTTCAAATATCAGCGTCCTTCCCCGTGTCGGCCATCGATTTATTCCATGAAATTTTGGTGCCCCGCTTTCTCGGCTCTGCCGTCATCTCGACCAGTCGGTGAAGACGCGGATACCAGTATTGGGCATCGAACTTTTGATAGCTGGGATGATGAATGCGAGAAAAAACGGATCGACCGTCGTCGTAAAAGATGACGTCGCGGGGCTTGCCTTCGAAACCGTCGAGATGCGGAGCAGCCCAATCCCACATGGTCAGGCCGCAAACAATGACCGCTTCCGGTTCGAGACGATCGAGGATTTGTAGGAAAGGTTCGGCCCCCGCCTCGAACATCCAGTTCTCGGGTCGACGAGCGTTTCCACCATCGGCATGAGCCCTGCCGTCCACCAACACCGGGACGTAATTGTAAAAAGCGATCGAGTTCCAGAAATGCGCCGAATGTTCCTTCCAGATCGGTCCTGGTGGAAGCCCAAGGGCCGCTCGGACAGTGTTGCGAAAAAACGGATTGTTGTGGGGAGCTAGACCAAACCACCGCACGATCTCATCGGTGAACCCCTCCGGCGCCGTGCCGACTTCTTCCGCCTTGCGCGCATAATGGGACTCGCCCAGAACCAAGACCCTCGTGCCTGCGAAGACCCCGCCATCCGATTTGTAGTGAGGCCCTATCCACGGCTCGAACATTTAATCCCCCAGAGTCTACCGTTGCTGGTCGGCGAGATTCATCTGACACATTTTCGTCGAGGGCGGCAGCTCATGGTCTTTACTCCCTCCATACCTGCCTGTCCGCTGCCCACCCGGCGCCCCATCTCCCCGTGCTCCGGGCCGCGTCCGTTGATGCCCATCTAACCTGAATCCGCATCGACACGTGCAGCCGCCACGACGCGAAAAGGCCGGGCGTGTGCCCGGCCTTTTCGTATGGGTCGCCCGGGGGGTGCCCGGCGGTCAGCCCATCTGGGAGCGGATGAAGTCCTTGACGATGGAGACGATGCCGCGGCCCAGCAGCGTGTCCAGCGCGTCGCAGAACTGGTCGACATGGCCTTCGTCGCAGATCAGTGGCGGCTCCAGCCGGATGACGTTGCGATTGTACTCGGTAAAGGCCACCAGCACGTCGTGATCGCGCAGCAGGAGCGCGCCGACGAAGCCCGACAGCGAGCCCTTCAGCTTGTCGTCGAGGATCGCCACCATCGGACGCAGCGCCATCGGCAGGGTCCGCGAGAAGTCGTGGAACTCGAGGCCGACCATCAGCCCCTGCCCGCGCACGTCCTTGACGATGGACGGGTATTTCGCCTGGATCGCTTGCAGGCGCTCCAGGAGATACGCCCCGACCTCGGCGGAATTGCCGATCAGATCGTCGTCATACAGGACGTTGAGCCCCTCGATGGCGGTGACGCAGGCCTCGCCGATGCCGCCGAAGGTCGCCTGGGCATGGATCATCGCCGTCTTCGGCGTGCCATAGGCCTTCATGTAGACCTCGCGCCGGGCGATCATCGCGCCGACGGCGGCCTTGCCGGCGCCTAGCGATTTGGCCAGCGCGGTGACGTCCGGCACCACGCCGTGATGCTCGAAGGCGTAGAAGCGGCCGGTGCGCCCGTAGCCGCACTGCACCTCGTCGGCGACCCACAGCACGTTGTGCTTGTCGCAAAGCGCGCGCACGCCCTGCCAGTAATCCGTCGAGGCGGTGATGATGCCGCCACCGCCCTGCACCGTCTCCAGCACCACGACGCCGATCTCCGGATCGCTGCGGATGGCATTGGTGAGCGCCTCGAGGTCGCCGAAGGGCACCTTGCAGGTGTTGCCGACCAGCTTGAACTCACCCTGATAGAGCGGCGAATCCGTCAGCGACAGGACGCCCTTGGTCTTGCCGTGGAAGGAATTCTCGGCATGGACGATCTTGCAGTTCTTGCGGCCGGAGGCACGCTCGGCGACCTTGATCGCCGCTTCCATGGCTTCCGAGCCGGAGGAGCCGAGGAAGACCATGTCGAGATCGCCGGGCGAGCAGGCCGCCAGGTTCTTGGCCAGCGCCGAGGCGTATTGCGACAGGAAGGCGATGGCGATCTCGTGCCGGCGCTCGTCCTGGAAGCGCTGGCGCGCCTCGATGATGCGCGGATGATTGTGGCCGAAGGCCAGCGAGCCGAAGCCGCCGAAGAAATCGAGGATCTTCCGGCCGTTCTGGTCGATGTAATACATGCCCTCGGCGCGCTCGACCTTCACCTTGTGAAAGCCGAGCAGCTTCATGAAATGAAACTGGCCGGGATTGATGTAGTCCTTGAACAGGTCCGCCATCGTCTTGACGTCGAGCGCCTTGGCGTCCTCGACGGTCAGGAGGTTCGGCTTGGCCGGCCCGCGACGATGGGTCGGGGCGAGGTCGGGGTTCGCAGCCATGGGACGGTCGAGCATCGTGTCTCTCCTCGCTAAGTGTCGGCTCACTCGGCCGGCTGCGGGTACGAACCGGCGGCAGGGGCCTGGCCCTCGCGCTTGGCCCGGTATTCGGAATAGGCGGCGATCAGCATGTCTCCGTCACGGTACCGGGGCACCCAGCCGAGGTCGCGTTCGCCCTTGCCGACGTCCAGCACGCACATCTCGTCGGCGATGAGATACTGCTCGGGATCCATCAGCGGCATGTTGATCAGGTCGAGGAAGTCGAGCGTGCGCTTGACGGCCCAGCCCGGTGTCGGGATCAGCAGCGACTTCGAGCCGGCATGCTTGACCAGGTCGCCGAGCAGCTTCTTGACCGGCGGTGGGTTCAAGGAGCCGAGATTGTAGGCCTCGTTGGGCACGCCCGCCTTCCAAGCCAGCCGCGCCGCCTCGGCGCAGTCGAAGACCGAGATGAACTGATACGGGTTGCGGCCCGAGCCGATCATCGGCACCGGCAGATTGGCGTCGATCAGCTTGAACAGCTTTTCCAGGATGCCGAGACGGCCGGGGCCGATGATCAGGCGGGGCCGGAACAGGGTGATGTCCATGCCGCGCTCGCGCCATTCGGCCGCCAGATGCTCGGTGTCGAGCTTGGACTGGCCATATTCGCCGAGCGGCGAGACCGGGTGCTCCTCGGTCATCGGATAGACCTTGGTGTGACCGTAGATCATGTCGGTGGTGAAGTGGACGAGCTTCGTCGCCCCCGCCTCGCCCATCGCTTCCATGATGTGCTTGGTGCCGTGATAGTTCACCGGGTAGAAGAAGTCGTGGCGCTTGGCCCGCGGCATGATCGGCGACAGCATCTTGGCCGACAGGTTGTAGACCATGTCGTCCGCCGCGATCGGCACGGCGCGCACGGCGGCCGGATCGGTGACGTCGGTGTGCAGGAACTCGCACTGGGCGTAATGCGGCAGGTCGCTCTTGACGATGTCGGCGACGAGGACGCTTTCGCCGTCGGCGACGAGCTTCTGGGCCAGATGGCGGCCGACGAAACCGTCGCCGCCGAAGAGAACGTGCTTCATCGGGAAACCTCGTTTGCAGGAGCCTGGGCGACGTCGAGCGCGGGCTCCTCGCCGTGAATCGTGGTGCCGCCCTGGGCGATCAGGATCGTGCCGACGCAGATCAGGCCGATGCCGGCGATGCGCAGGGCGTTGAGATCCTCGCGGAAGACGAAATAGGCGAAGACCGCGACCGCCACATAGGCCAGCGACAGGAAGGGATAGGCGAAGGACAGTTCGACCTTGGACAGGACGAAGAGATGCGAGGCCATGGAGATCACGAAGGTGCAGAGCCCGAGGAACACCCAGGGGCTGAACACGATCTGCAGGATCTTCAGGATCGGATTGACGCCGGCAAAGCTCAGCGGCCCGAGCTGCATCATGCCGTATTTCAGCATCACCTGCGCCGCGGCGTTGGTGAACACCGTGAACAGGATGAAGGGAAGGAATTTTGCCATCGGCACTGCCTCGTTCCAACGTCCGGACCGGCCGGATCTGCTGAAGCTGATCTAAGGGAAACCCGTGTGATATGTTTTAAGATCGGCGTATTCGCGCCGCCGGGCCACCGACGGTTCATGTCACGGTAAACAAACCCTTTGCCGCAACCTGACGGCTTTACAGTTGCTTGGGCGTCTTCGTTGATGTCGTGTCGAGCCGCAGCGCCGTCCGCTTCCAGAAATCGGAGACGATGGCCGGGTCGCGCCACGCTTCCAGTTCGCGCCAGCGCGGAAAGCCCGCCGCGAAGGTCTCCGGCGACATGCGGGCATCCTTGTAGGGATTGACCGCGCCGCCGGCCGCCACGGTGATCCGGTCGAGTTCGGCGAGCAGTTTCAGGGTGATCTCGCCGCGATGGGGAAAGTCGAGGGTCAGCGTGTAGCCCGGCCGCGGAAAGCTGGTGAGGCCGGGGCTCGGCCTGTCGCCGAACCGTTTCAGCACCGTCAGGAACGAGCCCTGCTTGTGGCTGCGGGCGCATGCGATGAGAGCGCGCACGGCATCCGGCCCCGTGGTCGCCGGTACGACGCTCTGGTGCTGGTGCAGACCGCGCGGGCCATAGAGCCGGTTCCACCGGCCCACCCGGTCCAGCGGATAGAAGAACTGGTCGAAGGAGACCAATCGTTGTGTCGTGCCGGGGCGAGCCTTGCGATAATAGGCTTCGTTGAAGGCGCGCAGCGCAAGGCCCCGCAACGGGCTGATCGGCGGCGTGATGGGCACCGCAGCGAGCGGCGCGCGGGCCATGCCGGTCCGCTCGCCATCGGGGGCATGGTCGCCGGCGATCAGATGGCCGCGGCCCAGCGCCCGGCCTGTGGCCAGCGAGTCGATCCAGGCAACGGCATATTCATGGCGTTCGTCCGCCGCCTCGGCCAGTTCGAAATAGTCGGCCAGGCTGTCGAAGCGGGTCGTGGTCTCGGCGATCGTCAGCGACGGCACCTTGAGAAGCCGGATCGTCGCCTCGCGGATCAGCCCGGTCAGTCCCATGCCGGAGATCGTCGCGGCAAAGAGTTCGCGATGGGCATCGCGGCTGCAATGCAGACGCTCCGCGTCGGAGCGGTCGAGCACGATCGATTCCACCCAGGCGCCGAAGGTGCCGCGGCGGTGGTGGTTCTTGCCGTGGATGTCGTTGGCGATGGCGCCGCCCAGCGTGACGAACTGGGTGCCCGGCGTCACCGGCAGGAACCAGCCGGCCGGCGCGACATGACGGGTGATCTGGCTGAACAGCACGCCGGCATCGGCGGTGAGGAGACCGGTCTGCGGATCGAAGGCGTGGATGCGGGCGCCCGGCCGGCTGTCTATCAGCGTGCCGGCATCGTCGTGGCAACTGTCGCCATAGGAGCGACCATTGCCGAAAGGCAGGAAGGTGCCGTCGCCGCCCCCTGCCCGCCCTTGCGCCTCGGCAGGCGACAATCGCGGCAGGTCGCAGCCGGCGATCGCCCGCCGCGCCGTGCGGGCCGGCCGTCCCCAGCTCTCGTAGCGGGCCTCAGACAATGGCGGCCAGGAGGAACAGAAGGCCGCCCCCGGCGATCATCACCTGGCTGCGCCAGTCGCTCATGATGAAGACGACCGGGTCCTCGTGCATCTGATTGCGGCGGGCGAGAATCCAGATGCGCACGATGATGTAGAGAACCAGCGGGCACAGCGGCCAGACGAGGAAGGGCTCGGTATACTGCTCGGCGCCCTCCATGCTGTCGATATAGAGCGCCAGAACCAGCACCGAGGCGAAGCCCGAGGCCATGCCGGCCTGGCCGAGCGTTTCCAGATCGGCATCGACATAGCCGCGCCCGGTCGTCTCGCGGCCGGCGCCGATGCCGAAATCCTGCAGCTCGGTGAAGCGCTTCACCAGCGCCAGCGACAGGAAGAAGAACAGCGAGAAGGCGAGCAGCCAGAACGAGGTCTCGACCCCTGAGGCTTCCGATCCCGCGACGATGCGCATGGTGTAGAGGCCGGCGAGCGTCAGGACGTCGATCAGCAGCATGCGCTTCAGGGCGAAGGAATAGGCCGTCGTCGTCACGAGATAGAGCGCCAGCACGACGAGATAATAATCGGGCAGGAACAGGCCGATGCCCAGCGACGTGCCAAGCAGGACGGTCGCGAGCTTGATGCCGGTGGGGATCGCCAGCGCGCCGCTGGCAAAGGGCCGGTTGCGCTTGGTGCGATGCCGGCGGTCGGCGGTCAGGTCGAGCAGGTCGTTGAGGATGTAGACGGCCGACGCCGCGAAGGAGAAGCTGACGAAGGCGAGCATGGCGCCGACCAGCATCTCGATATTGAAGAATTCGTGGGTCAGGACCATCGGCACGAAGATCAGCACGTTCTTCAGCCATTGGTGCGGCCGCATCGCCTTCAGCGCCGGGCGCAGCCGGCTGCCGGCATCGTCGATCCGTTCGGCGCCCGAGTGCTTCTGCCAGCGCGCGGCGGCCCGGTCGGGTGCAACGACCAGGGCCTCGGCCGCCTTGTCCAGCAGGCAGATGTCCTCGTGGGAATTGCCGACATAGTCGAAGCCGTCCTCGCCGCATTCGTCGAGGATGCGGTCGAGCTTGCGATGCGCGGTCAGATTGACCTTGTCGCAGGAGCACATGACCGCATCGAACAGGCCGAGATGGTCGGCCACCGCGTGGGCGAGTTTCTCGTTGGCGCCGGTGGCCAGCACGATACGGCGGCCATCGGCCCGCGCGCGGCGCAGCCGTTCGACGACCTCTTCGCGATAGGGCAGCAGCGCCGGGTCGAAATCGACGGCGCGGGCGAGTTCGGCCTTCAGGCGCGCCTTGCCGGCGGCGATCCAGCCGGGCACCTGCAGCATGACCAGCGGCTTCTGGCGCGCCGCCAGGAACAGGGTTTCCCAGAGAAGATCGCTGTGGATCAGCGTGCCGTCGAGATCGACGAAGATGGTCGTCTCGGTCTGCGGAGATCTGGCGTCCAACGCTTGGCTCCTCCTGCCGTCTCCTCTGCCGGGAGATCGCGAAGCTGGAGGTCGGTTGTGGCGCAGACGGGTTTCGGCCCGGTGAATTTCCGGTCCTTGCCGACCGGAAATCAAGGGCAAGCTGCGGACGTGGTGAAGAGATCGCAAAAATCCCGCGCGGTCCCACGGCAAAGCCGGGTCGGGCACGCCGGCAGACGCAGCGCTGCCTCGCGATGCCTTCGCCGCCCTCGCCGGCGCTTGGCCCCGCTTCGGCCCCGGGCCCTTCTGCGGCTCCGGGCTCGGGGCGCGTCGCCGGCTCAGTCGTTCAGCGCCATCAGGGCATCCCGGTCCTCGAGGACGACATGGCGGGTGGACGGCAGGGTGATCAGATGGTCGCGTTCGAACTGCGACAGGGTGCGCGACACCGTCTCGATGGTCAGGCCGAGATAGTCGGCAATGTCCTGGCGGGTCATGGCGAGATGCACCGTTGCCGGCTCCTCGTCGTCGGCCATCTCGACCAGAAAGGCGGCGACGCGCTGGGCGGCGCTGCGCCGACCCAGCAGCAGCGCATGCTGCTGGGCGCGTTGCAGGCACTGCATGGCAAAGTGGAAGATCTGCGGCGCCATCTGTTCGTTCCGCGCTGCCGCCGCGCTCAGGCCGCGCCAGCGATAGGCGACGATCGTGCAGTCCGAGACCGCCTCCGCGGACATGCCATGGCTGTCGCCGAGTTCCAGGCCGAAGATGTCGCCGGCCGAATGGAAGCCCTCGATCTGGCGCCGGCCGTCGCTGAGGAACTTGCAGGTGCGCACGACGCCGCTGACGACCTTGTAGAAGGAGCGGACCTCGCTGCATTCGGCGTAGATTTCGCTGTCCTGGGCAAAGTTCAGGACCTGCCCGGCGATCGCCGCGCCGCCGGTCTCGGGCCGCGGTGCCGCCAGCGGACGGGCACGAAGCGCCTCTGCTGCCAGATGTCCTGCCGTGAGGTTCCGCTCGCTTCGCGTTGCCAGAGCCGTCGTCATGGGAACCTCCTGATGCCGTCCAAGTCGATGACCTGTTGTAGCGGCGGCGGCAGAGGCGCTGAATTCGGTTTGCTCCTAAGGAAATCTACGTAGGCCGGGCATTGCTCGGCGGACGGCATCCGGCGGACGGTCGCGCAAAATGGCAGGCGGGCGCCGATTGCCCGCCTGCCTCTGCACAGGACCGGTCGCGGTCAGGCGAAGTAGTAGTCGTCGACGCTCAGGGCGGTGCCGTCATGGCCGGCAAGGATGAATTGCTGCACGGTCAGGCCGTCGGCGCTCGCCACCTCGAAGCTGGTCTGGCTGAGCTGCTTGACCGTCGCCCCGGCGCCGAAGCCGCCAA
Source organism: Aurantimonas sp. (assembly GCF_964217435.1). Classification (NCBI taxonomy): domain Bacteria; kingdom Pseudomonadati; phylum Pseudomonadota; class Alphaproteobacteria; order Hyphomicrobiales; family Aurantimonadaceae; genus Aurantimonas; species Aurantimonas sp. The sequence continues at coordinate 1,270 of NZ_CAXPJM010000019.1, read as the reverse complement.
AGGACAGGCGGTCGCCGCCGGCCACGCCGGCCCCGGTGAAGTCGCCGATCACGTCCACCGTGCCGGTTTCGGCCGTGATGACGAAGATGTCGTCACCGCCGCCGCCCAGCATGTAGTCGGACCCGCCGCGGCCATAGAGGACGTTGACCTGGTCGTTGCCGAAGATCCGGTTGTCGTCGTCGCTGCCGAAGCCGCGCACCGCCGTGCCGGTCATGATCAGCGTCTCGACATTGGCGTCCAGCTGATGGTCGGCCGAGGCATAGACGGTGTCGTCGCCGTTGCCCGCGGTTTCCACGATCCGGTCGTAGATGTTGTCCACCGCATAGCGGTCGTTGCCGGCACCGCCGGCCATGATGTCGGTGCCCACCCCGCCATCGATGGCGTTGTTGCCGGCATTGCCGGTGATGGTGTTGGCCAGCGCGTTGCCGCGTGCCTCCAGATCGTCGGTGCCGGTCATGATCAGGAACTCGACATGGTCGTGCAGGCCGAAATTGACCGAGGTCTGGACGGTGTCGTCGCCCTGGCCGGCCAGTTCGCTCACCACATCGTCGACATGGTCGACGATATAGGTGTCGTTGCCGGCGCTGCCGATCATCACGTCGGCGCCGCCGCCGCCATCGATGATATTGGCGAAGGCATTGCCGAAGATGTAGTTCCCCGCGCCATTGCCGGTGCCGTTGATCGAGCCGTCGCCATAGAGGACGAGGCTCTCGATGTTGGCCGCCAGGACGTAGCTGGCATTGGCATAGACGACGTCCTGCCCCTCGCCGGCATTCTCCACCACCACGTCGCCGGCATCGTCCACGACATAGGTGTCGTCGCCGGTGCCGCCGATCATCGTGTCGGCGCCGATGCCGCCATTGAGGACGTCGTTGTCGGAGGTGCCGTTGACGAGGTCGCCGGCGCTGTCGACGCCGGTGATCGTCACCGTCGCCAGCGCACTCGACGTGCCGCCCTGCCCGTCGGAAATCTCGTAACCGAAGCTATCCGTCGCGCTCAGGCCGCTCGCCGCACCGGAACCGGCCGCCGCCAGGGCATTGAAGGCGCCGTTCGGATCGTAGCTGAAGGTGCCGTTGGCATTCAGCGTCAGCAGCGCACCCGAGGCAAGCGCGATCTGCTGGCCGACACTGACCGCAACGCCGTTCACCGCGGTCACGGTCAGCGTGCCGCCATCGATATCGATGTCGACGCCATTGCCGTTGTCGGCGAAGACGCTGCCGGTCACGACGGCGTTCTCCAGCGTGCCGAGCGCATCGTCGCGTGCCGTCGG
>NZ_CAXPJM010000018.1:0-11797 GCF_964217435.1 Aurantimonas sp. | reverse complement strand
TGCTCTTCGGGATCATCCTCGAAGTGCTGATCTTCCGCCGCCTCTACGACCGCGACCATCTCGACCAGGTGCTGGCGACCTTCGGCCTGATCCTGATCCTCAACGAGGGCGTCCAGATGCTGTGGGGCGCAGCCCCCATGAGCGTGCCGATCCCGGACGTCCTGTCCGGTTCGATCCCGCTGATCGGCAACATGCGCTACCCACTGTTCCGCGTCCTGATCATCGCCGCCGGTCTGGCAACCGCCCTCGGGCTCTATCTCCTGGTCAGCCACACCCGCATCGGCATGCGGCTGCGCGCCGGCGCCACCAATGCACCGATGATCTCGGCTCTCGGCGTCGACATCCGCCGCCTCTTCATGCTGGTCTTCGCCCTCGGCGCCATGCTGGCGGGCTTTGCCGGCGCCATGGTCGCGCCGATCCTGTCGGTCCAGCCGGGCATGGGCGATTCCATCCTGATCCTGACCTTCGTGGTCATCGTCATCGGCGGCGTCGGCTCGGTGCGCGGCGCCTTCGTGGCGGCGCTGCTGGTCGGGCTGGTCGACACGCTCGGCCGCACCTTCGGTCCGATCCTCCTGCGCAGCCTCATGGACCCGTCCGCCGCGTCCCAGACCGGCCGCACTCTCGCGCCCATGCTGATCTACATCCTGATGGCCGCCGTCCTGTTCTTCAGGCCTGCCGGGCTCTTCCCGGCCAAGGGGGCGGCCCAATGAGCGCGAGCGACCTGACCCTTGGCGGCGAAACACCCGATGTCGCGCCCCAGCGTCGCCCAAGCCGCCTCGACGGGCGCGGAACGGCCCTCGCCGCCGGGCTGATCTTCGCAGCGCTGGCGCTCTTGCCGCTCCTGGCCACCGCGATCGACGACCAGTTCCTGCTGGTCACGGCGACGCGGATCATGATCTTCGCCCTCGCCGCCCTCTCCCTCGACCTGATCCTCGGCTATGGCGCGCTGGTTTCCTTCGGCCATGCCGCCTTCATCGGCCTCGGGGCCTATTCGGTGGCGATCCTCGCCGCCCACGGCATCGACGACATCCTCGTCCAGTCCGCCGTCGCGATCCTCGTCTGCAGCCTCTTCGCCTTCGTCACCGGTGCCATCTCGCTGCGGACCAAGGGCGTCTATTTCATCATGATCACCCTCGCCTTCGGCCAGATGGCGTATTTCTTCATGGTCTCGCTGTCGGCCTATGGCGGCGACGACGGCATCACCCTGGCCGCGCGCTCGACGCTGTTCGGCGCGCCGGTCCTGAAGGGCAATCTGACCTTCTTCTATGTCGTCCTCGCCGCACTCGCCGGCGCCTTCGTGACCTTGCGCGCCGTCGTCGGCTCGCGCTTCGGCCGCGTCCTGCGCGGCACCCGCGACAACCGCGTGCGGATGCAGGCGATCGGCTTTTCGCCCTTCCGCTACCAGCTCACCGCCTATGTCATCGCCGGCGCCATCGCCGGTCTCGCCGGGGTCTTCCTCGCCAACCAGGCCGAGTTCGTCTCGCCTGCCTATATGAGCTGGCAGCGCTCGGGCGAGCTCATCGTCATGGTCGTCCTCGGCGGCATGGGCACGCTGGTCGGCCCCATCGCCGGCGCCGTCGCCTTCCTGCTGCTGGAGGACTGGCTGGCCCAGATCTCCGAGCACTGGAAGCTCGGCCTCGGCATCTTCCTGGTGTTGCTCGTCCTGTTCACGCGCGGCGGCATCGCCGGCTTCGTCAGCCGCATTGCCGGACGGGGAACGTCATGACCGGACCGCTTCTCGACATCCGCAATCTGCGCAAGGCCTTCGGCGCCCTGCATGTCACCGACGACGTCAGCTTCCAGGTCATGCCCGGCGAACTCCACGCCATCATCGGGCCGAACGGCGCCGGCAAGACGACGCTGATCCACCAGCTCTCCGGCAGTCTCGCCAGCGACGGCGGCTCGGTGCATTTCGCCGGCGAGGACATCACCCGGGTCGACATGGCCGGCCGCGTCCACCGCGGACTGGCCCGCTCCTTCCAGATCACCTCGATCCTCGACGGCTTCACTGTTCTGGAAAACGCCGCCATGGCGGTGCAGGCACGCTCGGGATCGAGCTTCCGCTTCTTCGCCTCCGCGGCGCGCGAGAGCGCGCTCAACGACGCCGCCATGGCGGCGCTTGCCCGCGTCGGTCTCGACGATCGGGCCCAACGACGCGCCGGCAGCCTGTCCCATGGCGAAAAGCGCCAGTTAGAGATCGCCATCGCCTTGGCGACCGGCGCCCGGCTCCTCTTGCTCGACGAGCCGCTCGCCGGCACCGGCCACGAGGAATCGGCGGTTCTGGTCGCGCTGATGGCCGAACTGAAGACCACCCACACCATCGTCCTGATCGAGCACGACATGGATGCCGTCTTCGCCCTTGCCGACCGGGTCAGCGTCCTCGTCTATGGCCGGCTGATCGCCACGGGCACCGCCGAAGAGGTTCGCCTCCATCCGGAAGTGCGCACCGCCTATCTCGGCGAGGAGGAGGCCGCCTGATGCTGCGGGTCGAAAATCTCCAGAGCGCCTATGGCGACAGCCGCATCCTCTTCGGCATCGACCTCGAGGTCGGCGCCGGCGAAGTCGTGACGCTGCTCGGGCGCAACGGCATGGGCAAGACCACGACGATCAATTCCATCTTCGGCCTGGTGAAGCCGCGCGGCGGCTGCGTCACCATCGATGGCATCGATGTCACCGGCCGCCAGCCCCATGTCGTCGCCAATCGCGGCCTCGGCCTCGTACCGGAAGGCCGGCAGATCTTCCCGACCTTGTCGGTCGAGGAAAATCTCGTTGCCACCCATCGCGCCGGCCGCGGCGCCGCCAAATGGACGCTGGCCGAAATCTATCGCCTGTTTCCCCGGTTGAAGGAGCGGCGCCGCAACATGGGCAACCAGCTCTCGGGCGGCGAACAGCAGATGCTGGCCATTGGCCGCGCGCTGATGACCAATCCCCGCCTGGTGGTTCTCGACGAGGCGACGGAAGGGCTCGCCCCGCTGATCCGCGAGGAGATCTGGACCTGCCTGACGGCCATCAAGGACGCCGGCGAGGCGATCCTCGTCATCGACAAGAATGTCGACGCACTGGCCCGCTTCGCCGACCGCCACGTCGTCATCGAGAAGGGCCGCGTCGCCTGGACCGGCACGACGGCCGAACTCAGGGCGACCCCTGCCGTGAAGGAGCGCTTCCTCCATGTGTAGGCCTCACACCGACCGCGGCGCCATTGGCGCCGCGCCTTTCCATTCCGCAAGCAAGGAGCCACGCCCATGCCGATCATGACCGCCGGCGTCACCAAGGCCAACGAGGGGATGGACGGCATAAGCTGGAACATCCTCGGCCAGATCTACGTGCCCAAGCAGCATGCCGAGAGCTCGTTCTCCTGGCACGCGACCTTCCCGGTCGGCACCTTCGTGCCGCCGCACATCCATCCGACCCAGGAAGAATTCGTCTACATGCTGGAGGGCCGTCTCGACGTGATCCTCGACGGCCAGGAGAGCCATGCCGAGCCGGGCGATCTCGTCCGCCTGCCGCGCGGCATTCCGCACGGCCTGTTCAACCGGACGGATTCCGACGTGAAGTGCTATTTCTGGGTCTCCCCGGCCCAGCGCCTCTACGATCTGTTCTGGGCGCTCCACAATCTCGGACCGACGGCCGACCCGGCCGAAGTCGTCGCCGTCTCGGCCCAGCACGAGGTCGATTTCCTGCCGCCGCCAGACGCGGAATAGGCGGGGACAAGGGGCGCAAGGAGGCAAGGCCATGAAGGTGATCATCGCAGGCGCAGGCATCGGCGGGCTGACCGCCGCGCTCATGCTGCACAAGCGCGGCATCAAGGCCGAGATCTACGAACAGTCGCCGGCCGTGCGCGAGGTCGGGGTGGGCATCAACACCCTGCCCCACGCCATCCGCGAACTGGCCGAGATCGGCCTCCTGCCGGCCCTCGACAAGGTCGGCCTGCGCACCCGCGAGCTGGTCTACTACAACCGCCAGGGCCAGGAGGTGTGGAGCGAACTGCGCGGCATCGACGCCGGCCACCCCGTCCCGCAATTCTCCATCCATCGCGGCCGGCTGCAGAAGCTGATCTACGATGCCGTCATCGAACGGCTGGGGCCGGACGCGGTGAAGACCGGCCTCAGCCTGTCGGGCTTCATCCAGAACGAAGGCGGCGTCACCGCCCATTTCACCGATTCCGTCCGCGGCGACGCCGGAACCACCGTGCGCGGCGACATTCTCGTCTGTGCCGACGGCATCCATTCCACCGCCCGCAAGCGCTTCTATCCGGACGAGGGCGCGCCCTGCTGGAACGGCGTCCTGATGTGGCGCGGCGCCACCGAATGGAAGAGCTGGCGCGACGGCCGCACCATGGCGATCGGCGGCGGCATGGGCGCCAAGTTCGTGCTCTATCCGATCGCCGAGAAGGGCGACGGCACCCAGCTCATGAACTGGGTCGTCAATATCAAGATGGCCGACGGCGCCAAGTCCCCGCCGCCGAAGGAAAGCTGGTCGCGCCCGGCCCTGCGCTCGCTGGTCCTGCCCTATGCCAAGCGCTTCGCCATTCCCGACTACAACGTCCCGGCCCTCGTCGAGGCGACGCCGCAGGCCTTCGAATATCCGATGTGCGACCGCGATCCCCTGCCCCGCTGGACCTTCGGCCGGGTGACGCTGCTCGGCGACGCCGCCCACCCGATGTATCCCGTCGGCTCGAACGGCGCCTCGCAGGCGATTCTCGACGCTCGCTCGCTGGCCGACTGTCTGGAGCGCGCCGAACATCCGCGCCAGGCGCTGTGGGAATACGAGAAGGACCGCCTGCCCAAGACCGCCGAGATCGTCCGCCTCAACCGCAAGGGCGGTCCGGAGCGGGTGATCGACGAGGTCGAGAAGCGTGCGCCCGCCGGCTTCGCCAATGTCGAGGACGTCATGAGCCGGGCCGAACTGAAGGCGATCGTCGGCGGCTATGCCGGCAAGGCGGGCTTTGCCGCCGAACCGGACCGCCTCGTCGCCGAACGCCGCGCCGCCAACGCCTGATCGCCCCGACCGCGGTCCTGAACAACGGCGGTCCCGAACAGAAGCCGACACGCTTGCCGCAGCACGACCAGATAGTTTAGGCTTAAACAAATTCATCGGAGGTCGTCATGACCCCATCTGCCAGCCCTCGCCACGTCTTCGTCACCGGCTCGACCCGCGGGATTGGCCACGCCATCGCCGCCGCCTTCGTGGCCGCGGGCGATCGGGTGACGGTGCATGGCCGCAGCGCCGAAAGTGCCGAGCGGGCCCGCGCCGAACTCGGCGTCCATGCCGGCGTCGCAGCCGACGTGACCGACGCCGCAGCGCTGGAGGCAGCCCTTGCGAGCGCCGCCGAGCGCGCCGGCCCGATCGAGGTGCTGGTCAACAATGCCGGCGCCGCCGAGACCGCACCGCTGTCGCGCCTCGACGTCGACCAGATGCGGCGGATGATGGCGCTGAATGTCGAGCCGGTGCTCACCGCGATCCGCGCCGTCGTTCCGGCGATGAAGGCGGCTGGCACGGGCCGCATCGTCAGCGTCGCCTCGACCGCCGGCCTCAAGGGCTATGCCTATGTGGGCGCCTATACGGCGGCGAAGCACGCCGTCATCGGCCTGACCCGCTCGCTGGCGCTGGAGCTGGCCACCGCCGGCATCACCGTCAATGCCGTCTGTCCCGGCTACACCGATACGGCGCTGATCGCCGGCTCGCTCGACCGGCTGGAGGAAAAGACCGGCCGCGACCGCGACGCGATCCTGAAGGATTTCACCCGGGTCAATCCGCTCGGCCGGCTGATCCGGCCCGAGGAGGTCGCCGACAGCGTGCTGTGGCTGGCCGGAGCCGGCGCCAGCGGCATCACCGGCCAGGCGATCGCGATCGCGGGAGGCGAATTGTGAGTGTCACCCGGCAGACCCCGATCGACCATATCGACGCCGAGTCCAAGGTCGGCGAGAGCCCGCAGGATCACCGCGCCGAGCTGCGCCTGTGGCTGCGCCTCCTGACCTGCGCCAACCTCGTCGAGGCCGAGATCCGCAAGCGCCTGCGCGAACAGTTCGGCACCACCCTGCCCCGCTTCGACCTGATGGCCCAGCTCGAACGCTCGTCCGACGGCATCCTGCTCGGCGAGCTGTCGCGGCGGATGATGGTCTCCAACGGTAATGTCACCGGCCTCGTCGACCGCCTCGTCCAGGAGGGGCTGATCGAGCGTCAGGTCTCCGAACACGACCGGCGCTCGGCGCGCGTGCGCCTCACCGAGCAGGGCCGCGCGACCTTCGCCCGCATGGCCCGCGCCCACAGCGACTGGCTGGCCGAACTCCTCGCCGGCATCTCGCCGGAGGAGCAGACCGAACTCTGGTCGCGGCTCGGCGACCTCAAGCACTCGGTCCACGACGCCAGCCGCGCCGGACCCGTACCATCCAAGCCAGAGGACGAATGATGAAGCGCCAGAACGCGATCGCCGCACCGTTGCGGGACTTCGTCCCCGAGCATTTCCGCCTCGCGATCGACAACGGCATCGCGGTGATCACCCTCGACCGGCCGGATCGCAAGAACCCGCTGACCTTCGAGAGCTATGCCGAGCTGCGCGACACCTTCCGGGCGATGCGCTTCGACGACGACGTCACCGCCATCGTCGTCACCGGTTCGGGCGGCAATTTCTCCAGCGGCGGCGACGTCTTCGAGATCATCGAGCCGCTGACCAGGATGGAAGCGGCCGAGCTGCACGCCTTCACCACCATGACCGGCGATCTCGTCAAGGAGATGCGCGCCTGTCCGCAGCCGGTCATCTCCGCCGTGGAGGGCATCTGCGCCGGGGCCGGCGCGATCATGGCGATGGTCTCAGACATGCGGATCGCGGCCAGCGGCGCCAAGGTCGCCTTCCTGTTCAACCGCGTCGGGCTTGCCGGCTGCGATATGGGCGCCTGCGCGATCCTGCCCCGCATCATCGGTCAGGGCCGCGCCTCCGAACTGCTCTATACCGGCCGCTTCATGAGCGCCGAGGAAGGCGAGCGCTGGGGCTTCTTCAACCGGCTGACCGAGACCGGCGGCGCCCTGGGCGCCGCGATGGAGATGGCGGCGGCGCTCAACGCGGGCCCGACCTACGCCAATTCGGTCACCAAGCGCATGCTGCAGATGGAATGGGCGATGGGCGTCGACGAGGCCATCGACGCCGAGGCGATCGCGCAGGCCCTGTGCATGAAGACCGGCGATTTCCGCCGTGCCTTCGAGGCCTTCGCGGCCAAGCGCAAGCCGGTCTTCGAGGGCAACTGACGATGCCCGACCGCAGCTTCCTCGACTGGCCGTTCCTCGACCAGAGCCACCGCGACCTCGCCCGCAAGGCCGAGGACTGGGCTGCCGCCAACGTCGCTGGCCTCGTCGATCACCACGATGTCGACGGGACGTGCCGGCGCCTCGTCGCGGCGATGGGCAAGGCTGGTTTCCTCGCGCATGCAGCGCCCAGGGACGGCCGCTTCGACGTGCGCAGCCTGTGCATCCTGCGCGAGACCTTCGCCCGTTTCGACGGCCTCGCCGACTTCGCCTTCGCCATGCAGGGGCTCGGCACCGGCGCCCTAACCCTTTACGGCAGCGACGCCCAGAAGAACTCCGTGCTGCCCGGCGTGCGCGACGGCACGGCGATCGCCGCCTTCGCGCTGACCGAGCCGGAAGCCGGCTCCGACGTCGCCGAGATCGCCCTCGCCGCCACACCGGTGGGCAACGACATGGTCCGCCTCGACGGCGAGAAGACCTGGATTTCCAATGGCGGCATCGCCGACCATTACGTCGTCTTCGCCCGCACCGGCGAGGCGCCCGGCGCCAAGGGCCTTTCGGCCTTCTGCGTGCCCGCCGACACGCCGGGCCTGACCATCGCCGAGCGGCTCGACACCATCGCCCCGCATCCGCTCGCCCGCCTCCGCTTCGAGGATTGCCGGGTGCCGGCCTCGAACCGCATCGGAGAGCCCGGCGCGGGCTTCAGGATCGCCATGGCGACGCTCGACGTCTTCCGCACCACGGTGGGCGCTGCCGCCCTCGGCTTTGCGCGCCGGGCGCTCGACGTGACGCTGGACCGCGCCCGCTCGCGCAAGCTGTTCGGCGCGCCGCTTGCCGACATGCAGCTCACCCAGACGGCCCTCGCCGAAATGGCGACGGCGATCGACAGCGCCGCCCTGCTCGTCTACCGCGCGGCCTGGACCCGCGACAGCGGCGCGCCCCGCATCACTCGCGAGGCGGCCATGGCCAAGATGGTCGCCACGGAGAACGCCCAAGGGGTCATCGACCGCGCCGTCCAGCTCCATGGCGGCGAAGGCGTGCGCTCCGGCTCCGTGCCCGAGACGCTGTACCGCGAGATCCGCGCCCTGCGCATCTACGAGGGCGCGACCGAAGTCCAGAAGCTCATCATCGCCCGCCAATTGCTGTCGCAAGCCGCCTGAGGAGATCGCCCATGCCCGCCTCCTGCCATGTCGACACCTTCGTCCTCGACAACCTGCCGCCCGCAGCCGAGCAGCCGGACTTCATCAATCTCGACCGGCTCGGCTATCCCGAGCAGCTCAACGCTGCCGCCGAACTCGTCGACCGCCATGTCGCCGAAGGCCGCGGCGAGCGGCTCGCCATCCGCGCGCCGGGCGTGCGCTGGACCTATGCCGAACTCGCGCGAACGATCGACCGGATGGCCAATGTCCTGACCGGCGAACTCGGACTTGTGCCCGGCGGCCGGGTCCTCCTGCGTTCGGCCAACAACCCGACCCTGGTCGCGCTCTACATGGCGGTCATCAAGGCCGGCGGCATCGTCGTCGCCACCATGCCGCTGCTGCGCGCGCGCGAGCTCGTGCAGATCCTCGACAAGGCCGAGATCGGGCTAGCCTTGTGCGACGCGGCCTTGGTCGACGAGATGGACAAGGCCGCGAATGCCGCCGCCCGGCCCGTCCGGATCGTCACCTGGGAGGGGCTTGCCGGCGGTGACCTCGGCGCGCTGACGGCAGGTGCGCCCGACCGCTTCGAGGCCGTGGCCTCGCGGGCCGACGATCCCTGCCTTCTCGGCTTCACCTCGGGAACGACCGGCCTGCCCAAGGCGACGATCCACTATCACCGCGACCTCTTGGTCATCTGCGACTGCTATGCCCGCGACGTGCTGCGCGCGGGCGCCGACGACGTCTTCATCGGCTCGCCGCCGCTCGCCTTCACCTTCGGCCTCGGCGGTCTCGTCCTGTTCCCGTTCCGGATCGGCGCTTCGACCGTGCTGCTTGAACGCGCCGGCCCGCCGGACCTTGCCGCCGCCATCGGCGAATACGGCGCGACGGTCTGCTTCACCGCCCCCACCGCCTATCGCGCCATGCTGGCGAAGATCGACGAATACGACCTCTCGTCGCTGACGAAATGCGTCTCCGCCGGCGAGACCCTGCCGCGCCCGACCTTCGACGCCTGGCTCGAGGCCACCGGCCTGAAGCTGATGGACGGCATCGGCGCGACCGAGATGCTGCACATCTTCATCGCCGCGCCGCAGGAGGCGATCCGCCCGGGGGCCACCGGCAAGCCAGTGCCCGGCTACGAGGCGCGCATCGTCGATGCCTCCGGTCAGCCGCAACCCAGGGGCACCGCAGGGCGCCTCGCGGTGCGCGGCCCGATCGGCTGCCGCTACCTCGCCGACCGGCGCCAGGCCATCTATGTCGAGAATGGCTGGAACATCACCGGCGACACCTATGTCGAGGACGAGGACGGCTATTTCTGGTTCCAGGCCCGCAATGACGACATGATCGTGTCGGCCGGCTACAACATCGCCGGTCCCGAGGTGGAGGCGGCACTTCTGGCCCATCCGCTGGTGCTGGAGGTCGGCGTCGTCGGCGCCCCGGACCCCGAGCGCGGCCGTATCGTCAAGGCCTTCATCGTCCTGGCCGACCCGTCGGCGGCCGGGCCCGATCTCGCCAAGGAATTGCAGGACCATGTGAAGCGCGAGCTCGCGCCCTACAAATACCCACGCTCGGTCGTCTTCGTGGACGCCTTGCCCAAGACCGGTTCGGGAAAACTGCAGCGCTTTGCATTGCGCCAGCAGGCGGAGGCCGAAGCCGAGGACGCGACCCAGGGAGTGAACGCGTGAACATCAACCAGCCGATCGGCGCCAGTCCGACCCCTTCGTCCGAAGCCGGAGACGACGCCGCGCTCGATACCCTGCAGCCGCCGGGCTGGAAGAAGCCCCGCGGCTACGCCAACGGCATGGCCGGTCGCGGCCGGCTGGTGCTCACCGGCGGCCTGATCGGCTGGGACGAGACCGAGACCTTCGCCGACGGGTTCATTCCGCAGGTCGAACAGACGCTTCGCAATGTCCTCGCCGTGGTCGCCGAAGCCGGCGGCGGGCCGGAGCATATCGCCCGCCTCACCTGGTATGTGCGCAGCATCGCCACCTACCGCGCCTCGACGGCCGAACTGGGCGCTGCCTATCGCCGCGTCCTTGGCCGGCACTATCCGGCGATGGCCCTGGTGGAGGTCTCCGACCTGGTCGAACCCGAGGCGCTGGTCGAGATCGAGGCCACCGCCATCGTGCCCGACTAGGCCGCGCTGTCCCGACCGGCACCGCTTGCGTCCCAGACATTCAGACAGATCCCGGCCCCGTGCCGCGCCACCACGACAGGAACCCCGCCATGTCCAACGCTTCGGCCGCCGCGCCTTCGCCGTCTGCGTCCCCGTCCGCCGGTTTCGACTGGGCCGACCCGTTCCGGCTCGAGGACCAGCTGTCCGAGGACGAGCGGCTGATCTTCGAGACCGCCCGGTCCTATGCCGAGGAGAAGCTGCGGCCGCGCATTGTCGAGGCCTATCGCAACGAAACCACCGACCGGTCGATCTTCAACGAGATGGGCGAACTCGGCCTGCTCGGCCTGACCCTGCCCGAGGACTATGGCTGCGCCGGCGCGTCCTATGTCTCCTACGGGCTCGTCGCCCGGGCCGTCGAGGCGGTGGATTCGGGCTATCGCTCGATGATGAGCGTCCAGTCCTCGCTGGTGATGTATCCGATCTTCGCCTATGGCGACGAGACCCAGCGCCGCAAGTACCTCCCCAGGCTCGCCACCGGCGAATTTGTCGGCTGCTTCGGCCTGACCGAGCCCGATGCCGGCTCCGATCCGGGCGGCATGACCACACGGGCCGAGAAGATCGACGGCGGCTACCGCCTGTCGGGCGCCAAGATGTGGATCTCCAATTCGCCCATCGCCGACGTCTTCATCGTCTGGGCAAAGTCCGCCGCCCATGACAACAAGATCCGCGGCTTCATTCTCGACAAGGGCATGAAGGGCCTCTCGGCGCCCAAGATCGAGGGCAAGCTCTCCTTGCGCGCCTCGATCACCGGCGAGATCGTCATGGACGGCGTCGAGGTGAGCGAAGACGCGCTGCTGCCGAACGTGTCGGGGCTCGGCGGCCCCTTCGGCTGCCTCAACCGGGCCCGCTACGGCATCTCCTGGGGCGCCATGGGCGCCGCCGAGGATTGCTGGAAGCGGGCGCGCGACTACACGATGGAGCGCACCCAGTTCGGCCGCCCGCTGGCCCAGACCCAGCTCGTCCAGAAGAAGCTCGCCGACATGCAGACCGAGATCGCGCTGGGGCTGCAGGCCTCGCTTCGGGTCGGCCGCCTGTTCGACGAGGGGGCCATGGCGCCGGAGATGATCAGCCTGGTCAAGCGCAACAATTGCGGCAAGGCGCTGGACATCGCCCGCACCGCCCGCGACATGCATGGCGGCAACGGCATCATGGGCGAGTACCACGTCATGCGCCACGCCCAGAACCTGGAGACCGTCAACACCTACGAGGGCACGCACGACGTCCATGCGCTGATCCTCGGCAAGGC
>NZ_CAXPJM010000017.1:0-15389 GCF_964217435.1 Aurantimonas sp. | reverse complement strand
CCGACACGTCGCCGGATTTCAGCCGCACCACGTGCTTGCCCGCCTTGGCGAAGCTGACCATCATGGCGTTGATGTCTTCCTGGCGGCAGCTGTCGCGGGCGGCGCGCTTGCCGACCAGCATGCGCCGGGCCTCGCGGCGGGCGAGTTCGAGAATCTCGTCGGAGACGAGGTCGTCGAACAGGATCACGTCGGCTGCCTGCAGGGCGCGCACCGCCTTCAGGGTCAGGAGTTCGGCCTCGCCGGGGCCGGCCCCGACCAGGGTGACGCGACCGCCGGCCTCGGGCGAACGCGCCAGATCGTCGATGAAGCCGCCGGCCGCCGCCTCGGCCGCGGCGTCGGGCAGTTTGGTGGTGAAGGCGCTGTCGGCGAAGCGTTCCCAGAAGGCACGGCGCAGGGGGCCTGGCGAAAGCCGCTCCATCACCGCGCCGCGGACCCTGGCGGCCAGGGCCGCCCACTGGCTGAGCGCCGGCGGCAGCAGGGTCTCGATGCGGCGGCGGATCGCCTGCCCCAGGATCGGGGCGGCGCCATCGGTAGAAATGCCGATGACCACCGGCGAGCGGTTGACGATCGTGCCGAAGCGGAAGTCGCAATAGGACGGCTTGTCGACGACGTTGACCGGCACGCCGGCCGCCCGCGCCGCGCAGGCGAAGGCCTGGCCCTCGGCGAGGCTCTCGGTATCGCCGACGGCGATCGCCGCTCCCCCGAAGACATCGGTCGCCCAGGGCCGGTCATGGTGAAGGATAACGCCGGATTCCGGCGGTACGGCGAGAAGCTCGGCCATCTCGCCATCGATCCCGTCGGCCGGGACGTAGAGATCGACATGGGCGCCCGCCGAGGCCAGAAGCTCGGCCTTCCACGCCGCGCCCGGTCCGCCCCCGGCCATGACGACGCGCTTGCCCGCCAGATCGAAGAACACCGGCAGGCTTGCCAGCGGACCCATGCGCTGCGAACGCTGCGGGAGCTGTTCGGCGTCGTTCACGGCGAGGGGCGGCTTACGCCGTGTTCGCGAGCCGTGCATCATCGATGATCCCCTTGATCTCGCTGCGGCAGGAGCCGCAATTGGTGCCGGCCTTCAACGCCGCGCCGACGGCCTCGACGGTGATTGCCCGGCCGGTTGTCACCGCCGTCGCGATCTCGTTGACGCCGATACTGAAGCAGGAGCAGACGATCGCGCCCGGGTCCGGGCGGTCGGCACCCCCGCGCCCGGCGAGCAGCCGGAAGCGGTCGCGGACAGCGTTGTGCGCGTCGCCCAGCTGCCCCGCGGCCCAGACGCGCGACACGGCGACGGGATCGCGCGCAATCCAGAGCGCGCCGATCAGCGCTTCGCTGTCGAAGACGGCAAAGCGATGTGCGCCGGTCGTCGTGTCATGGAACGCCAGCATCTTCGCCCTGTCCGGCGCCTTGAGCAACGCCGCGGCGAGGGCGCTCGGGTCGGCCAGCGGCGCGAGGCCGGCCAGTTCCATGCGCCAGCCGGACTCGGCCCGCGCCAGCGCGAAATAGTCGAGGCCTTGCGGATCGGGCCGCGACCGTGTGACGGCGAAGCCGAACCAGGCGGCTGGGAACGGCGCGATCGACACCTCGGTGGCCTTGAGACCCGGCTGGCCGGAGACCGGATCGACGGCCGGTGCGACCACGGCGTCGATGCGACCGCTGCCCGAGAACTCGTCGCTCCAGTGCATCGGCACGAAGACCGAGCCGCGCGATTGCCGGTCCGTGGTGCGGCAACGCACGATCGCCGCGCCGAAGCCGGATCGCACGGTGACGAGGCCAGCTTCCGCAATCCCGTGCGCTGCGGCGTCTGCCGGATGGATGTCGACGAAGGGCTCTGCGACATGGGCCGAAAGCCGGGCCGAGCGACCGGTGCGGGTCATCGTGTGCCAATGGTCGCGCACACGCCCGGTGTTGAGCAGGAACCGGCCCTTGTCCGTCCGGCGACGGGGGGCGGCATCGACGGCCACGATGCGGGCGCGCCCGTCCGGATGGTAGAAGTGTCCGTCGCCGAAGAAGCGGTTGCCGTCCTTCGCCGAAGCCGCACCTGCTTCGGCCGGGGCGTCGCCGGAATCGGATGGGGAGACGACGCGGGGCTGCGGCCACTGAACCGGCTCCAGGGCGTCGTAGCCGCACTGGTCGAGCCCGGCGAGCGCGCCGATGTCGAAGTCGCGCGCTCCGGCGTTGCCATGGGCCGAGAGCCGTGCGTGTTCGTCGAAGACGTCCGCCGCGCTGGCGTGGGAAAAGCCGTCGGCGAAGCCCATGCGGCGGGCGACGTCGGCGATGATCGCCCAGTCGGGCCGGGCCTCGCCGGGCAGCGGCAGGAAGGGACGTTGGCGCGAGATCCGCCGCTCGGAATTGGTGACCGTTCCGTCCTTCTCGCCCCAGGCAGCGGCGGGCAGGGCGACATCGGCGAAGCGCAGGGTGTCGTTGCGTGCGACGACATCGGAGACGACGACGAAGGGGCAGGCGGCGAGGGCTGCCTTCACGGAATCGGCGTCGGGCATCGAAACGACGGGGTTGGTGCCGATGATCCAGAGCGCCCTGATCCGGCCGTCGGCGACGGCGCGGAACATGTCGACCGCCTTCAGGCCGGCGCGGTCGGGCATCGCCGGGGCGTCCCAGAAATCCTGCACCAGGGAACGGTGCGCCGGGTCCTCGATGGCCATGTGCGCCGCGAGCATATTGGCCATGCCGCCGACCTCGCGTCCGCCCATGGCATTGGGCTGGCCGGTCACCGAGAAGGGACCCATGCCCGGCCGTCCGATGCGGCCGGTCGCCAGATGGCAGTTGATGATCGCGTTCACCTTGTCGGTGCCCGTCACCGACTGGTTGACGCCCTGGCTGTAGACCGTGACGACCTTTTCTGTCCTGGCGAAGAGTTCGTAGAAGGCCTGGATCTGGCGGATGTCGAGGCCGGTGGCCTCCGCGACATGCGGCAGCCGCATCCCGCGGGCCCGGCGCAGCGCCTCGACGAAACCGTCGGTATGCCGGGCCACATAGTCGCAATGGATCGCACCGGCCTCGGCGAGGAACGGCAACAATCCGGCAAAGAGCGCCGTGTCGCCATCGGCAGCGATCGGCAGATGCAGATCGGCGAGATCGGCGCTGGCCGTGCGGCGCGGATCGACAAGGACGATCTTCATCTGCGGGCGCGCGGCTTTGGCCGCGGCGATCCGCTGGTAGAGCACCGGATGGCACCAGGCGAGGTTCGAGCCGACGAGGACGATCAGATCGGCCTGTTCCAGATCCTCATAGGTGCCCGGCACCGTGTCGGAGCCGAAGGCCCGGCGATGGCCGGCGACCGAGGAGGCCATGCACAGGCGGGAATTGGTGTCGATGTTCGCCGAGCCGATGAAGCCCTTCATCAGCTTGTTGGCGAGGTAGTAATCCTCGGTCAGCAACTGGCCGGAAACGTAGAAGGCGACGGAATCACGGCCGTGTTCGGCGATGGTGGCGGTGAAGCGTTCGGCGACGCGCGACAGCGCGTCGTCCCAGGTCGCACGTTCGCCGGCGATGGTGGGGAACAGCAGCCGTTCCTCCATCCCCAGTGTTTCGCCGAGGGCCGAGCCCTTGGAGCAGAGGCGGCCGAAATTCGCCGGATGCGTGGGGTCACCAGCGATCGCCACGCTGCCACCCGGACGCGGGGTTGCCAGGACTCCACAGCCAACGCCGCAATAGGGGCATGTGGTCCGGATGGTGGTGTCGGCCGGTCGTTCGTCCATCGCGCGGGTCCCGGCTATTCGGCGGCGAGGACGAGGGCGGGTTCGTCCAGCGACAGTTCGATGGCACCGGTCGGCGGGTCGACCCGCACGGCGAAGACCCGCACCCGACCTTCGTCGGGCCCGGCGGCGATCCCGCTCTCCAGCGAGAACACCATGTTGTGCAGCGGGCAGGTGACCGAGGCGTCGTGGACGATGCCCTGGCTGAGCGGCCCGCCCTTGTGCGGACAGCGGTCCTCGGTGGCGAAGATGCCGTCATTGGCGGTCCGGAACACCGCGACGCGCCCGAACGGGGTGAGCACGCAGCGCGCGCCGCGGCGGGGAATGTCGGTGACCGCACCGATGCGATGCCAGCTGGTCATTCGGCAGCCTCCAGGGTGAGATCGGCCATCGGCTGGAACTCATGGCTGGCGCGCGCGCCCGAGGCCCGCTCCGACCAGGGATCGGTCTGGCTGAAGGTCTGGCTGTGGACGAAGGCTTCGTAATAGCCGCGTCGCCGCGCAGGATCCTCGACGATGACGGCGCGGATCGAGTCCATGCCGACCCGCTTCAGCCATTTGTACATGCGCTCCAGATAATGGCCCTGCTCACGGTAGAGCTGGACGAGGGCGACGATCATCTCCAGTGCCTCGTCCTCGGTCTTCACCTGGGTGAGGATCTCGGTGCCCTTGATGTCGAGCCCCGCCGCACCGGCGAACTGGATCTCGTAGCCGGCGTCGGTGCAGATCACGCCGACATCCTTGCAGGTCGCCTCGGCGCAGTTCCGGGGGCAGCCGGACACCGCCATCTTCACCTTGGCGGGCGTCCAGGAGCCCCACATGAACTTCTCGATCCTGACGCCGAGGCCGGTGGAATCCTGCGTGCCGAAGCGGCACCAGTCGGTGCCGACGCAGGTCTTCACCGTGCGCAGGCCCTTGGCATAGGCGGCGCCGGAGACCATGCCGGCGGCGTTCAGATCGGCCCAGACCGCGGGCAGATCCTCCTTCCTCACGCCGAGGAGGTCGATGCGCTGGCCGCCGGTGCACTTGACGGTCGGGATCGCGAACTTGTCGGCGACGTCGGCGATCGCCCGCAGTTCACTGGCCGAGGTGATGCCGCCCCACATGCGCGGCACGACCGAATAGGTGCCGTCCTTCTGGATGTTGGCGTGGACCCGCTCGTTGATGAAGCGGGACTGCTTGTCATCGACATAGTCGCCCGGCCAGTCGGCGATCAGGTAGTAGTTGAGCGCCGGCCGGCACTTGGCGCAGCCGCAGGAGGTCTTCCACTCCAGCTCCTGCATGACCTCGGGGATCGACTTCAGCGCCTTGGCGCGGATCAGCCGCCGCACGTCGCCATGGCCGAGATCGGTGCAGGGGCACATCGGCTTGACGGCCGCGGGATTGAAGGCGGCGCCCAGGGTCAGCGCCATGAGCTGCTCCACGAGCCCGGTGCAGGAGCCGCAGGAGGCGGAGGCCTTGGTGTGGGCCCGCACCTCGTCGAGGCTGGTCAGCCCACCCGCGGCAACCGCGCCGGTGATCTTCGATTTGCATACGCCGTTGCAGCCGCAGATTTCCGCATCATCCGGCAAGGCTGCAACGGCCGCCATAGGGTCCAGGGGGGCACCCCCCTGGAAGGACTGGCCGAAGATCAGGGTTTCGCGCATGTCCGATACCGGCGCGCCGTCGCGAATGAGGTCGAAGAACCAGTTGCTGTCCGCGGTATCCCCGTACATCACGGCGCCGACGAGCCGGTCGTCCTCGATCACGAGGCGCCTGTAGACACCCTGCGCCGGATCGCGAAGGACGATCTCCTCGCGTTTCTCGCCCTCGGCAAAGTCGCCGGCGCTGAAGAGGTCGCATCCCGTGACCTTGAGCTTGGTCGACAATTCCCTGACCGCAAAGGCGTCCGGCTGGCCGAGCAGCGACTTCGCCAGCACCCTGGCCTGATCGTAGAGCGGGGCGACGAGGCCGAAGAGCGTACCGTCGAACTCCACGCATTCGCCGACGGCGTAGATGTCGGGGTCCGACGTCTGCATCTGGGCGTTCACGACGATCGCGCGGCCGACGTCGAGACCCGCATCCCTGGCGATCTGCGCCGCCGGGCGGATGCCGACCGCCATGACCACCAGATCCGCCTTCAGGGTCGTCCCGTCCGCCAGTTCGACGCCCTCGACACGGTTCGTGCCGAGAATCTTCTGGGTCGAGGCCCGCGTCATCACGGTGATGCCGCGCTTTTCCAGATCCTTGCGCAGGAGATAGCCGGCCGCTTCGTCGAGCTGGCGCTCCATCAGGTGACCCGACAGATGCAGCACGGTGACCTCCATGCCGCGCAGCCGCAGCCCGGCTGCCGCTTCCAGGCCGAGAAGTCCGCCGCCGATGACGACGGCATGGCTGCCGGGCGTGCCGGACGCCTCGATCATGGCATGGGTGTCGTCGAAATCGCGGTAGGTGATGACCCCGGGCAGGTCCCGGCCTTCCACCGGTACGATGAACGGGACAGAGCCGGTGGCGATGATCAGCTTGTCGTAGGGCACCTCGCCCTTGGCGCCGGTGACGATCTTGCGCTGCCGGTCGATCGCGACGACCTTCTCGCCGAAGCGGCACGTCACGTCGTGCGCGCCGTACCAGTCCTCGTCATGGGTGACGATCTCCTCATAGCTCTTCTCGCCGGACAGGACCGGCGACAGCATGATGCGGTTGTAGTTGCCGCGCGGTTCCGCGTTGAACAGCGTGACCGCGTAGGCGTCCCGATCGGCCTCGAACAGGGTCTCGAGCACCCGGCCGGACGCCATGCCGGCACCGATGACGACCAGTTTTCGCATGAACGTTCCTTTCAATAGTACCAGGCGACGACGTGGCTGATCGTTCCGTCGCGATAGATCGGAACAGCCACCATCGATGCGTAGCCGGCGGTCAGAGCGGGATTGTCGTGCTTGACGGCGGGGATGCCGGTACCCAGCACCTCGCCGATCGGTCCCTGCCACGCCGCCACGCGCCGCTCGGTCTCGTCGTCCCAAAGCGGTCCCTCGCGCTGGCAGATGCCGTCGGCGAGGATCGCTTCCCTGGCGCCGGCCGTCCCGGCGGCACGCGCATTCCACAGCTCGAACCGTTGGGCGATCGGCGTGCCGCGGGCCGAAAGCAGCGTCAGGACATAGGTCCGGTCGCCCGGCACGGTGATCGGCAGGCCAAGACCGGTGGTCAGGCCGGCCCTGCCGGCGCTTTCGGCGCGGATGAAGCGGTAGCCCGAGCCGAGATCGCGCATCAGCATCGGCGCGTTCGCCGCCCAGACGCCGCCGGGCAGGCCCTGTCCGCGGGGGAAATGCGTATGCTGCGAGACCCATTCGAAGTGCCGCGCCGCGCCGTAATAGCCGTCGTCCAGCATCAGGAGGCCGTCGCTCTCGCGCCAGACCTCGATGGCACCGGTGCGCGATTCGTCATCGGCGCACAGCACGACGATGACGGCCTTCAGGGCGCTTCCGGCGAAGATCGGCACAGCGACCGCGCAGGTCAGTCCCGCCGCCCTCGCGGCTTCGGCGCGCTGGAAATAGGAGCCGTCGAACTGCTTCAACACCACCGGGCGGGCCTCGTCCCAGGCGCGGCCGGGCAGGCCTTCGCCCCTGGCGAAGCTCTGTTTCGCCGAAACGGCGGCGAAGGCGTCTAGGGAACCATAATTGCCGCTCGACCAGACCAGTCGATCGCCGTCGGGGACCCACACTTCCGTCACCTCGATAAAGGCGCGGGTGGCGACGTCGGGCGCGATCACGCTCATGCCGCTTCCCTTTCCGCGCCCGCGGCCTTGTCGCCCGCACCCTTGTCGTCGGCGGTCGTCTCCGCGCCGGCCGCCTGTGCGCCGGGGCCACCCTTTTCGTACTCTTCCAGGAAGCTCAGGAGCTGTTCGCGATAGAGGTAGTAATCGGGATGCTCGAGCAGCGCCTTGCGGGTGCGCGGGCGCGGCAGGTCGACCTTCATGATCTTGCCGATCCGGGCCATCGGGCCGTTGGTCATCATCACGACCCGGTCGGCGAGGAGGATCGCCTCGTCGACGTCGTGGGTGACGCAGACGGTGGTCACCTGGGTCCGCTTCCAGACATCCATCAGGACGTCTTGGAGCTCCCAGCGGGTCAGTGAATCGAGCATGCCGAACGGCTCGTCGAGAAGCAGCAGCTTCGGCGACAGGGCGAAGGCACGGGCGATGCCGACCCGCTGCTTCATGCCGTTGGACAGGTCTTCGGCCCGCCGGTGCATGGAATCGCCGAGCCCGACGCGGTGGAGATAATGTTCGACGACATCGCGGCGTTCGGCCGGCGTCGCGTCGGGATAGACCCGGTCGACGCCGAGAGCGACGTTCTCCCGGGCCGTCAGCCAGGGCATCAGGGATGGCGACTGGAAGACCACCGCGCGTTCGGGGCCGGCTCCGCTGACCTCGCGGCCATCGAGGATGATGCCCCCCGACGAGATGTTGTTGAGGCCGGCGGCCATGGACAGGACCGTCGACTTGCCGCAGCCCGAATGGCCGATCAGCGAGACGAACTCGCCCTTTTCCATCTTCATGTCGAAGCCGTCGACGACGGTCAGCGGCCCCTTCGGCGTCGGATAGGTCTTGGTGACCTCGAAGAACTCGACATAGCCGCGCCCGATGGCGGACTGCGCTGCGCGGCGATAGGCCGCCGGAAGCTCCGGCATCGGTCCCTTCGCCGACTTCTGGGTGATCGGGACGACGTTCGGCAGGGAGACCGCTGCATCCGTGTCGGCGGAGGCATGGCGCCCACGATCCATCAGATAGCCGGTGATCTCGCGCCGCAGGCGCTTGAACTCGTCATTGGCGTTCATCGCCGAGCGGTCGCGCGGGCGCGGCAGTTCGACCGGAAAGGACGGGCCGAGACTGGCCCTTGGACCAGGATCGAGCGGGATGATCCGGTCGGCGAGCAGGATCGCCTCGTCGACATCGTTGGTGATCAGGATGATGGTCTTCTTCTCGACTTGGCTGATTGCGGCGAATTCGTCCTGCAGCTTGGCGCGGGTCAGGGCGTCGAGCGCCGAGAGCGGTTCGTCGAGCAGCAGGATCTCCGGGCTCATGGCGAGAGCCCGCGCCACCGAGACACGCTGGCGCATGCCGCCGGAGAGCTCGGCCGGCTTGCGGTCGACGGCGTGTGCGAGACCGACCATCTCGATGTATCGGTCGACCCGCGCCTTGCGGGACGCCTTCGTCTCGCGGGCGAAAACGGTGTCGACCGCGAGCGCGACATTGCCGCGAACCGTCAGCCACGGCATCAGCGAATAGGACTGGAAGACCAGGCCGCGCTCCGGGCCGGGTCCCGTCACCTGGGCGCCTTTCATCAGGACCTGGCCGGCATCGGGCCGGATCAGCCCTGCCAGCAGCGAGATCAGCGTGGTCTTGCCGGAACCGGAAAAGCCGACGATCGCGACGAACTCGCCTTCCGCGACCTTGAGGTCGATGCCGTCGAGGATTTCGGCGCGAGCCGGGCCCTCGCCATAGGCCTTCGAGACATTCGCCAGTTCGATCATCGGGGAGGTGGCCATGGTCATGTCCTTTCGCGCCCGGGAAGGCCGTCTCAGCGGTTCGAGGTGAAGGTGAAGGCGGTCTGCAGGGCAGCCATGATCCGGTCGAGCATGAAGCCGACGATGCCGATGGTGATCACCGCGACGATGATCCGGGCCAGCGAATCCGACGAGCCGTTCTGGAACTCGTCCCACACGAACTTGCCGAGGCCGGGGTTCTGGGCCAGCATCTCGGCGGCGATCAGCACCATCCAGCCGACGCCGAGCGACAGGCGCAGCCCGGTGAAGATCAGCGGCATGGCCGAGGGCAGGACCAGCTTGGTGATGGTCTTGTGCGTCGGCAGCTGCAGCACCTTGCCGACATTGACGAGATCCTTGTCGATCGAGGCGACGCCGAGCGCCGTGTTGATCAGGGTCGGCCAGAGCGAGCAGAGGGTGACCGTGATCGCCGAGACCACCATCGACTTCGGCACGGCGTCGGAGGCGTTCACGTAGAGAGCCGAGACGATCATCGTGACGATCGGCAGCCAGGCTAGCGGCGACACCGGCTTGAAGATCTGGATCAGCGGATTGAGCGCGCCGTTGATCGTCGCGGACAATCCGCAGGCGATGCCGACCGGAATGGCGATGATGGTGGCGAGCACGAAGCCGAGGAACACCGTCTTGAGGCTGGTGAGGATCTGTTCCGGATAGGTCGGGGCACCCGTGTAGCTGCGGGTCTTCACGCGGTCCGCCATGCCCTGTTCGACCAGCTTGGCATTGCGCGCGTCCTGTCGCTCGTAGAACGCCACCCGGTCCTGCCGCCCGCGCTGATAGTCATCATAGAGCGAGCCGACCTGCTGCCAGACCTGGACCGGCCCGGGCACCGTGCCCAATGATGTCTGGACCTGCGGGGCGAGGGCGGCCCAGGCGGCGAGAAAGGCGACGATGCCGATCAGCGGCACGATCAGGCTCTGCCACAAGGCGCGCAGATTGCTGCGGGCATCGTCTCCCGCAGCGATCTTCATGACCGGCACGGACCAGCCGAGGCCGATCGCGGTCAGCGGTCCGGTGGCGCGGGTGATCCGGGACATCCGCTTTTCGCGCTTCAGAATCCGGCGCTCGGCGGGGGACAGCTCGTCGCCCATGAAATCGGAGGCGGTACTCATCGCTGGCGTTCCTTCGTCGAATGCTTCGGCGGCAAGGTCGCCGGGCAGGGGCTGCCCGGCGCGAGCGGCTGCGCTCAGTTGGAGACGACGCTGGCGACGTCCTCGGAGCCCTTCAGCCCGATCTCGAACTTCGCGAGATATTCGTTCGGCTTGCGCCCCTCATATTCGACGCCGTCGATGAACTCGGCCGTCGCCGGCTTGTAGCCATCGGTGTCGGGTACTGCGGACGGGTCCAGATAGCCGTCCTCGACGAGGGATTCCGCGGCCTTCCGGTAGATGTCGGGTCGGTAGACCGACGCGGCGGTCTCCGCGTACCAGGCATCGGACTTCTCCTCGGAGATCTGGCCCCAGCGACGCATCTGGGTGAGGTACCAGACCGCATCCGAGTAGAAGGGGTAGGTCGCGAACTTGTCGAAGAAGACGTTGAAGTGCGGCGCTTCGCGCGTGTCGCCCTTCTCGTATTCGAAGGTGCCGGTCATTGAGTTGGCGATGACCTCGGGATCGGCCCCGACATATTCGGGCCGCGACAGGATCTCGACCGCCTGCCGGCGATTGGCGCCGCCATCGGCATCGAGCCACTGGCCGGCGCGGATCAGCGCCTTGGTGACGGCGATCGCGGTGTTCGGGTTTTCCTCGACGAAGGCCGCCGTCATCCCGAAGACCTTCTCGGGATTGTCTTTCCAGATCTCGTAGTCGGTGATCACCGGCACGCCGATGCCCTTGAACACCGCCTGCTGATTCCACGGTTCGCCGACGCAATAGCCCTGGATGGTGCCGGCCTCGAGCGTCGCCGGCATCTGCGGCGGCGGGGTTACGGACAGGAGCACATCGGCGTCGATCTGGCCGGAGGTGTCGCTCGGCGAATAATAGCCGGGGTTGAGCCCGCCGGCCGCAAGCCAGTAGCGCAGCTCGTAATTGTGGGTCGAGACCGGGAAGACCATCCCCATGTTGAAGGTCTTGCCGGCCGAGCGGTACTGCTCGACCACCGGTGCGAGCGCGGCAGCCGAGATCGGATGCTCGGGCTTGCCGTCGGGGCCCGCCGGGATGTGCGTCTTCATCTCCGCCCAGACGTCGTTCGAGACGGTGATGCCGTTGCCGTTCAGATCCATGGAGAGCGGCGTGACGATATGCGCCTTGGTGCCGTAGCCGATCGTCGCCGCCAGGGGCTGGCCGGCCAGCATGTGGGCGCCGTCGAGTTCGCCGGTGATGGTGCGGTCGAGCAGCACCTTCCAGTTGGCCTGGGGCTCGATCGTGACGTACAGGCCCTCATCCTCGAAGAAGTGCATCTCCTTGGCGATGGCGAGCGGTGCCATGTCGGTGAGCTTGATGAAGCCGAAGGTCAGTTCGTCCTTCTCGACCGGCAGCATGCCGGCCGACGCAGGCGAGGCGGCCATGACGGCAAACGCTCCCGTGCAGCCAAGAAGGGTTCGGCGAGAGACTGCGATGATGCTGGCCATGGCGTAAGCGTCCCCGTTCGCCGGGCATGCCGCGCCGGCGTTGTTGATCGTTGAAATGAAAAAAGGCTGCCCGACCCGTTGTCGCTCCGAAGCCTCGGAAGCGCATGAAAACGAAGTCGGCAGCCTTGCCGGTGCGCCCGCCATTGGGCGCCTATGATGCCGGCAAGCGTTGCCGGGAGATAATGGGAGACGGATCAGTGATCCGGTCTCTGGCGACCATTCTTACTGCCGCGGCGGAGATGTTGCAACGCGGCAGGATGCGTTTTTGCGGTTTTTTTGAACTTTTCCAAAGTCTGTATATTTGTTGTGCAGATCGCCATGGATCCGATCAGGCGATGTGCTCATGTCTCATGCGGATCGCCGGTTTCTGCATCAAAAAGGCCCGCCGGGCGGTGCGGGGCGGAAGACGGTCCATCCTCGTCCGCATCTTCATCTTGTGCGGGAGCGGGCTTTGAGTCTCCTTGCGCCCTGTCGAAAAGGTCCGGGCGAAATGTCCGGCCGGCGATGGCCAGCCCGGTTTCGCAGAAGCGGACGTCGCCCCAACGTGCCATCTGACGATAAAGCCACCGGCCATGGCTCCGGTCAGGACGGTTGGCGTCCCCACCGGCGAAGATCATGAAGCCCTCGATGGCCCGGAATCGTCCCGGAGCGACTTCCATGCGACCCGTTATCCCCGCCATGAGGTCGTCCGACGGCACGCCGAGATGTTGCGGCAAGGCCAGCAAATCCGCGAGAGCGCGATGATGGGCCGGATCAGCGCACCAGAGGGCGGCCTGGCCGAGGGCGTCGATGAGCCGGGACAGGGTTTCCGGGCGGTCCCTTGCAAACGCGGCGGAGACGCCGAGCACCTTTTCCGGGCCGCGTCGCCAGATCTCCGCCTTGCTGGTGACGATCCGCCCGACACCGCGCCTGACGGCCACCGTGCTCCAGGGTTCGCCGACGCAGAAGCCGTCGATCTCCCCGGCGGCGAGCGCGTCGGGCACCAGTGATGGCGGGACGACGGTGATCTCGACGTCCCGGTCCGGTTCGATCCCGGACGCGGCAAGCCAGTACCGCAGGTCGTAATTGTGGCTCGAATACCGATGGACGACAGCAAGCCGGGCATGGCTGCGCCCCGCCTGCGCCCGCCGGCCGAGGGTTGATTTCAGTGCGGCACCCGCCGCTGCAGGTCCATCCGGATCCTCGCCCGCCGTATCGGCCATGGCCTGGGCGAGGGCGGTCGAGACAGTGACGGCATTGCCGCCGAGCGCCAGCACCATCGGCGCGATCATCGGAACGGCGAGCGGGCCAATGCCCAGATTGGCCGCGATCGGCATCGGCGCCAGCATGTGTGCGGCGTCGAACTGGCCGACCCCCATCCGGTCGCGGATCGTCGCCCAGGAGGTTTCCCGGAAGAGGGTGAGATCGAGGCCGCGTTCCTCGGCAAAGCCGAGCTTCGCCGCAACCAGCAGCACGGCGCTGTCGAGCAGCGGCAGGTAGCCGAGGCGCACGCTCTCAAGCTTCGTCACGGGCATCTCCCAACAGCGAATAGGCGCTGACGAGGCCCTGGGCGACGTCGGCGATCTTCCGGTTCTCGTTCATCGCCGTTCGACGCAGGAGCGCGTAAGCTGCAGGCTCGTCCAGCTTCTTCAGTTTCATCAGGATGCCTTTGGCGCGTTCGATCACCTTGCGCTCGGCCAGTTCCGAGCGCGCTTCCGCCAGTTCGCTGGACAGCCGGGAGAAGGCATTGAAGCGCGAGATCGCCATGTCGAGGATCGGCTTGACGCGCTCCTTCCTGAGACCGTCGACGATATAGGCCGAGACCCCGGCGTCGACGGCCGCCTCGATCGCGCCGGCGTCGGAGCGGTCGACGAACATCGCGACCGGCTTCTTCACCGAGCGGGAGACCTGGAAGAAGTGTTCCAACTGGTCCCGGTTGGGGTTTTCCAGATCCACGACGATCACGTCCGGCTGAACCGTCTCGATGCGTTTCACCAGGCCGAGAATTTCCCTGACGACGGCGACCCGCCGATGTCCGGCCTCGCGCAGTCCCGCCTCTATGATGGCGGCACGAACGGCATTTTCGTCGAAGACCAGGATGGAAAGATCGGCGTCCATGCCGCGCAGTGTGCGCACGCAGGATTTTTCCGCAATGCAATATCTTCGATGGCCTGTACCGCGGGGCGACTGGAACGTCGCTTTGCGTGGCCTGCCGATCAATCATCTGCTCTCGGCTGCGATGGAAGATGCCGCCGCCATCGTGTCGTGGAGGCCCGCTGCAATCCCTCTGGATAGGTCCATCGTCGCGATGGCCCGGTCGCAAACGCGAGCCGGTGGCGTCGAGCACGAAGGAGGTTCATTCGCCACCATGACCGTGCCATCTTCTTCGCCGACAAGTTTCGCGCCGGGATCGGGGATCAGGATCGCGGTCTGCGCCCGAGGGAACCAACCGCCGACAGTATGCTGACGTTCAGTCGAACCCTCTTCGGACATCTGACGATCGCCCTGGCGGTCGCCTTCGCCATGTTCGCGGCGCCTCAGGGGCCGTCGGCTTCGCACGACCCGGTCGCCACGCTGCACGCCGCCTTCAACGACCACGGCCACTCGCATGACGACGAGCCGCTCGCCGACACATCCGGGCACGGCGATCACGAGCACAAGCACAACCCGTTCGACCATTCCCACGACAAGCCCGGAACGTTGCCCCGGTTCGACGCCCCCGTGCCGCCCGGTGCCGTGCAGCATGCTCTGCTCCGTCAGGATCGAGGCCTGGAGGGCGAAGCTTCCACCCTCGACCGACCGCCGAGACCGTCCGTCACCCCGTGATCAGACGCCGTCCCCGCGACGGCATGGCACCTTACGGACAATCGGAACCAACCATGCAAGACCCTTCCGTCGAAGGTCGTCTCGAGTCGCGCCACGCGATCCGGTCGACGCTTCGCACCCCCATGCTCGCGCTTCTCCTGGCTATGACATGGGGCACGACAGCTCTCGCGCACGGCGTTGCCGCCGGCGACCAGGGCTACATCCAGGAGATCACCGGGGTGAACCTCATCGCCTTCATGTATCTCGGCGCCAAACACATGGCGACGGGCTACGACCACATCCTGTTCCTGCTCGGCGTGATCTTCTTCCTCTACCGGATGAAGGACATCGGCATCTACGTGACCCTCTTCGCGATCGGTCACTCCACGACGATGCTGCTCGGCGTCTATTTCGACGTCGGGATCAACAGCTACATCATCGATGCGATCATCGGCCTGTCGGTCGTCTACAAGGCGCTCGACAACATGGGGGCGTTCCAGCGGTGGTTCGGCTTCCAGCCGAACACCAAGGCCGCAACCCTGATCTTCGGCTTCTTCCACGGGTTCGGTCTGTCGACCAAGATCCTCGAATACGACATCTCGCCGGACGGCCTGGTGCCGAACCTCCTCGCCTTCAATGTCGGCGTCGAGATCGGCCAGCTTCTCGCCCTCGGCGCGATCCTCATCGTCATGGGCTTCTGGCGCAGGACACCGAGCTTCTTCCGCCACGCCTACACCGCCAACGTCGTCATGATGGCCGCCGGCTTCGTGCTCTTCGGCTACCAGGTCG
>NZ_CAXPJM010000016.1:0-54007 GCF_964217435.1 Aurantimonas sp. | reverse complement strand
CGGTTCACAACCACTACAAGCGTCTCAACCATGCCGGCCAGAACGGCGAGGTGGAGCTGTCCAAGTCCAACATCCTGCTGATCGGTCCGACAGGTTGAGGCAAGACGCTGCTGGCGCAAACGCTGGCGCGGATCCTGGACGTGCCCTTCACGATGGCTGATGCGACCACGTTGACCGAAGCTGGTTATGTGGGCGAAGACGTGGAGAACATCGTTCTCAAGCTGCTGCAGGCGGCGGATTACAATGTCGAGCGCGCCCAGCGCGGCATCGTCTATATCGACGAGATCGACAAGATCAGCCGCAAGTCGGACAATCCCTCGATCACCCGCGACGTGTCGGGCGAGGGCGTCCAGCAGGCGCTGCTGAAGATCATGGAAGGCACCGTGGCTTCGGTTCCGCCGCAGGGTGGCCGCAAGCACCCGCAGCAGGAATTCCTGCAGGTGGATACGGCGAACATCCTGTTCATCTGCGGCGGCGCCTTTGCCGGTCTCGACAAGATCATCTCGGATCGCGGTCGCAAGACCTCGATCGGCTTCGCGGCGAATGTCGCGGGTCCCGACGACCGGCGCACGGGCGACGTGTTCCGTCAGGTCGAGCCCGAGGATCTCCTGAAGTTCGGCCTCATCCCCGAGTTCGTCGGTCGTCTGCCGGTTCTGGCGACGCTCGAGGATCTCGACGAGGCGGCACTGGTCCAGATCCTGGAAGAGCCGAAGAACGCACTGGTCAAGCAGTACCAGCGTCTGTTCGAGATGGAGAATGTCGAGCTGTCGTTCCACGAGGACGCGCTGCGCGCCATCGCCCGCAAGGCGATCGAGCGCAAGACCGGCGCCCGCGGCCTGCGCTCGATCATGGAAGCCATGCTCCTCGACACGATGTTCGACCTGCCGACGCTGGAAGGCGTGCAGGAAGTCGTGATCTCCGAGGACGTGATCGACGGCAATGCCCGTCCGCTCTACATCTATTCCGAGCGGAACGGCGAGAAGGAAAACGTCAGCGCCTGATGTGAATCATCAAGGCGAGGTTTGACGGCTTATGAGCCCGTCCCGGCTTGGCGCCGGGGCGGGCTTTTCATTTTCGAGGACCGTCGCCTGCGACATCGGACAGCACCCGCGTCCCGCTGCCGAATCGCTTGAATAGCAGGCGTGTGACGCCCACATTACGGTCGTGATGGCGCTGGACCCGCGCGCTTCGAAGAAGGCGCAGGATCGGTGGCCGAACACGGCGAGGATGCCGTAGAAAGGAATACCATGTCTGATATGCAAGAACGCCAGGGTGCCGCCGGGGCGGCTCTGTACCCGGTTCTGCCGCTGCGCGACATCGTCGTGTTTCCGCACATGATCGTGCCGCTCTTCGTCGGCCGCGAAAAATCGATCAAGGCGCTCGAGGAGGTGATGGGTGCCGACAAGCAGATTCTGCTTGCGACCCAGAAGAACGCCTCCGACGAGGACCCGACCGCGGATGCGATCTACGAGATCGGCACCGTGGCCAACGTGCTGCAGCTCCTGAAACTCCCGGACGGCACCGTGAAGGTGCTGGTCGAAGGCATGGGCCGGGCGAAGATCGAGAGCTTCTCGCCGCGGACCGAGTGGCACGAGGCCTCCGCCAGCCTGATCGAGGAGACCGAGGAAGACCCGGTCGAGATCGAGGCGCTGGCGCGTTCGGTGGTCTCGGAGTTCGAGAACTACGTCAAGCTGAACAAGAAGATCTCGCCCGAAGTGGTGGGGGCTGCCGGCCAGATCGAGGACTACTCGAAGCTCGCCGACACGGTCGCCTCGCATCTGGCGATCAAGATTCCCGAGAAGCAGGACATGCTGGCGATGATCAGCGTGCGCGAGCGGCTGGAAAAGGCCCTCGGCTTCATGGAATCGGAGATCTCGGTTCTGCAGGTGGAGAAGCGCATCCGCTCGCGCGTCAAGCGCCAGATGGAGAAGACCCAGCGCGAGTACTACCTGAACGAGCAGATGAAGGCGATCCAGAAGGAGCTCGGCGACGGCGAGGACGGCCGCGACGAGATGGCCGAGCTGGAGGACCGGATCAAGAAGACCAAGCTCTCCAAGGAGGCTCGCGAGAAGGTCGCCGCCGAGATGAAGAAGCTGAAGCAGATGTCGCCCATGTCCGCCGAATCGACGGTCGTGCGCAATTATCTGGACTGGATCCTCGGGCTGCCCTGGGGCGTGAAGTCGCGCGTCAAGGTCGATCTGAAGAAGGCCGAGGACGTTCTCGAAGCCGATCATTTCGGGCTCGAGAAGGTCAAGGAGCGGATCGTCGAGTATCTCGCCGTGCAGAGCCGCCAGTCGAAGCTGAAGGGGCCGATCCTGTGCCTCGTCGGCCCTCCGGGCGTCGGCAAGACCTCGCTCGCCAAGTCGATCGCCAAGGCGACCGGCCGCGAATATGTGCGCATGGCGCTGGGCGGCGTGCGTGACGAGGCCGAGATCCGGGGCCACCGGCGGACCTATATCGGCTCGATGCCCGGCAAGGTCATCCAGTCGATGAAGAAGGCCAAGAAGACCAACCCGCTGTTCCTTCTCGACGAGATCGACAAGATGGGTCAGGACTTCCGCGGCGATCCGTCGTCGGCGCTTCTGGAGGTGCTCGATCCCGAGCAGAACGCCAGCTTCGTCGATCACTATCTCGAGGTCGAATACGATCTGTCCTCGACCATGTTCGTGACGACGGCCAACACGCTGAACATCCCGGCGCCGCTGATGGATCGGATGGAGATCATCCGCATCGCCGGCTACACCGAGGACGAGAAGGTCGAGATCGCGTCGCGGCACCTGCTGCCGAAGGCGATCCGCGACCATGCGCTGAAGCCCGAGGAGTTCTCCGTCAGTGCCGATGCGCTGCAGGAGATCGCCCGTCGCTACACCCGCGAGGCCGGCGTGCGGAACTTCGAGCGCGAGCTGATGACGCTCGCCCGGAAGGCCGTCACGAAGATCCTCAAGGGCGAGGAGAGCAAGATCGAGGTCACGGCCGCGAATCTGTCGGACTATCTCGGCGTGCCGCGTTATCGCTACGGCGAGGCGGAGACCGAGGATCAGGTCGGCGTGGTGACCGGGCTGGCATGGACCGAGGTCGGCGGCGAATTGCTGACGATCGAAGGCGTCATGATGCCCGGCAAGGGCAAGATGACGGTGACCGGCAACCTCAAGGAGGTGATGAAGGAGTCGATCTCGGCTGCGGCCTCCTATGTCCGGTCGCGGGCCCTCGACTACGGCATCAAGCCGCCGCTGTTCGAGAAGCGGGACATCCACGTCCACGTGCCGGAAGGCGCGACGCCGAAGGACGGTCCGTCCGCCGGTGTCGGCATGGCCACGGCCATCGTCTCGGTGCTCACGGGTATTCCGGTGCGCCGCGATATCGCCATGACCGGCGAGATCACCCTGCGTGGGCGGGTCCTGCCGATCGGCGGCCTGAAGGAGAAGCTTCTGGCGGCGCTGCGTGGCGGCATCAAGAAGGTTCTGATTCCGCAGGAAAACGCCAAGGATCTGGCCGACATCCCGGACAATGTGAAGAACGGGCTGGAGATCGTGCCGGTGTCGCGGATGGGCGAGGTGCTGCGGCACGCGCTGATCGAGATGCCGACTCCGGTCGAATGGTCGGAAGTGGACGAGCCGATGTCCGGTCAGCCGCTGGTGGAAAACGGCGCCACGGCTGTTGCCCACTAGGCTCACCTTCACATCTTGTTAGTAATGCCGCCGCTCGTCGGCGGCATTTTTTTGCCCCAAAGCCCTGAAAACAGGGGCTTTGGCGTTGCAGAACGTTGTATCATCCGCGAAAGTCGCGGCCGTACTCACGGATCGCTAAGATGCGCGAACGATAAAAGGAGGGTATCCATGAACAAGAATGAACTGATCGCCGCCGTATCCGAGAAGGCTGACCTGTCCAAGCAGGACGCCAGCTCCGCAGTGGACGCGGTGTTCGACACGCTGCAGGCCACCATGGCGAAGGGCGACGACATCCGCCTCGTCGGCTTCGGCACCTTCTCGGTGTCGCATCGCGCCGCCTCCAAGGGCCGCAACCCCTCGACCGGTGCCGAGGTCGACATCCCGGCCCGCAACGTGCCGAAGTTTGCTGCCGGCAAGGGTCTCAAGGACGCCGTCAACAACAAGTAAGTTCTGGCGCGGCCCCCGCGGCCGCAGCAGTGCGAACGTAAAGACACCGGTCCAGGCGACAAGCCTGACCGGTGTTTTGCGTTTTAGGGGCCGGTATCGCACAGCGAACAAAGGCCGGCGTCGTGGCTTGCAGTCAGAAATCGGAGGGAATGTGCGGCAGGGCCGCAGGGCCGGAGCGGGCAGGGCGCCGCTGGCAGGGTGCGGCCCGCGCGGCATGGCGCTGCGGACGGCTGGCGTCGGGGCAGGCGCGAAGGCCCGCCCCGCGGCGTATCAGTCGGCGCTGAGGGTCCGCGCTTCCGGGCCCTTGTTGCCGTGGACGAAGCGGACGGTGACCTTCTGGCCGTCGGCGAGGGTGGTCAGGCCGGAGCGGTTGAGGGCCGTGGCATGGACGAAGACGTCCTTGCCGGCGCCGTCGTCCAGGCCGATGAAGCCGAAGCCCTTGTCGGCATTGTACCACTTGACCGTGCCGGTGGCCTCTTCCTCGGGACCGCCGGGAGCACCGCCGCCCTGCCGCTGCGGCGCGGGACGGGCGCGTGCCGGTGCGGGGTTGCCGGAGCCGGCCGCAACCGAGAGCACCTCGGTGACCTGCATGCCCTTCTGCCCCTGGTCGATCCGGACCGTGAGGCGGGTGCCTTCGGTCACGCCCTCGGCGCTGGCGCCGGCCGCCTCGAGGGCCCGCACGTGCAGGAATGCCTCGGTGCCGTCGGCAGCCTTCACGAAGCCGAAGCCCTTGGTGGCGTTGAACCACATCACTTCGGCGTCGGACGGCAGCGATCCGCCGGACCCGCCAGCGGGCGACGAGCGCTGGAAGTAGCTCGGCTCGGCATCCCGCTCCGCCGGCAAGGCGCCGTCATCATCGAATCCGCGGCGGCGCGTGTCGCGGTGGTCTCGGTATTTACCCATGGTGGTCTCAGCTTGGACATGTTCGGATTGCGGAATATGTAAAGGAAACGGCATCACGCGCAAGCGGCAGAGGATGCGTTTTACATCCTCCGCTCGCGCGATAGCTGTTTCCCGCGAATGATTTACCAGCAAATGGTCGCGCATGCGACGGCGAAATATCGCCGTCAGGCGCGTTCCGCCGCATCGGCGATGACAGCAAGGAAGGTGTCGCCGTAGCGTTCCAGCTTGGCGAGACCGACGCCCGGAACCGCGTGCAAGGCGTCGGCATCGTGCGGTCGCCGCTCGGCCATGGCCCTGAGGGTGGCGTCGGAAAACACCATGTAGGGCGGGACCTGCTGCTCCTTGGCGAGCCGCAGCCGTTCCTGGCGCAGGGCCTCGAACAAAGTCGCCGCGGTCTCGTCCATCCCTTCCGTCGCATGGTCGCTGCGGCGGAACTGGGTGGCCTTGCGGACCCGGTCCTTGCGCAGGATCACCTTGCGCTCGCCGCGGAACACGGCGCGGGCATCCTCGCCCAGCTTCAGGGCGCCGAAAGCGGCGTGGTCGATAGTAAGAAGGCCCGACGCGGTGAGCTGCCGGGCGACGGACTGCCAGACACGCTGTTCGGTATCCTTGCCGGCGCCGAAGACCGGGATGCCGTCCTGGCCGGCGCGCACGACCTTGTCGGTCGCCTTGCCGGTGAGAACGTCGATCACATGGCCCGAGCCGAACCGCTCGCCGGTGCGGTAGACGGCGGCGAGCAGCTTGACCGCCGCCTCGGTGCCGTCCCAGGTCTCGACCGGTGACAGGCAGGTGTCGCAATTGCCGCAACGCCCCTCATGGTGCTCGCCGAAATGCGCGAGGATGGCGGCGCGGCGGCAGTCGGCTGTCTCGCAGATGGCCAGAAGGGCGTCGAGCTTCGCGCGCTCGACCCGCTTGATGGTCTCTTCCGAGCCGCCCTGATCGATCATCCGCCGGCGCTGGACCACGTCCTGCATGCCGTAGGCCATCCAGGCGTCGCTCGGCTGGCCGTCACGGCCGGCGCGGCCGGTCTCCTGGTAATAGGCCTCCACGGAGGAGGGCAGGTCGAGATGGGCAACGAAGCGGACGTCCGGTTTGTCGATGCCCATGCCGAAGGCCACGGTCGCAACGAGGCAGAGATTCTCCTCGTTGAGAAAAGCCGCCTGGTTGGCCGCGCGCACGCTGGCATCGAGCCCCGCATGGTAGGGCAGGGCCCGGATGCCCTGGGTGTTCAGCCAGGCCGCCGTCTCTTCCACCTTGCGGCGTGACAGGCAGTAGACGATGCCGCTGGCGCCTTCATGGCGTTCCAGGAACGACAGGAGCTGCTTCTTCGGATTGTCGCGCTCGACGATGGCGTAGCGGATGTTCGGCCGGTCGAAGCTGGTCATGTAGACCGGCGCGTGGGTCAGCCGCAGGCGCTCGATGATGTCGGCACGTGTCGTCGGATCGGCGGTCGCGGTCAGGGCGATCCGCGGCACCGAGGGAAAATCGTCGGCAAGGGTTTCGAGCAGCCGGTACTCGGGCCGGAAATCGTGACCCCAGGCGCTGACGCAATGGGCTTCGTCGATGGCAAAGAGGGCGATGCGGACACGCGACAGCGTGCGCCGGAACCCCTCGCTGACGATCCGCTCCGGCGTGACGTAGAGAAGGTCGAGCCTGCCGGCGAGAAGGTCGGCGCGCACCGTGTCGCGCTCCTCGTCGCTCATGGACGAGTTCAGGGAGGCGGCGTTGACGCCGGCCTGGCGCAGACCCTCGACCTGGTCGTGCATTAGCGCGATCAGCGGCGAGACGACGATGCCGACGCCCGGGCGGCAGAGTGACGGGATCTGGTAGCAGACCGACTTGCCCGCGCCGGTCGGGAAAAGAACGACGGCATCGCCGCCGGCGACGACCTGATCGACCACCGCTTCCTGCTGGCCGCGAAAGGCCGCGTGGCCGAAGACCGTCCGCAGCATCTCGCGCGGATCGGCCGTCGCGCCGGCATTGGTCGCCTGCGTCGGGCCGTTTCTGTCGAACAGGGGATCGGTCTTGGCCGGCCCGGCGGACCGGCGTCCTTCTTGCTGCATCATCGTCTCCGGGAATCGCCGCGCGAGGGTCGGCCATCGGGCGGCGCAACGCAACTCGTCGGCCGATGTCGGGCCGGCGGCGATCCGTCACGTGTAGGTGGTGGCCCGTGACGGGGCCGCATCGGCGTCATCTGTCGCCCGGTCGGGCGTCGACCGGAAAGCGGGCGCTGAGAAAGCGGGAGCCCGCGAGGCCGAACCGCCACGGCGTCTCGGCGCCCCGGGTGATGCCGATCCGCGGCCCGACGACGATCTGCGGCGATGCGGCTGGCGGCTCCAACCGGAACGGCGGCGCGTCGAGGCGGCAGTTGTCCTGCGCGCCGGTAATCCCGAGAGCCTGGGTGAGTCGTCCCGGACCGGCGCAGAGCTTGCGGATGTCGGCGAGGCCGCGCCGCTCCGCCATGGCATCGAGGCCGAGCGTCGGTTCGATCGCCCGGATCAGGACGGCGCTGGCATTGCCCGGCGCCTCGCAGACGAAATTGAGGCACCAGTGGATGCCGTAGGAGCGATAGACATAGGCCCGGCCCGGTTCGCCGAACATCGCGGCGTTGCGCGCCGTCGCGCCCTTGAAGCTGTGGGAGGCGGGGTCCTGCTGGTCGTAGGCCTCGGTCTCGACGATCGTACCGCCCACGGTGCCGTCGACGACAAGCGTCGCGCCAATCAGGTCCCGGGCGACGGACACGACGTCACGGTCGAAGAAGCGTGTTGGGATCATCATGCTCGGCGGTGGCTGTTCAGGGCGCTTGGCGATCGGCGGTGCTTCGACGACGCATGGCGCGCCGTTTCGTTCCGGCTGCGGCGAGGCGGGACGCATCGATTTCGCGCGTCCGGCACCTTGCCACATAGGTTGCCCACCGGATGGCGGTGGTCGGGAACGGCATCGACGCCATGACGTTTCGCGGTCGAGGCAACTCGAGGAGGTATCCATGCCCGCTCAGTCCAAGTCACAGCAGAAGGCCGCCGGCGCAGCCCTGTCCGCCAAGCGCGGCGACACCAAGGTCTCCGATCTGCAGGGCGCGTCGAAAGGCATGTACGAATCGATGAGCGAGAAAGAGCTCGACGACATGGCGTCCACCGAGCGCAAGGGCAAACCGGAGCACAAGTCCGACTAGCGCCACCGTTCTTCGGCTTGAAGCAACAGCCGGCAGGTGACCCTGCCGGCTGTTGCCGTATCGGGGAGGCGAGTTCGGCCCCCGGGGCCGTGGCGTCTGTGCGACAGCGGCGCCGGCATCGTGAGCCGCGGCGTGCATCGGGGAACACATGTGCTAAGGGCGCCCGACATTATGTGACGGAGCCGTTTTCAAGAAATGCCGAAAAGCGCCCTCGACAAGGATCTGAAAAAGGTCGTTTCACTGGAAACGGCCACCTACGGTTCGGCCCGCTCGGTCGCGGCGCCCGGCATGGCGGTGCTCTTCCTTCTGGGGGCGATGGCGCTGGCCAGCGTCTTCGTGGCCGATGGTCCGCTGACCTATCTCGTCGTCATCGCCGCGGTGATCGCCGGCTACATGGCGCTGAATGTCGGCGCCAACGACGTTGCCAACAACATGGGCCCGGCCGTCGGGTCGAAGGCGCTGACGCTGGCCGGTGCGCTGGCGATCGCCGCGGTCTGCGAGGGCGCGGGCGCCATCATCGCCGGCGGCGACGTGGTCAGCACGATCTCCCGCGATCTCCTGCAGCCGCACGCGGCGATGGAGGCGATCGACTTCATCCTGATCATGATGGCGGCGTTCCTGGCCGCCGGCCTGTGGATTCATCTGGCGACCGTCTTCGGCGCGCCGATCTCCACCACCCACGCCATTGTCGGCGGCGTCGTCGGCTCCGGCGTCGCGGCAGCGGGCGCGGGGATCGTCGCATGGCCGATGCTGGGCGCGATCGTCGCCAGTTGGATCATCTCGCCGGCCTTGGGCGGCGGCATCGCGGCGCTGCTCCTGGCACTGGTCGAGACCCTGATTCTCAACCGCGAGGATCGGCTTGCGGCGGCCCGGCGCTGGGTGCCGGTGCTGGTGGCGCTGATGTCCGGCATCTTCGCCATGTATCTGATGACCAAGGGCCTGAAGCGGCTGTGGACGCCGGAGCCGATGCATGTGCTGGCGGGCGGGCTGGCTTTCGCCATCGTCGGCTGGCTCGTCGCGCGGCCCTGGATCCGTCGGCGTTCCACGGGGATGGACAGCCGCATCAAGACGATCAGCGGCCTGTTCGTGCCGCCGCTGATCTTTGCGACTGCGCTGCTGTCCTTTGCCCATGGCGCCAACGACGTCGCCAATGCGGTCGGACCGCTGGCCGCGATCGTGGCGACCGCCACGTCGGGCTCGACCGCCGACGGGCAGGTGGTCCTGCCGCTCTGGGTGCTCTCGATCGGCGCGATCGGCATCGCCGTCGGCCTCGCATTGTTCGGGCCGCGGGTGATCCGCACCGTCGGCGAGAAGATCACCAAGATGAACGAGATCCGCGCCTATTGCGTCGCGCTGTCGGCCGCGATCACGGTTCTGCTGGCCTCAAGCCTCGGCCTGCCGGTGTCCTCGACCCATATCGCGGTGGGCGCGATTTTCGGCGTCGGCTTCCTGCGCGAGTTCAAGTCGAACCGCGGGCTGGTCAATCCCGGCGTGCAGCCGCGGACACTGTTCCTGAAGACGTCGCGGCTGAACGCGACGCCGGAGGAGGCGGTCGCCAATTTCCAGAAGCGGGAGCGGCGGCGCCTGGTGCGGCGTCAGCACCTGTTCGGCATCGCCGCCGCCTGGGTGATCACTGTGCCCGCGGCGGCCCTGCTCTCGGCGCTGCTCTACCTCGCCATGTCGGCCATGGTCGTCAGCTAGCGGTCAGCCGGCGATAAAGCTTCTCGGTCAGCTCGACGACCGGCTTTTCCGTCAACAGGCGGCGGGTCTCGGCGAA
Source organism: Aurantimonas sp. (assembly GCF_964217435.1). Classification (NCBI taxonomy): domain Bacteria; kingdom Pseudomonadati; phylum Pseudomonadota; class Alphaproteobacteria; order Hyphomicrobiales; family Aurantimonadaceae; genus Aurantimonas; species Aurantimonas sp. The sequence continues at coordinate 44,040 of NZ_CAXPJM010000016.1, read as the reverse complement.
GGTTGCCCAGTGCCGGTAGCGCTGGCGCATTTCCTGCCACGCGTCGTGCTGCTGCTCGACCCGCAGCGGATAGAGCGTCACGTCGAGGACCTTGGTCTGGCGAAGCCCGCGCTTGAGCGTGCGGTAGGTGCCGAGCGGAGCCGGATCGACGTGCCCCTCGACACCGGCTTCCTCAAAGGCTTCCTGCGCGGCGCTCTCCCAGGGGGCCAGACCCTCCATCAGGGAGCCCTTCGGAAAGATCCAGCGGCCGGTCCGGCGCGAGGTGATCAGCAGGAAGACCGGCTGGTCGCCGACCACCGCATAGGGGATCGTCCCGGTCTGGGTGCCCGAGGGGTCGCTGCCGCGCAGCATCGAACGTTCGGCGAGTCTTTCGCGCAGCACTTCCATCATGGGGCCGGTTCCTCTCTCGTTCCGCTCGGCGTGCAGGCCGTCCCGGCGCGCGCAAAGCAGATCATCATCATATCAACTGCATTGAACTTGCCCCGATCTGGCGGCGGCAAGTTGCCTGTAAAGATTGTGTCGCAGCGAGCGCGCGCGGCGCCTGCCAGAGGCAGGGCGGCAGATATCGAATCGCAGCGTATCATCCGTGCATGAGTTATAGGGCGCACCTCGTGCGCTTTCCAGCCCCTGCTGTCGGGTGCGACAGGAAAAGCCCTGTGGCGCCAAGCGTTTGTCTTCACGCTTGCGTGAATCGCGCGACGCATCGGTGGCCGTTCGGACACGGTCGCGGCGAGAGCCCGCAAGGCCGCGCCGAGCGGACTTCCGGCTTCATGCTTTGGCCATATTGGAGTGCGTTACGAGCTTGTAACGCTTGGTCAGCAAGCGAATCCGGCAAGACCCGTCAGCTTCCGTTTACCATGACGGGCTAGGTTCTGCAGGGACGTGCATATCCACGAGGAGTTTCGATGACGATTTCCAACGACGCGTGCAACGGCAAGCGGCTCAGCCGCCGTCGCTTCGTGCTCGGCACGGCGGCCGCCAGTGCAGCGATGCTGCCCGGTGCCGCCTTTGCGCAGAACGCCCTCGGCGAACTGCTGCAGGCGCCGACGCGCGGCAATTGGGACGATCAGTTCGACACGCGCGGCTCCAACGTCCGTCAGGTCGCCTCGAACTCCCCGGTGCTTTCCGAAAACACGATCTATTCGCTGCAGGAGGCGATCAACAGCTATTCCGCCATCGTGCAGGGCGGTGGCTGGCCGATGGTGCCGGAAGGCGAGACGCTGAAGATCGGCGTGCAGTCGCGCACCGTGCCGGTGCTGCGGCAGCGCCTAGCGATCGCCGGCGACCTCGGCAGCAATGCCGGCGGATCGCCCGCCTTCGACACCTATGTCGATGCGGCGGTGAAGCGCTTCCAGGCCCGCCACGGCCTCCCGGCCGACGGCGTCGTCTCTGGGCACACCTACAAGGCGATGAATGTCGGCGCCGATTTGCGTCTCGGCCAGCTCCAGACCAATTTGCAGCGTCTGCGCGAGAAGGTGGCCACCGATCTCGGCCAGCGCTACGTCGTGGTCAACATTCCGGCCGCCTCGATCGAGGCCGTCGAGAATGGCCGCGTCGTGCAGCGCCATACGGCGGTCGTCGGCAAGGTCGACCGGCAGACGCCGATCCTCGACTCGCGCATCACCAATCTCAACCTGAACCCGTACTGGCATGCGCCGGTGTCGATCGTCCGCAAGGACATCATCCCGCTGATGCAGAAGGACCCGACCTATCTGGAGCGGAACGCCATCCGCATCTTCGACGGCAATGGTCAGGAAATCCCGCCGCAGACGATCGACTGGAACACGGAAGAGGCGGTGAAGTACCTGTTCCGCCAGGATCCGGGCAAGATCAACGCGATGGCGTCGGTGAAGATTAACTTCCCGAACCCGCATGCGGTCTACATGCACGACACGCCGCAGCAGAGCCTGTTCTCGGAGCTGATGCGCTTCGAATCGTCGGGCTGCGTGCGCGTGCAGAATGTGCGCGACCTGATCGTCTGGCTGGCCCGCGACGTGCCGGGCTGGGATCGCCAGCGCATCGAACAGGTGATCGCCGCCCGCGAGCGCCAGGACATCGACCTCCTGAACCCGGTGCCGGTGCATTTCACCTACATCACCGCCTGGGCGACCGACCCGACGGTCGTGCAGTTCCGCGACGACATCTATCACCGCGACGGCGTCGAGCAGTTGGCGATGAGCGAACTGACGGCGACGGCCTATGCGCCGAACCAGCAGAACCCCTACGCCCGCGGCGACGACGGCTACTGAGCCACGCCAACGCGACGACATGTGAGCCGGGCGCAGCGATGCGCCCGGCCTTTTTCATGCGCGGCCTTTCGCCGTTGGTGCTGCGCAAGCGGCTATGGTATTGGCGCAGCCATCTCGTGGCAGGACCCCGCCGGGTCGCCGCGCCGCCCGAAGGAGACCATCATGAGCCAGGCCATTCGTAACGATGCGTCGCGCGAGTTCGGCGATTTCTTCACCGCCTCGCTGGCCGACCGCGACCCCGATATCTTCGGCGCCGTCGGCAACGAACTGTCGCGCCAGCGCCACGAGATCGAACTGATCGCGTCCGAGAACATCGTGTCGCGCGCCGTGCTCGAGGCGCAGGGCTCGGTGCTGACCAACAAATATGCCGAGGGCTATCCGGGCCGGCGCTATTATGGCGGCTGCGAGTTCGTCGACGTCGTCGAGACGCTGGCCATCGACCGGGTCAAGCAGCTCTTCGGCTGCGAGTTCGCCAATGTGCAGCCCAATTCCGGCAGCCAGGCCAACCAGGCGGTGCTGCTTGCCCTTTCGAAGCCGGGCGATACGCTGCTCGGCATGAGCCTCGACGCCGGCGGCCATCTGACCCACGGCGCCAAGCCCAATTTGTCGGGCCGCTGGTTCAACGCCGTGCAGTACGGTCTCGATCTGGAGACCGGCCTGATCGACTACGACCAGGTCGAGGCGCTGGCCGTCGAGAACAAGCCGGCGATCATCGTGGCCGGCGGTTCGGCCTATTCGCGGCAGATCGACTTCGCCCGCTTCCGGGCGATCGCCGACAAGGTCGGGGCGTATCTGTGGGTCGACATGGCGCATTTCGCCGGCATCGTGGCCGCCGGGCTTCACCCGAGCCCGTTCCCGCACGCCCATGTCGCCACCTCGACGACCCACAAGACCCTGCGCGGGCCGCGCGGCGGCATCGTCCTGACCAATGACGAGGCGATCGCCAAGAAGATCAACTCCGCGGTGTTCCCGGGCCTGCAGGGCGGACCGCTGATGCACGTCATCGCCGGCAAGGCCGTGGCCTTCGGCGAGGCGCTAACGCCGGGCTTCCGCTCCTATATCGGCGCGGTCTGCGAAAACGCGCGGGCGCTGGCGGAGACGCTGCGCGAGGGCGGCGTCGACATCGTGTCGGGCGGCACCGACACCCATCTGATGCTCGTCGATCTGCGGCCGAAGGGCCTGACCGGCAAGGCGTCGGAGCTGGCGCTCGGCCGCGCCAACATCACCTGCAACAAGAACGGCGTGCCCAACGACCCGGAGAAGCCGATGGTGACCTCGGGCATCCGGCTCGGCACCCCCGCGGCCACCAGCCGCGGCTTCGGCGTGCCGGAGTTCCAGGAGGTCGGCCGGATGATCGTCGAGGTGCTCGACGGCCTGAAGGCGGCGAACTCCGAAGAGGGCAACGCCGCCGTCGAGGCTGCGGTGAAGGAGAAGGTCGTCGCGCTGACGGACCGGTTCCCGATCTACGAAGGCCTCTGACAGCCGCCCGGGCCGGCACGGCCCAGCCAGGGATCATGCGCGCCGGCCATCGGCACGCATGATCGCTTCCAAGATCGAAGAGGTGCCATGCGCTGTCCCTATTGCGGCTCGCAGGACAGTCAGGTGAAGGATTCGCGCCCCGCCGAGGATGGCGGCACGATCCGGCGCCGGCGGGTCTGCCCGGATTGCAACGGTCGCTTCACGACCTTCGAGCGCATCCAGCTCCGCGAGCTTCAGGTGCTGAAGAAGTCCGGCCGCAAGGTGCCGTTCGATCGCGACAAGCTGGCCCGTTCGGTCGAGGTGGCACTGCGCAAGCGCTCCGTCGATCCCGACCGGGTCGAGCGGCTTATCTCCGGCATCGTGCGCCGGCTCGAGCAATCCGGCGAACAGGAAGTGCGGTCCGAAGCGCTGGGCGAGATGGTCATGGAGGCCCTGAAGGGCCTCGATGACGTCGCCTATGTCCGCTTCGCCTCGGTCTATCGTGATTTCCGAGAGGCTAGCGATTTTCAGTCGCTGCTCGGCGAGCTGGGACGCGGCGACGGCCCCGCGGCGATCGACGAGGACGAGACCACGCCCGACGAGCCATCCTCGTGAACGGGCAGGGCACTGCGACGACGAGCCCCGAACGGCCGGCCACTGAGGTGGACCGGCGCTTCATGGCGGCCGCCATCCGCTACGCCCAGCGGCATGTCGGACGCACGGCGACCAACCCGTCCGTCGCGACGCTGATCGTACGCGACGACGGAACCGGCCCGCGCATCGTCGGGCGCGGTATCACGGCGATCGGCGGCCGGCCGCATGCGGAGACGGGCGCGCTCGCCGAAGCCGGTGAGCTTGCGCGCGGCGCGACTGCCTATGTCACGCTGGAGCCCTGTGCCCATCACGGCCGCACGCCCCCCTGCGCCGAGGCGCTGGTGACGGCGGGAATCACGCGCGTCGTTTCGGCGGCGGCAGACCCCGATCCGCGTGTCGACGGCCGCGGCCACGCGATCCTGCGGGCCGGCGGATTGTCGGTCACGCCGCGGGTCATGGCCGCCGAGGCCGCCGCGCCGATCTCTGGCTATCTGACCCGGCACGGCGCCGGCCGCCCGGAAATCCTTCTGAAGATGGCGCTGTCCCGTGATGGCCGGATCGGCATTCGTGGCGGCGGCCAGGTGAAGATCACCGGGGCCATCGCCGACGCCCAGACCCATCTCGCGCGGGCGCGCCACGATACGATTCTGATCGGCGCCGGGACCGCGCAGGAAGACGATCCGCGGCTCGACTGCCGTCTGCCGGGCATGGCCGACCGGTCGCCCAACCGCATCGTGCTCGATCCGCGGCTGCGGACCCCGCCGGATCTGACCATCGCCCGCACCGCCGGCGAGACGCCGACGCTGATCGCCACCCTCGCCAGCGCCGATCCCGAGCGCCGGGCGGCGCTGGCCCGGCAGGGCGTGCAGTTCATCGCCTGCGAGGCCGATCCGGAGACCGGCCGCATCGCACTGCCCGAACTGCTGGAGGATCTGGCGGCGACGGGCGTTGCGAGCGTGCTGGTGGAGGGCGGCGCCGAGACCGGCGCCAGTTTCCTCGACAGCGATCTCGTCGACCGGCTGATCCTGGTGCAGGGGCCGGTGGAGATCGGCGAAGAGGGCGTGCGCGCGCCCATCGATGTCGCCGCGGCGCGCAGTCGCTTCCGCCTGGTCCGCGAATATCGCTTCGGCGACGACCATTGGTACGAGTTCGAGAGAAGGGCCGCCTGATGTTCACCGGGATCGTCACCGACGTCGGCCGGATCGTGCGCACCGAGCGCCTCGATGCGGGCCGCCGCTTCCGCGTCGCCACCCAATACGACCCGGCCGGGATCGCGCTGGGCGCATCGATCGCCTGCTCGGGCGTCTGCCTGACCGTGACGGCGCTGCCCCAGTCGGGCGACGCCGACCGCTGGTTCGAGGTAGAAGCCTGGGAGGAGGCGCTGCGTCTGACCACGGCCGGAAGCTGGCAGGAGGGGAGCGCGCTCAATCTCGAGCGATCACTGAAGATCGGCGACGAGATCGGCGGCCATCTCGTCTCGGGGCACGTGGACGGGCAGGCGGAGATCGTCGCCGTCACCGGGGAGGGCGAGTCCGTCCGCTTCACCCTGCAGGCACCCGGCGAGCTCAGCCGTTTCATCGCCCGCAAGGGCTCCGTCTGTCTCGACGGCACCTCGCTGACGGTGAACGGCGTCGATGGCGACCGCTTCGACGTTCTCCTGATCCGCCACTCGCTGGATGTGACCACCTGGGGCGCGCGAAAAGCCGGCGACAGGGTGAATCTCGAGGTCGACCAGATCGCGCGTTATGCCGAACGGCTGTTCGGCGCACGGTCGGCGGAGAGCTGAGGCTCCGAGCGAGCCGAAGACCTATCGTCTTTTCTGCATGTCTTTGCGGGTTTTGCCCGTCGCGACACGCTTTCGCCGCCTCCATCCTGTTGCGTGCAGGGCGCGCGAGGGGTAACCCACGCCATCGCTTCCCCGAAGGATACCGCAATGGCTGCCAAGCTGAATCTCCTCGTCGTCGAGGCCCGCTTCTATGACCCCATCGCAGACCTCCTTCTGGACGGTGCGACGGCGGCACTGACGGAAGCCGGCGTCGATTTCGACGTCGTCACCGTTCCCGGCGCGCTCGAGATCCCGGCCGCGATCGGCTTCGCCCTCGGCGCGGCGGATGAATCGGGCACCGAGTATGACGGCTTCGTCGCGCTCGGCTGCGTGATCCGCGGCGAAACCTATCATTTCGAGCTGGTGTCGAATGAATCGGGCCGGGCGCTGACCGACCTGACGGTCCATGAATCGATCGCCCTCGGCAACGGCATCCTGACCGTCGAGAACGAGGAACAGGCCCGCGACCGGGCCGACCTGAAGCGCAAGGACAAGGGCGGTGCCGCGGCCCGTACGGCACTGGCGATGATTGCCCTGCGCGAGCGGATGGGAGCCTGATCATGTCCAGTTCCGAACCTCAGGCGCGGCCGGTCAAGCAGGCCAACAAGCGCGGCGCGGCACGGCTCGCGGCCGTTCAGGCCCTCTACCAGATGGAAGTCGGCGGCACCGCGCTGCTGGAGACCGTCGCGGAATACGAGAATTTCCGGCTGGGCAGCGAGATTGACGGGGAGACCTATCGCGAGGCCGATGCCGGCTGGTTCCGGGACGTGGTGTCCGGAGTCGTGCGCAGCCAGACCGAGATCGATCCCAAGATCCACGCATCGCTGCCGACTGACTGGCCGCTGTCGCGCATCGACACGACGCTGCGGGCAATCCTGCGGGCCGGCACCTACGAATTGTCGAACCGCAAGGACGTGCCGGTCGCGGTGATCGTGTCGGAATATATCGACGTCGCCAAGGCCTTCTACACCGGCGACGAACCCGGCCTGGTCAACGCCGTGCTCGACCGCGTGGCGCGCAGCGTGCGGGCCGAGAAGCCCGGCGAGACCCGGACCGCGCGTCGCGGCGCAGCGGGCGGTGAGCCCTCGGCGTGAGCGCCCCGGTCGCCGGAACGCCAGCCGCCGGGCCGGTGCTCGGCGAAAAGACCGTCCGTCGCAACGCCATCATCCTGGCCGCTGCACAGGCCCTGTGCGGCGCCTCCGGGCCCGTCGCCATCTCGATCGGCGGCCTGGCCGGCTCCTGGCTGCTTCTGGCCGACAAGTCGCTCGCGACCCTGCCGGTGACCGGCTACAATCTCGGCGTCGCCCTCGGTGCCCTGCCGGCAGCCGCACTGATGCGCGCCGTCGGCCGGCGCTACGGCTTCATTTCGGGAGCGCTGATCACATCGGCCGGTGGCCTCGTCGCGGCGACCGCGCTCTTCCAGGAAAACTTCTGGCTGTTCGCCTTCGCGCTGATGCTGATCGGCGTCGGCGGCTCCTTCGTCCAGCAATATCGCTTCGCCGCCACCGACGGCGCGCGCCGCTCGTTCCAGTCGCGGGCGATCTCGATCGTGCTGGCCGGCGGCATCTTCGCCGCCGTGATCGGCCCGCAGACGGTGCGCTATACGGCCGACCTGTTCCTGCCGGTGGAATTTGCCGGCGCCTTCATCGGACTGGTCTTCCTGGGGCTTGCCGGCGCGGCCATCCTGTCCTTCCTGCGCATTCCCGACAGTCCCGACGAGGGGCATCCGGCCGATCTCCTGCCGGCGCGGCCGCTGGCGACGGTCGTGGCGCAGCCGCGATTCCTGGCCGGCCTGTGCTGCGGTGTCGGCAGCTTCGCCATGATGAGCTTCGTGATGACCGGCGCGCCGCTGGCCATGGTCGGCTGCGGCCTGTCCAAGGACATCAGCACGCTCGGCATCCAGTGGCATGTCCTGGCGATGTTCGGCCCGAGCTTCTTCACCGGCCGGCTGATCCAGCGCTTCGGCAAGGAGCGCATCGTCGCGACCGGCCTGCTGCTGCTGGCCGCCAGCGCCGCCGTCTCGCTGTCGGGCCTCGCGGTCTGGCAGTTCTGGACCGGCCTCATCCTGCTCGGTCTCGGCTGGAACTTCGGCTTCATCGGTTCGACCGCCATCGTGGCGGAGACCTATCGCCCGTCGGAGAAGAACAAGACGCAGGGCCTGCACGACTTCGTCCTGTTCTCGTCGGTCTCGCTGGCCTCCTTCCTGTCGGGGCGCACCTTCGTCGCCGCCGGATGGGAGACGATGAACATGGTCGTCTTCCCGGTGGTGCTGGTCTGTCTCGTGGTTCTCGTCCTGCAGGCGCGCTTCGCGCCGCTGCAACCGGCCGCCGACTGAGATCCTCGTCCTCGGCGCCTGTCCGGGCCGGACGGACACGAGCCCGAATTCCAGCCCGACCGCGACCGCGTCGTGCCGAAGATCACGGCGCTTGACGGCTTGCCGACTCCATATAACCTCGACCCGCTTGGCAAGGCGGGGAGCCTTCCCCGTCTTCGGCAGAACAATCGAAGATTGCCGGACCAAACCGGCACGGATCGAGGGGACAGCATGCCGACAATTCTCATAGTGGTGGCCCTGTGCGGGCTGCTGGCTCTTGCCTATGCGGGCTGGGCGACGCGATCGGTCCTTGCGGCCGACCAGGGCAATGCCCGGATGCAGGAAATCGCCGGGGCCATCCGCGAAGGTGCCCAGGCCTATCTCGCCCGCCAGTACACGACGATCGCCATTGTCGGCGTGGTCGTGGCGATCGTCACCGCGCTGCTTCTGTCGATCTACGCGGCGGTCGGCTTCGTCATCGGTGCCATCCTGTCCGGTCTGGCCGGCTTCATCGGCATGAACGTCTCGGTCCGGGCCAATGTGCGCACCGCGCAGGCCTGCTCGCGCTCGCTCAGCCTCGGTCTCGGCATCGCCTTCAAGTCCGGCGCCATCACCGGCCTTCTGGTTGCCGGCCTCGCGCTGCTCGGCGTCACCGTGTATTTCTACGTCCTGACGGTCTCGATCGGCCTCGACGTGTCCGATCGCACGGTCATCGACTCGCTGGTCTCGCTCGGCTTCGGCGCCTCGCTGATCTCGATCTTCGCCCGCCTCGGCGGCGGCATCTTCACCAAGGGCGCCGATGTCGGCGGCGATCTCGTCGGCAAGGTGGAAGCCGGCATTCCCGAGGACGACCCGCGCAACCCGGCGACCATCGCCGACAATGTGGGTGACAATGTCGGCGACTGCGCCGGCATGGCGGCCGATCTGTTCGAGACCTACGCCGTGACCGTCGTCGCGACCATGGTGCTCGGCGCGATCTTCTTCGCCGGCACCGACATCATCGAAAGCGTCATGATCTACCCGCTGGCGATCGGTGGTGCCTGCATCCTGACCTCGATCGTCGGCACGTTCTTCGTGCGTCTCGGCTCGAACGGCTCGATCATGGGCGCGCTGTACAAGGGCCTGTGGGCGACGACGCTTCTGTCGATCGTCGGCATCGCCGTCGCCACCTGGGCGACCATCGGCTTCGGCGACATCGGTCAAGCGGCGTCGGGCATGACCATCAACGGTCTCAACCTGTTCGTCTGCGGCATCATCGGCCTCGTGGTGACCGGCCTGATCGTCTGGATCACCGAGTACTACACGGGCGTGGGCTTCCGGCCGGTCCGCTCGATCAGCGAGGCGTCGGTGTCGGGCCATGGCACCAATGTCATCCAGGGCCTCGCCATCTCGCTGGAATCGACGGCGCTGCCGACGATCGTCATCGTCGCCGGCATCATCTCGACCTTCCAGCTTGCCGGGCTCTACGGCACCGGCATCGCCGTGACGGCCATGCTCGGCATCGCCGGCATGATCGTGGCGCTCGACGCCTTCGGTCCGGTCACCGACAATGCCGGCGGCATTGCCGAAATGGCCGGCTTGCCGGCGGATGTCCGCAAGTCCACCGACGCGCTCGATGCGGTCGGCAACACCACCAAGGCTGTCACCAAGGGCTATGCGATCGGCTCGGCCGGTCTCGGCGCGCTGGTGCTGTTCGCGGCCTATAATTACGACCTGGCCTATTTCGTCGAGCAGGCGAATGCCGGCAATGGCTTCGAGTATTTCCGGGGCGTCGAACCGGATTTCGCCCTGACCAATCCCTTCGTCGTGGTCGGTCTGCTGCTCGGCGGGCTCATCCCGTTCCTGTTCGGCGGTATCGCGATGACCGCCGTCGGCCGTGCCGCGAGCTCGGTAGTGGACGAAGTGCGCCGACAGTTCCGCGAGAAGCCGGGCATCATGGCCGGCACCGAACGGCCCGACTATGCACGGGCCGTCGACCTGCTGACCAAGTCGGCGATCCGCGAGATGATCGTGCCGTCGCTGCTGCCGGTGCTGGCGCCGATCGTGGTGTATTTCGGCGTCTACCTGATCGCCGACAAGAGCCAGGCGTTCTCGGCGGTGGGCGCGATGCTGCTCGGCGTCATCGTCACCGGCATATTCGTCGCCATCTCGATGACCTCCGGTGGCGGGGCCTGGGACAATGCCAAGAAGTCTTTCGAGGACGGCTTCGTGGACAGCGCAGGTGTGCGTCACGAGAAGGGTTCCGACGCCCACAAGGCCTCGGTGACCGGCGACACGGTGGGCGATCCCTACAAGGATACGGCCGGACCGGCGGTCAATCCGGCGATCAAGATCACCAACATCGTCGCGCTGCTGCTGCTCGCGGTGCTGGCGCACAACTGATCGCGGCTTAGGCGAAACGCAAAAAGGCCCCGCAGGCGAAAACCTGCGGGGCCTTTTCGTTGACGCGGTAGCGGTGTCGGCGAACCCTAGAGGTTCGGGCCCGGCGAGCCGCTGCCGGTATCGGACAGGATCTGGCCGAGGAAGGTGCGGTCCTGACCGCCGGTCGGCGTGGTGCGCGAGATGAAGTCGAAGGGCTGGCCGTCCTGCAGGCCGTAATTGGCGATGCGCTCGACCCGGCCCTCGCCGTCGAAATAGACCGACAGGACCCGCTGGTCGACGAGCTGCGGCTTCATGAAGGCGACCGGCCGGACCCGCTTCTGCGAGATGTAGTAGAACACCTCATTGTCGAAGGTCGCCGTGGTCGAGGGCGAGCCCAGTGCCAGCAGCACCTGTTCGCGGCTCGAGCCGACCGGCACGAGTTCGACGGTCTTTTCGTCGATCACGTAGCCCTGGGTCAGCACTTCGCTGGTCGTGCAGTTCGACAGGGCCAGTGCGGCCAGAACGGCGGCCGAGGCGAGGAGAGGGCGCTTGAGTCGGACGGAAGGCTTCACGCTGTCTTACTCCTTGAGGCCATCGCCGATACGCGGCTGGCAGGTCCGTTGCCGCGACGCGGGAGTGCCGGCCGGCGGCATGTCCGCAAGCGGACGCCTCCGGCTGACGCGCGAGCGCGGCGGATGCGTTTTGGTAAAGCACCTGCGGGAGCGTTGCAATCGATCCGGCGCTGTGGCACCGCCCATGGCAGTGTAGCCATCGATCGGCCCAGCAATGTTTCAACGTTTCAGAGCCAACCGTCGCCTCAAGGCGCGCAACCGCGAGGTCGTCGACGATCTCTACGCCGCGCTGGTGATCCGATCGCGCCAGGACGACCTCTATCTCGCCTGCGCCATTCCCGACACCGTGATGGGACGCTTCGAGGCGCTGTCGGTGCATGTCTTCCTGTTCCTGCGGCGCTGCCGGGACGAGCCGACCCTGCGGCCGCTGGCGCAGGAAGTGGTCGATCGGTTCATCACCGATATCGAGGATTCGATCCGCGAACTCGGCGTCGGCGACCCGTCCGTGCCCAAGCGCATGCGCAAGCTGGCCGGCGTCTTCTACGAGCGGGTGTCGGTCTATGATGCCGCGCTCGACGCCGACGACGCGGCGACGCTGTCGGCCGGCCTGAGAGGCCGGGCGGTGCCGGCGGACGCGCCGGAGGATGCAAGCGCGCGCCTTGCGACCTACATGATGGCGGAAAACGAACGATTTGGAGCGATCGCGGCCGAGACGATCCTGGCCGGTACGCTCCAACCAGGGACCAGACCATGAGCAATCCGCAGACCGGGCCCGACCCGATCCGACTTCACATCGCCGCCGAGAAGCTGCCGCGCGACGGCCTCGAGATCCACTACGAGGCAAACGAGGCCGAGCGCGTCGCGCTGGCCCGGCATCTCGATATCCTCGAGGTTCGCGAGCTGCGGGCCGACCTCACCGCCTCGCGCTGGCGCGGCGAGGGGGTGAAGGTGAAGGGCAGCCTGCGCGCGACCCTGGTCCAGGAGAGCGTCGTGACGCTGGAGCCGGTCAGCCAGGCGCTGAACGAGGCGTTCGAGACCACCTTCGTGCCGGAAGGCTCGCGGCTGGCGCCGGTGCCCCAGACCGGCGAGAACGAGATCCACGTCGATCTCGAAAGCGAGGACCCGCCGGAGACCTTCCGCGGACCGCAGATCGACGTCGGGCCGTTCCTGATGGAAGCGGTGTCGCTGGGGCTCGATCCCTATCCGCGCGAATCCGACGTCGCCTTCGAGGCCGTCGATACCGACCCCGACCCCAAGGCCGGCGTCCGCTCGGCCTTCGACGTGCTCACCACGCTGGTGCCGCGCGAGACCAAGGACGCCAAGGGCGAATGACTGTTTCAATTCGGCGGTTGCTGTTCACGCGTAAACCGATATCTTCGCGCCGCGCGGCCAGGACGCCGTGCGCAAAGGCGAGAGACCATTGATTTCAAACACTGGTATCACGATTTCGGTCGACGCCATGGGCGGCGACCACGGCCCTTCCGTCGTCTTGCCGGGAGCCGCCATCGCGCTCCAGCGGCATCCGGGCACGCGGTTCGTGCTGTTCGGTCAGAGCGAGGCGGTGCTGCCGGTGCTCGACCAGCATCCCGAACTGAAGGCGGCCTCGACCTTCCACCATTGCGAGATCTCCATCCGCATGGATGACAAGCCGTCCCAGGCGCTGCGGCAGGGGCGGTACAAATCGTCCATGTGGCGCGCCATCGAGGCGGTGAAGACCCATGAGGCGGATGTCGCGGTTTCGGCCGGCAACACCGGCGCGCTGATGGCGATGGCGAAATTCTGCCTGCGCACCATGGCCAATATCGAGCGCCCGGCCATCGCGGCGATCTGGCCGACGCTGCGCGGCGAGAGCATCGTCCTCGACGTGGGCGCCACGATCGGCGCCGACGCCCAGCAGCTGATTGATTTCTCGATGATGGGCGGCGCCATGGCGCGTGCGCTCTTCGGCGTCGAGCGGCCGACGGTCGGCCTCCTCAACATCGGCGTCGAGGAGGTGAAGGGCCAGGACGAGATCCGCGAGGCGGGCCGCCTGCTCAAGGAGACGCCGATCCCGGGCATCGACTATCGCGGCTTCGTCGAGGGTGACGATCTGGGACAGGGAACGGTGGACGTGGTGGTGACCGAGGGCTTCACCGGCAACATCGCCCTGAAGACCGCCGAGGGCACGGCCCGGCAGATCAGCGCCTATCTGAAGGCGGCGATGAACCGGACCTGGATGGCCCGCGCCGGTTATCTGCTCGCCCGCAGCGCCTTCCAGCGGCTGCGCGACAAGATGGATCCGCGCAAGGTCAATGGCGGCGTCTTCCTCGGCCTCAACGGCATCGTCATCAAGAGCCATGGCGGGACCGACGCCGAAGGCATCGCGGCGGCGATCGATCTGGCCCATGCGATGGCCCGGCACGGCCTGCGCGAGAAGATCGAAGCCGACCTGGAAAACTTTCACCTGCGTGTGTCCGACGACGTACCGGCGACCCCCGAGAGCAGCAGTCAATGACGATGTCCATCCGATCCGTGATCCGCGGCACGGGCTCCGTTCTGCCCGCACGCACGATGCGCAACCAGGACTTCGCCGGCATCGTCGAGACCTCCGACGAGTGGATCCGCCAGCGCACAGGCATCGAGGCGCGCCATATCGCCGGCGAGGGGGAGACGACGGTATCGCTTGCCGAGGGCGCGGCCCGCAAGGCGCTGGACGCGGCCGGCCTGACACCCGCCGATATCGACGTGATCATCCTGGCGACCGCCACGCCGAACAACACCTTTCCGGCCTCCGCCGTGCAGGTGCAGCACAAGCTGGGCATTACCCATGGCTTCGCCTTCGACGTCCACGCGGTGTGCAGCGGCTTCGTCTACGCGTTGACGACCGCCGATCTCTACCTGAAGGGCGGTGCCGCCAAGCGGGCGCTGGTCATCGGCGCGGAAACCTTCTCGCGCATTCTCGACTGGGAAGACCGCTCCACCTGCGTCCTGTTCGGCGACGGCGCCGGCGCGGTGGTGCTGGAAGCGGTGCCGGCGGACGCTGCCGATGCCGGGTCGGCCCAGGGCATCATCACCAGCAAGCTGCGCTCCGACGGCTCCCACCAGGGCAAGCTCTATGTCGACGGCGGCCCGTCCACGACCGGCACCGTCGGCAAGCTGCGCATGGAGGGCCGCGAGGTCTTCAAGCATGCGGTCGGCATGATCACCGACGTGATCGAGGATTCCTTCGCGGCGGCCGGCATCGGGCCGGACGACGTCGACTGGTTCGTGCCGCACCAGGCCAATCGCCGGATCATCGACGCTTCGGCGCGCAAGCTGGGAATTGCGCCGGAAAAGGTGGTGATCACCGTCAATCAGCACGGCAACACCTCCGCCGCCTCGATTCCGCTGGCGCTCGACGCGGCCGTGCGGGACGGCCGGATCAAGCGCGGCGACCTCGTCCTTCTGGAGGCGATGGGCGGCGGGTTTACGTGGGGGGCAGTTCTGATCCGCTGGTAGACATCGATCCTTGATTCACATGCTGTTTTCGTTAATGTTCGCAACGAACAAGGCGCTGCCCGCATGTTTCGCCCTGCGGTCTTCCGGCAAAGTTAGGGGACATTGATGGGAGAGAGAACTCTCACCAGAGCGGATCTTTCGGAGGCCGTCTTTCGCAAGATCGGGCTGTCGCGAACCGAGTCTGCGCAGCTGGTGGAAATGGTCCTCGACGAGATGTGCTCGACGATCGCCAGCGGGGAATCGGTGAAGATCTCGTCCTTCGGGTCGTTCCTGGTGCGCGAGAAGAACGAGCGGATCGGCCGCAATCCGAAGACCGGCGAAGAAGTGCCGATCCTTCCGCGCCGCGTTGCCGTGTTCAAGCCCTCCAACGTCCTCAAGGACCGGATCGTCGAGGCGCATGTGCAGCGGCAGGACGGCGGCAGCGCCGACAAAGAGACCGAATCCATGGCCATGCTGAACGCGGCGGCCGAATAGCCGAAACGGCTCGACGATTGCGACCATGACCGACAAGAGCGCCGACGCCTTCCGGACCATCAGCGAGGTCGCCGACGAACTCGACCTGCCGCAGCATGTGCTGCGGTTCTGGGAAACCCGTTTTCAGCAGATCAAGCCGATGAAGCGGGGCGGGGGGCGCCGCTATTATCGGCCCGACGATGTCGAGCTGCTGCGCGGCATCCGCTACCTGCTCTACGTCAAGGGTTTCACCATCAAGGGCGTGCAGCGGATCCTCAGGGAGAACGGTCCGCGCTTCGTCGTTGCCATAGGAACCGGCGACATGGCCGCGCTGGCCCAGATCCAGGCGGGTCGCGCGGGACTGCCCGCTGCCGCCGCCCCCGCGGCCGAGGCGCCCCAGCCGCCGCTGCACGATCTCGATCTGATCGCCACCGAACCGCTGCCCGAACCGCCGACGCCCGAGGCCGCGCCGGCGCCGATGGCTGCGCCCGAACCGGAGATGCGGGAGCCGGATGAGCCGGCCAGGCCACGCGGCGGTTTCCTGAAGCGCTATCGCGAGCCTGCCGCAGATGCCAGCATCGGGCTTCCGGCCGAAAGCATCGCCGCCCTCGACGACGTGATTCTCGAACTTCTCGAGTGCAAGCGCCTGCTCGACCAGGTCCGCTGACCGGCCGGTACGGGCTGCCATTGCGTGACTACTGCCGCCTTGCCGCCGCTGCGTGCCGGGCCACCGCATGCGCAGCCGATCGACACCGGACGATAGCGCTTTCGCGCCGATTTTCCTGTTGCACCGAAAGCGTCCGGCCTCTAGGAGTGACGCAGTCGGAGCGTAGCGCAGCCTGGTAGCGCACCTGAATGGGGTTCAGGGGGTCGGAGGTTCGAATCCTCTCGCTCCGACCAGCTTTCCCACCTGACATCGCTAAATGATTTTCGAGACGACACGGTCTGTCCGTGCCGTTCACGGCGCGGCGCCTGAGCTTGTCCCGTAGGGCGTCGCCATCGCCTGTGCAGGCGCGCTTGCAGCGAGCCCGTCCGTCATGGGCGGGCGGTTGTGTCGAGGCGTGGCCGGTCCGTCTGCGATGGGCATGCGGCAATGTGCTCGCCGGTCGATCCGCAACCTATCGCGCTACGGGCTGTTTGACTCTGTGAGTTGGAACACGAAACGGAGCACGTACTGCATGGTCAAGAAAGTCAGTTCGACCGAGGCCCGGCAGGGAAGCAGGGGGCGTCCGGTCCTCTTGATCCTGATCGCCGGTCTATTCCTCATCGTGGTCGGTTATTTCATCGTCGGAGCGATCGGTTATTCGACGCAGCCCGACGGCGATACGCTGGAGCCGGATTCCACCCGGACCACGTCCGAACAGACCGACAGCGTCGTCGTGTCCCCGCAGGACTCGCAGACCGCCGATTGACCGTTGCGGCGTGCCGGACGGCGCAGCACCGTTCGGCAAACTCATGTGACGCATAGTCTCGGGGGCCGCGGCGTCCCGGCATCGCATCGTCAGCCTTCAAAGCGCATCCATATCGCGGGACACGACGCTGACCCCGTCGGTGACGCTGTCGCTGGGAAACAGGATGACCCGCGCGCCCTCCGGTAAGCCGTCCCGCAGTTCGGCCATCGCGTCGTCGCGGTGATCGATGTCGACCGGCCGCATGACCGCGCGGCCGTCCTCGACCACATATACATTCCACGCGTCGCCGGAGCGGAACAGCGCGCCGAGCGGCACCCGGCGGACGGCGTCGGCCTGCCAGAGGGCGATCCTGACGAAGACGCGGTAGCGGTGGCCGGGCAGGCGCGTCTCGGCGTCGGTCGGGTCCATGTCGAGCCGCACATTCACCCGCTGCTCCTCGATGCCCAGGGCGGACACCTTGGTGAAGGCGGTCGGCTCGATGCGGCGCACCTTCGCCGTCAGATCGGGCCCGCCCCAGTCGGCAATGATCGCCGTAGCCCCCTCGCGCACCCGGACCGCGTCCGAGGAGAGAAGGTCGACGACCACCTCCAGCCGGCGCGGGTCGCCGATCTCGGCCAGGGCAGTGCCGGCCGCCACCACCGCCTCGCTCTCCACCGGCACCGAGATCACCACGCCGTCGGTCGGCGAGAGCAGGGGAACGCAGCGGTCGGACAGGGAGCCCACCGAGGGCGCGTCGTCCGGCTGGATCAACCGCACCTGGGCGCTTACCAGTTCACTCTGCCGGAGCGCCACCTGGTTCTCGGCGCGCTGCAGCGCGGCCTGCTTGAGTTCGACGGCGGTTCTTGCCGCCTCCAGCGCGGCATCGGAGATGATGTTGGTTTCCTTCAGCTTCTCGGCACGTTGCAGCTCCGATTCGGCCTGTTTGAGATCCGTCGCGGCGAAGGTCAGGTCGGTCTCGGCGAGTTCGATCCCCGCGCGGGCAACGCCGACGGCAGCGGCCAATTCGCGTTCCGAACGCATGTCGATGAAGCTCGGATCGATCGGATGCAGCGTGGCGATCAGGCTGCGATCGGCCACCAGCCGGTCGCCGACATGCAGGGGGCTGCGCTCGGTTCGGGCCGCATAGGGCGCCGACACCGTGTAGACGTCGCGGTACTGGGCGATGCCTTCCTCGTCGACGGTGACGGTGAGAGGGCCGGTGGTCACGACGGCGATGTCGACGGGGATCGGCTTCGGGCGCAGGGCCTCGTAGGCGGCGAAGGCGAGACCGCCGAGGACCAGCGCGAGCAGGACGTATTTCAGCCAGCGTGCCATGGATTACTCCCTCGTCTTCAGGACGCGGATCAGGTCGAGGCGGTCGACCCGGCGACGCACCAGCAGGGCGGAGCCCGCGGCGGCCGCCAGAACGATGAGGCTCGCCTTGGCGAAGATGGCGGGCTCCAGCACCAGCGGGATCTGGAAGAGGTCGCTGGCGAATCCGTCCGTCACCAGCATCGCGAAGCCGGCCCCCAGCGCCCAGCCGAGGGGCTGCGCAAGGATGACGACCAGCAGGAGTTCGGTCAGGAGGACCTGCGAGACCTCCATCCGGGTGAAGCCGAGCACCCGCAGGCTGGCGAGTTCCCGCGCCCGTTCCGACAGCTGGATACGTGCCGAATTGTAGATCACGCCGAAGACGATGATGATCGCCAGCGTCAGGTAGAGGGTCGTCATGATCGAGATGTTGCGGTCGATCGTCTCGCGAAACTTGTCGCGCGACAGGGTCTGCAGACCGAGCGACGCGATCGCCGGCGTCGACTTGATCGCCGCGTAGAGGGCATCGAGCGCGGCCGTGTCGACCGCCAGATGCGCGCCGCCGACGCGCGGTCCCTCGCCGGTGAGGCGCGACAGGGCGTCGATGTCCATGAAGACGCCCAGCCCGAGAAAGCTCTGGACGACGGCGCTGATGCGTACGGTGGTCGTGATCTGGCGGCCGGTGAGTACCTCGACATTCGCCGTTCCGCCCTGGGTCAAACCGAGCACCTGGGCGACGCGTTCGGAAATGACGACGCCGTCGGATGGCAGCACCATCGGATCGAAGCTCGCGTCCAGGACCCGGGAAAGCGTGGTTGCCGGCGGCTTTCCGGTGATGGCGAGGCGGCGTGACCGATTGCCGTTGCTGAGGATGACCGGCACGCTGAGATAGGGCTCGGCGGCGACGACGCCGGGCAGATGGCGCACGGCCGCCATGACGGAGGGCTGCGCCGGTTCGCCGAAGGCGAGGCTCGCATGCTGCCGATCGGCTCGCCAGAACACCGTTTCCACCATGAAGTCGACCGAGTCGCGCGCAAACAGCGCCGTGACCAGAAGCGCGACGCCGAGAGCCATGCCGAGGCTGGTCAGCGCGGCACGGACCGGCTGATGCAGCAGCTGGCGGAACGCCATCACCGTGAGCTTGGAGAAGAGGTTCGACAGTCCCAGGCGGGCGAGAAGCGACCGGCCGAAGCGTGCCGGCGCCGGCGGACGCATCGACACGGCGGGATCAAGCGCCAGGACGGACAGGATCGCCTTCATCGCCCCGGCCAGCGCCGCGGCGATCGAGATGCCGGCGGCGATGGCATAGAGGTCCGGGCTCGACTGGAACACCAGAAAGGGAAAGGAGAAGAACTCGCCATAGAGGCGGGCGAGCCCGCGCCCCAGCCAGGTTCCGGCGCCGGCGCCGATCGCCACGCCGACCGCCGAGATCGCGATCACCAGCTTGGCGTAGTGCCAGGCGATCGTGCGATCGTAATAGCCGAGCGCCTTCAGGAGGCCGATCTGTTCGCGCTCCAGGGCCACCAGCCGCGTCAGCACGATGTTGATGAGGAAGGCCGAGACGAGCAGGAAGATCGGCGGGATGATCCGCGCCATGGCTGCGAGCTGGTCCAGCTCGGCGTCGAGAAAGGCGTGCGACATCTGATGCTTGCGCCCATAGGCTGCCATGCCGCCATAGGGCTCGAGCAGGCGGTCCACCGCCATCAGCACCGCCGGCTCGCTGGCGCCGGGCATCAGCCGCAGGACCAGATTGTTGAACGCCTCCTTGCGGTCGAACACCGGGCCCAGCACGTCCTCGGGCATATAGAGGATGGCGTAGCGGCGCGGGTCGGGGACCATGTCGCCCGGCCCGATCGTGTAGATGAACTCCGGCGACAGGACCGTTCCGGTGATCTGCAGCCGTTCCTTGCGTCCGTTGAGGATCGCCGAAAAGCTGTCGCCGATGCGGAAGGCGTGGGCCTTGGCGAAATCCTCGTTGACGGCGACCTCGTTGGCCCGGCCGGCTTCGGGGAGCCTGCCGCGACGCACCAGCAGCCGATTGACCCGGGGTTCGCCATGGGCGGGGAGCGAGATCACCTGACCGGAGGCGGGTTCGCGCATCTGCGGCAGGTCGAGCAGCACCCGGCGGCTGATCCGCATCTCGAAGGAGGCGACGCCGGGAATCTCCGAGATCGCCTTGTCGAGCGACAGCGGCGCCCGGTTCGCCTCGGCCACGACATGGGCGAAGCGGTAGCGCTCGTAATAGGCCTCGCGGGTCAGGAGCAGGGAGCGGTGCGCACCGACCGCGATGATGATCGTCATCACCCCGCAGGCCATGACCAGCGCCACCGCCAGGCCCTGCGCCCAGAGGCGCATGAGATCGCGCAGGAGTTTGCGGTCCAGCGCGCCCACCGGGATCACCAGCTCACCTGGCTCGGGGCCAGGCGCGTTTCGTTGCGGTGCGTGCTCTCGATCCGCCCGTCGACGAACTGGAAGACGCGGTGGGCGATCGCCTGGATGCCGGCATTGTGGGTGATGATGGCGGTGGTCGTGCCGAGGGTCCGGTTGATGGCGGTCAGCGCCTCCAGCACCATGATGCCGGTCGCCGAGTCGAGCGCACCGGTGGGCTCGTCGCACAGCAGCACTTCCGGCTGCTTCGCGATGGCCCGGGCGATGGCGACGCGCTGCTGCTCGCCGCCCGACAATTGCGCCGGGAAATGGTCGCGGCGCTCGGTCAGCCCGACGAGTTCCAGCGCCTGCGACGGTGTCATCGGATTGCGCGCGATCTCGGTGACCAGCGCGACGTTCTCGCGGGCGGTCAGGCTGGGGACAAGATTGTAGAACTGGAAGACGAAGCCGACATGGTTGCGCCGGTACAGCGTCAGTTCGCGGTCGCTTGCGCCGCTGAGGTCATTGCCCTGAAAGCTGACGCGGCCGTCGGTCGGCCGGTCGAGCCCACCCATGATGTTGAGAAGCGTCGACTTGCCGGAGCCGGACGGGCCGAGCATGACCACGACCTCGCCGGCCGCAAGCTCGGCACTGACGCCGCGCAGCGCCCAGACGTCCGCACCGCCGGTCCTGTAGACCTTCGTGACGTCCTGCATCGCAAAGACAGCATTGTCCGTCATGCGGCCAGACGAGCATCCGCGGAGCCGGGAGACCTTGACCTGCCTCAATCCGCCGGACCCTGCGGTTGATCGGGATCAAGGCCGCGCGCCGCGGTCGGGGCCATCCTGCACGATGCCCGGCGTGCGCGCCGTCGGTCCGGGCGCGCGGGACATCCGCCGCATCAGGCATCCGGCGTCAATGCTGCATCGCGCCGGCCGCGCTGTCGTTACCAGGGAGATTGGCCATGAACGACGTGACACAGGTGCGCGAGGCCGTGGGCGTCTTCCACGACCGGACGCAGTTCCAGGCGGCGATCGACGATCTGCTGCTCGGCGGCTTCGATCGGGCGGAGATCAGCCTTTTGGCCAGCCGCGCGGCCGTCGAAGCGAAGCTCGGCCACCGCTACACATCGGTGCGCGACCTGGAGGATGATCCGGCCGTCCCCGTCGTCGCCTATGTCTCGAAAGAGAGCCTCGGCGATGCCGAAGGCATGGTCGCGGGGATGCTCATCTATGTCGGTGCCGTCGCTGCGGCCGGCGCCATGCTGGCCTCCGGCGGCACGCTTGCCGCGGCGATCGCGGCTGCTTCGGTTTCCGGCTGTATCGCCGGCTCGCTCGGCAGCGTCCTCGACCGGACGATCGAGCGCCAGTATTCGCGGCGCCTGGAAGAGCAGCTTGCCGATGGCGGGTTGCTTCTGTGGGCGCATGTCCGCGATCCCGAGCACGAGGTCCGCGCCGTGGACATCATGCGGCGCAATGGCGGGACGGACGTTCACGTCCACGATCTGACTGTCGCAGCGAAGGAGACCGCCGAGATGAAGCGCCGGATCGGTGACCTTTTGGACGAGGCGGGGAAGGAATCCTTTCCGGCCAGCGACGCGCCGTCCTTCAATCCGGGAACGGCCGGCGGGCCGCACTGACGCTTCCGCGGCCGATCTTGGCGCGGCGGGGCATCAGAAATGCACGCCGATCCTGAACGGCCCGTGACGGGTCGAGGCGGCGACGAGATAGGCGGTCGACCAGCCGATCAGGATGAAGCCGCCGACCCCTTCCAGCGCCCCCAGCAACCGCCATTCCGGCAGCAGCACCACGTCGCCATAGCCGACCGTGGAGAAGGTCGAGGTCGAGAAATACAGCGCCTCGTCAAAGCTCTGATGGGCGCCCAGCAGCATGTAGGCGAAGGCCCAGAGCCAGATCTCGATCGTGTGCAGGGCGAACAGGCCGAGCACGGTCCCGAGCATCGACAGGGACCGCCCGAGAGCGTGGCGGTTCAGGTTCAGCCAGCGGATCACCCACGCCATGGCGCGGGTGAGCGCGACGAGGCCGAGCGTGTGAACGAGGACCGTGAGCGCGATCACCAGGGTGCCGATGGCGAGATTGAGCAGCAACAGCGTCTCTCCGATGCGTCGATTGGGCCCGATGGCGCGCAGCGCCGATGCAGCGCGGGCCGGCCACTTTTCAGAAGCCGCGGCACGGCAGCATCCCGGACCATGGGTAAAGCGACGATCGCTGCGTGTGCTTGCGCCAGATCAATCCCGTCGGGGTGATCCTCCCCCATTGTGACATCGGCCGGTTCCCCGATCCGAAACCCGGGGGCCGGCGGGGAAGGAGCCCATCATGGTCACGACCGATCTGAACGCAATCCTGGCGCGGTGCGAGGCCGCGCCCGACCCCGACCCTGCGCTGGACGCCGAGCTTCGCACGGCCCTTCATGAGCATGCGTCGTCAGTCGAGAGCGCCGTGGACGCCGACCTCGCCCTGGCGTCCGCCGACGGGGCTCTGGCGATGGTCGCGAAGACCCTTCCGGGCTGGAGCATCATCCTGCGGGGCGGCACGGGTCCTGGCGGGCACTGGCACTGTGTGCTGCGGGAGGGCGAAGGCCACCACGACGATCAGACCGTGGCGGCGGCCCGCGGCAACACCCCGGCCATGGCGATTGCCACCGCGACCTTGAAGGCGATTGCCGGGTTCAAGGCCGGTTACCGCTGATCGCACGCGCCCTCGCGCAGCATTTTTGACGCGGCTTGAACGATGGTTCGCGGCCATCCGTCCGGACATCGAAGGAGACGGAACATGCCCGACAGGGAAATCCTCTGGTTCGAATCGACCGGGCGCGGTGACGTGGCGCGGGTCGGCGGCAAGAATGCCTCGCTCGGCGAAATGGTGCGTGCGCTGGCCCCGGCCGGCGTGGCGGTGCCGCCGGGATTTGCCACGACCGCGGACGCCTACCGCCGCTTCGTGACGGCCAACGGGCTCGATGCCGTCCTGCGCGACACGCTGGATGCACGCGCCGCCGGCAAGATCACCCTGGCCGAGGCCGGCAGCACGATCCGCGCCGCCTTCGTGCGCGGCGACTGGCCCCCCGAGATGGCGGCGGCCATCGGCGAAGCCTATCGCGAGCTGTCGCGGCGTTCGTCCATCGAGGATGTCGACGTGGCCGTCCGCTCCAGCGCGACGGCAGAAGACTTGCCGGACGCCAGCTTCGCCGGGCAGCAGGAAACCTTCCTCAACGTGTCCGGCCCGTCCGCCGTGCTGGACGCCTGTCGTCGCTGCTACGCCTCGCTGTTCACCGACCGGGCGATCGCCTATCGCGAGGCCAAGGGCTTCGACCATTTCAAGGTGGCCCTGTCCGTCGGGGTGCAGCGGATGGTGCGGTCCGATCTCTGCGGGTCGGGGGTGATGTTCTCGCTCGACACCGACACCGGCTGCGACAACGTCGTGCTGATCAATGCCGCCTGGGGGCTCGGCGAGAATGTCGTGCAGGGCGCCGTCGATCCGGACGAGTATCAGGTGTTCAAGCCCTTTCTCGACGATCCGGCGCTGACGCCGATCATCCACCGGGCGCTCGGGGCCAAGGACGAGAAGATGGTCTACGCGAGGAGCGGAGACCGGCCGGTCAAGAACGTCGCGACGTCGCTCTTCGAGCGTCGGCAGTTCGTGCTGGATGACGCCGACATTCTGGCGCTGGCCCGCTGGGCGGTGATCATCGAGGCCCATTACGGCTGCCCGATGGACATGGAATGGGCCAAGGACGGCCGCGACGGCGCGCTGTTCATCGTCCAGGCGCGGCCCGAGACGGTGCAGTCGCGGCGCGAAATCGGCGCGGTGAAGCGCTACCATGTCGGCGCGCATGGCCGCGAGCTCTGCGCCGGCCTGTCGATCGGGGAGGCCGCCGTCTCGGGCCCGGTCTGCGTGATCAGGGATGCCAGCGAGATCGCACGCTTCGTCGACGGATCGGTGCTGGTCACGGAGATCACCGATCCGGACTGGGTGCCGATCATGAAGCGCGCCGCAGCGATCGTCACCGACCATGGCGGACGCACCTCGCATGCCGCCATCGTCAGCCGCGAACTCGGCCTGCCGGCGATCGTCGGCACGGGCAATGCCACGCAGATCCTGCATGACGAGCAGGAGGTGACGGTCTCCTGCGCCGAGGGCGAGGTCGGCTTTGTCTATGAGGGCGAGGCCGAGGTGACGGCCGACGTCCTCGATCTCGCCGATGTCCCGCCGACCCGGACCCGCATCATGCTGAACCTCGCCAATCCCGCCGCGGCGATGCGCTGGTGGCGGTTGCCGGCCGACGGGGTCGGGCTGGCGCGGATGGAATTCGTCATCAACAACGCCATCAAGATCCACCCGATGGCGCTGGTCCATCCCGAGCGCGTCGCCGACGCGGCGGAACGGGAGGAGATCGCCGAGATCACCCGCGGATACGGGGATAAGCCCGCCTTCTTCGTCGACCGGCTGGCCGAGGGGCTCGCCCGCATCGCCGCGACCGTCCATCCGAAGCCCTGCATTGTGCGGATGAGCGACTTCAAGACCAACGAATATGCCCATCTCCTCGGCGGCCGGGCCTTCGAGCCCGAGGAGGAGAACCCTATGCTCGGCTTCCGCGGTGCCTCGCGATACGATTCGCCCCAGTACCGCGAGGGCTTCGCGCTGGAATGCCGGGCGATCCGCAAGCTGCGCGAGGAGATGGGCTTTACCGGCGTCATCGTCATGATCCCATTCTGCCGCACGCTTGAGGAAGCCGATCGCGTGCTCGCGGTGATGGCCGAGAACGGGCTGGTGCGCTGCGAGAACGGATTGCAGGTCTATGTGATGTGCGAGATTCCCGCCAACGTGATCCTGGCAGGCGAGTTCGCCACAAGGTTCGACGGCTTCTCGATCGGCTCCAACGACCTGACCCAGCTGACGCTGGGCATCGACCGGGATTCGGACCTTCTCGCCGCCTCCTTCGACGAGGAGAACCCGGCGGTGAAATGGATGATCCGCCACGTGATCGGCGAGGCGCACCGGGCCGGCGCCAAGGTCGGCCTCTGCGGCCAGGCGCCCAGCGACAATTCGGCCTTCGCGGCCTTCCTCGTCGAATGCGGCATCGATTCGATCTCCGTCACGCCGGACAGCTTCGTCGCCGTGAAGCAGCATGTCGCACGCGCAGAGGCCGGCGAGGGGGTAGCCTCGCGTCCGGCGGAGGCTGCGCTATCATGACCGGGCAACAATTTCGAAGGCTGATGCCATGAGCGATAACCTCGTCGTCTGCGCCAGATGCGGCGGCATCAACCGTATCGCGCCGGACCGGCCGGCGCTCGCCGCCAGATGCGGGAAATGCAAATCGAAGCTGTTTGCCGGTCATCCCGAAGATGTCGACGCGGCGGTCTTCAATCGTCAGGTCTCCCGCAGCACGATTCCGGTTCTGGTGGATGTCTGGGCGCCCTGGTGCGGCCCGTGCCTGTCCATGGCGCCGGCCTATGCGGCGGCAACCGCGGAACTCGAACCGCATGTCCGCCTGATCAAGCTCAATTCCGACGCCGAGCAGGCGGCCGCTTCCCGCCTGTCGATCCGCGGCATCCCGACGATGATCCTGTTCGCCAAGGGGCGGGAGGTGGCGCGGACCTCCGGCGCCATGGGAACGGGGCAGATCGTGCAATGGGTCCGGGACCACTTGCTGTCGGCAAGCGCCTGACGACGGAACGCGCCTGTCGCACCCGGGGCCGTCGTCCCCGGAGCGAGAACTATAGGAGGCCGAGCGGCAGCATCCGTCTTCGGCGTCCTCCGCCCGGGCCCTGCCGCCGTTCCCTTCCATCCCGGACCCCGAGCCTGAGGAGACGCCCGTGGACGACCATCCGGCACTGCAGACAGAAGGACGCGACACGCTCGCCGAGCCCGTCCTGCGCTTTCACGGTGCGGCGCGTGCCGTCACCGGCTCCTGCTACGAGCTCGAGGCGGACGGCAGGCGGATACTGATCGACTGCGGTCTGTTCCAGGGCTCGAAGGCCGAAAAGGAACTGAACTATCGCGACTTTCCCTTCGATCCGAAGGGCATCGACGCGGTGCTCCTGACCCACGCCCATATCGACCATTCCGGACTGCTTCCCAAGCTGACGAAGGCGGGTTTTGCCGGTCCGATCTTCGCGAGCCGCGCGACCGAGGATCTGTGCACAGTGATGCTGCCCGATTCCGCCTACATCCAGGACACCGAGGTCGCGCATCTGAACCGGCGCAACAAGCGCCGGGGCCGGCGCACGGTCGTGCCGATCTACGACGGCGCCGATGTGGTGAACTGCCTGAAGCAGTTCGCGCCCGTGGCGCTGGGCGACTGGTTCACCGTCGCCGGCGGCATAAGGGCGCGCTACTGGAACGCCGGGCACCTGCTCGGCTCGGCCTCCATCGAGCTCGAATGTCCGGCGCCCGGTGAGCGTCCGCGGCGCCTGCTGTTTTCCGGCGACATCGGACCGGAGCACAAGCTGCTGCAGGCCGATCCATCGGCGCCCTCCGGCTTCGACTACGTCATCTGCGAGAGCACCTATGGCGATCGCGACCGGGAGGGGGCGAGCGAGGCGGATCGCCGCCGGCTATTGCGCGAGGCGGTGGAGGCCGCGCTGGACCCGGACGGGGCGCTGCTGATTCCGTCCTTTGCGGTGGAGCGGACCCAGGAACTGCTCGTCGACCTGCAGATCCTGATCGAGAGCGGCGATCTGCCGGCGGTGCCGATCATCATCGACTCGCCGCTGGCCACCCGCGCCACCGGCGTCTTCGCCCGGCATGCCAGGGAACTGGATCATGGCGAGATCCTGTCGCGGGCGCTGACATCGCCGAATATCCGCTTCACCGAATCCGCCGAGGAGAGCAAGGCGCTCGACCGGCTGAAGGGCTTTCACATCGTCATCGCCGCCAGCGGCATGTGCGAGGCGGGGCGGATCCGCCATCGGCTGCGCAACTGGCTGTGGCGGCCGCAGGCGACGGTGCTGTTCGTCGGCTTCCAGGCCCAGGGAACGCTCGGCCGCATCCTGCGGGACGGGGCGTCGACGGTCCGCATTCAGGGCGACGAGGTGATCGTGCGGGCCAAGATCCGGGCGATCGATCTCTATTCGGGCCATGCCGACGGGCCGGAATTGCGGGAATGGCTCTCCGAGCGCTGCCCGGTGGCGGCCGGCGTGTTTCTCGTCCATGGCGAGGTGGAGGCCATCGACGCACTGAAAGCGCGGCTCACGGGCGTGGTCGCCCAGGAGCGCATCGTCATCCCGCAACTTGACGCGGCGTTCAGGCTGACGGCGCGGTCGGCCGTTCCGGTATCCTCGGAACCCGCCTCCCGTATCGATCCGGACCAGCCGGGCCATCTGGACTGGCACAACGAGGTGTCCCGCCTGCTTCTCGACATCAACGAGCGGCTGGAGAACGCGGCCGGCGACAAGGCGCGGGGCGTGATGATCCGAAAGCTGCGCCGAGCCATGAGCGAGGCCGATTGAACCGAAGGGCGACCGTGCGGCAGGGCTGCGGCACGGGTGGCGCGCATGCTCCGATCGCCGCCGCTGGCGGTGATCAGCCGAGCAGCTTGCGGAACGTCCGTTTGAGCCGGCCGGGGCGCAGCGGGTCGGCGAGGTTGGATTCGGCCAGCATCTCCTCGTCCGGGGTGAGTTCGCGCATCGGCAGCGGCACCAGGCGGCGGCCGTTCGTGGCGCTGACCCTGTCGACGAGGGCGATCATCGATCCGCCGTCGGCCAGCGCGTCGCGAACCGCGTCCTCGGAGAGGTCGAGATGCTCGGCGAGAAGATCGTCCCGGATATGGGCGATCCGCTTCGCGACCGCGGGATCGTCCTCGGATTCGATGACGAGGTCGCACTCACTGTCGTAGCCCATGGACCGGTTGTTGAGATTGGCGGAACCGATCTTCAACAGGCGGACGTCGGCGATCATGATCTTGGCATGGACGTAGATCGGCGTGCCGGCGGCGTTCACCGGATAGACCAGCCGGAAGCGGTCGTTGTGGTCGGCCTGGCGGACGATCTGCATCATGCGGATGCGTGACGAATCCATGAACTCGGCTTCCAGCCAGCCATCGGCCGTGTCGGGATTGACCACGAGGATCTCCGGCCCGTCCGGTTCGGCCAGCCGTTCGGCGATCGCCTCCGCGATCCGGCGGGAGGCGAAATACTGGCTTTCGATATAGAGGCGGTGCCTGGCCGTCGCGATGGCCGCCAGCGTCGCGCGTTCGATCTCGGTTACCTGCGGACGTTCGAGATGCTCGGGCACCGTACGGCAGATCGAGACGTCGATATTCTCGAAATCCACCGTCACGTCGCTGGGCCAGATGTCGAAGTCGCCGGCGAAGGGGCCGAGCATCTTGCCCGTCGCATGGGCCCAGCGGCTGCGGGCAAGATCGGAGAGCGCCTTGGCCGCCGGACCGGTGACGCAGGTCGTCGCGTCGTGCCAGGGGCCGAGCGGCGCCTTGCGGGGCGACAGGCGGCCCGGGCTCGCCTCGGCGTGTTCGCGGGTGTCCCAGCGCCCCGTGGTCATGTCGATGCCGCCGCAGAAGGCCAGTGCCTCGTCGATGACCAGCAGTTTCATGTGATGTGTCGAGAGCGGCGGATGCACGCCGTCGAGCCGCATCTGCACCGGGCCGGACAGTTTCCAGCGGAGCAGGGTGAGGGGCGTCTCGCCGCGGCCGATCGAGTACATCATGCCGGTATCCCATTTGAGGATCCGGATATCGAGCTCGGGCCGGCGCTTGCCGAGCCATGTGAGGAACGGGCCGACGGGGTTGGGGCCGTCCAGCGTCTTGCCTTCCGGCTCCAGGTCGATCCGCGCGTCGAAATCCCAGCCGATCAGGAGGATCGAATGCCGGGCCTGCAGCATGGCGTCCTTGGCCGCCTTGAAGAAGTCGGCGGCGTCGATGATGACCGACAGTCTGTCGGCCCGTTCCCGGCGCCAGAACCAGTCGTCCGTCTGCTCGTCGAGCGCATGCGCGTTCATACAGTCTTCCAGTGGCGTTTCGTTGACGGGAACGAAGCTAGCAGCAGACCCGCGCACGGAAAGCCCGTCGCGCAACGATCTTGTCGCCGATCCTCCGAAACCTTCGGAAACGGCCCGGTGGTCACGCGGCGGCGCCGGCCCGTTCGAGGTCCTCTCTCGCAATCCGGCAGGCGACGGAATAGGCCGGGTTGAAGACGTTGGCGACGTCGTAGCGGACCGTCTGGCCGAGGAAGTGGCTCGCCGTCACCGAGTCCATTGCGTAGTCGCGGGACAGCCAGTCCAGCATTTCCGTCGTGGCGTGCTGCAGGGCCTGGTCGAGGGGGCGGGCATTGCCGAGGGTGAAGATGCCCTGCGCATCCTCGCCGCGCGGCCAGCCGATGGTGCGGCCCTTGTCGATCTCCACGGTGAAGGCGACCTCGAAGGAGGTCTCGATGCCGGTGCCGACGATCTCGCCATCGCCCTGGCAGGCGTGGCAATCGCCGAGAAAGAACAGGGCGCCGGGCCGGAAGACCGGGAATGACAGGGTCACGCCGGCCGTGATGCCGCGATAGTCCATGTTGCCGCCATGGGGACCGCTGGTGGCGGTGGAGATGGCCTGGCCGAGCGCCGGCGCGACGCCGCAGCAGCCGATCATCGGCGCCAGCGGCAACACCCAGTCGCGTAGCCGCGTCGGCGGGTTCTCCAGCCGCACGGCGCCGGCATCCTTGTCGATGATCCACTCGACCCGCTCGCGCTCCGGCATCTGCGCGGCGCGCTGCGGATCGACGACGTTCGGCGCCAGGACGGAGAAGGTCCAGCCGCGGTCGCGGTTCGGCGTCATGCGCTCGATGGTGACGCGCAGCGTATCGCCCGGCTCGGCGCCTTCGACGAGGAAGGGACCGGTCATCGGGTTCGGCCGCGCGCCGACGAAGGCGCCGGTGGCGTCGGCGCCCCAGGCGTCGAGCGTGTCGGTGATCACGGTGTCGCCCGGCGCAATGCTCAGCGCCGGCTCGTGCGGGCCCAGCGTGTTGTGGAAGCGTGTCGGCTGGAAACGATGTTCGGCCACGGGACAACTCCGGTCATTCGCGTTCCCTCTGCCTATAGCCGCGGGGACGGGGGGCGGCCAATGCCGCCCGGCGACAAAACGGCGGCGCGCCGCGAAATCCCGTCCCGTCTCCGCGATCGGCCCGCCGGGTCTTGGCGGATTTGCGCGAGGTCAAGGGTGCTCGTGCGGCGTCGGGCTATGGTCGGGTGAATGACGGCCCCGTCGCGGCCGAGCCAAGGGAGTTTTCCATGTACCGGACGATACTGGTCTGCCTCGACAACAGCGAGCGCGCCGGCGCGATCCTGCGGACGGCGCTGGCGATCGCCGAGCGGCAGGGCGCCCATCTGGTCGGTCTGCATGTCGTGCAGGACGTGGTGGTCAGCATTCCGACCGAGGTCTCGCTGGAATATATCGACCAGGCCCGGCAGGCCGCGCAGAGCGAGGCCGATGCCATTGCCGAGGTCTTCAAGACGGCGACCGCGAACGCCAGCGTCTCGACCGAATGGCGGCGCGAGGAGCCGATGGCAGGCGATGCGGACACGGTCTGGACGCGGAATGCCCTCGTGGCCGATCTCGTCGTGGTCGGGCAGGCGGCCGGCGGCGCCGACGTGCCACTGACCGATCTCCTGATCGAGACCGGGCGACCGGTGCTGTTCGTGCCCTATGCCGGCGAATATGCGCAGGTGGGCAAGCAGCCTCTCGTCGCCTGGAACGGCAGCCGCGAATCGGCGGGCGCCGTGTTCGATGCGCTGCCGCTTCTGAAGGACGCGTCACTGGTGCGGGTGCTCTGCATCGACCCGGACAAGGCGGGCGCCAAGGCCGGCCTGGCCCCTGCCGACGACATGGCGCTGGCGCTGGCCCGGCACGACATCAGGGCCGAGGCGGCCCGTTCGCACAGCGGCGAGATCTCCGTCGGCGACGAGGTCCTGGCGCAACTCGTGGATCACGGCCACGATCTTCTGGTGATGGGCTGCTACGGCCATTCGCGGCTGCGCGAGATGCTCTTCGGCGGCGTCACCCGGCATATCCTGCAGCACATGACCGTGCCGGTTCTGATGTCGCGATAGGGCGCCGATGACGCGCAAGGCGGTTTCGCCCGCCCGGTCGAACAGGGCCCCGCGGTGCGGCGGGTTGTATCCTGCCGGCACGCCCCCTCACGCCAAGATCCGGGCCGCGCAATGATTGTGAGCGATCCGATGAGCCCAATGAGCGCAGATCCGGAGCCGGGCCAGCAGCCGGCGGATGGATGGCACGCGCTCGACGAAGCCGCGACCTTCGGCAGGCTCGGCACGGCAGCCGCCGGGCTCGACGATGGCGAGGCGGCACGGCGACTGGTCGAGTACGGCCCGAACGCGCTGCCGGAGCCGCCGTCGCGCTCGCTGGCGCTGATCGTCCTCGGTCAGTTGAAGAGCCCGCTGATCTATCTCCTGCTCGCCGCTGCGGCCGTATCGCTCGTCCTTGCGGAGATCGACCAGGCGGTCTTCATCTTCATCGTCCTGGCCATCAACACCGCCATCGGCGCGGCGCAGGAATCGCGGGCGGAAGCCAACACCGCCGCGCTGCGCACGGCGATCACCACCGTCTGCCGCGTCTGGCGGCAGGGGACGGTGCGTCTGACGGACAGCAAGGCGTTGGTGCCCGGCGACGTGGTGATCCTGGAGGCCGGTGACCGGGTCCCGGCCGATCTGCGATTGCTGTCCGCCTCCGAACTCCAGGCCGACGAATCCGCGCTCACCGGGGAATCGCTGCCGGTGGAGAAGGCCGCCGGCGGGGCGCTGGCACCGGACACGCCGCTTGCGGAGCGTGCAACCATGCTGTTCGCCGGCTCGACGCTGCATCGCGGACGCTGCCAGGCGATGATCGTCGCCACCGGCACCCATACCGAGCTCGGGCAGATCGCCGGCTCGCTGCAGGAGGCCTCGGCGCCGCCGCCGCTGACCGTCAAGCTCGACCGTTTCACCCGCATGCTCGGCCTCGTCGCACTCGCCCTGGTGGCGGTCGTCGTTGCCCAGCAATTCAGCACGGGGGCCTCGCTGCAGGCGACTTTCTTCGTGGCCGTGGCGCTGGCCGTCTCGGTGATCCCGGAAGGGCTGCCGGTGGCCGTCACCGTGGCCCTGTCGGTGGCGACGCGCCGGATGGCCCGGCGCAACGTCATCGTGCGGCATCTGCCGGCCGTCGAGGGCCTGGGCGCCTGTACGGTGGTGGCGACCGACAAGACCGGCACGCTGACGCGCAACCAGCTGACGGCCAAGCGGCTGTGGTTGCCCGGGCACGGGGCGGTCGCGATCGAGGGCGCCGGCTTCGAACTGGGTGGCCGGCTGCTGCAGGGAGAGGCGCCGCTCGCCCCGCCGGCGCAGGAGGCGGCCCGGGATCTCGCTGCCGCTGCCGCGCTCTGCAACGACGCGGCCTTCGATCCGGACGGCGGTGAGGCGGGGCGCAGCGGCGACACCGTCGACCTGGCCTTTCTCGTTCTGGCGATGAAGAGCGGACTGGACGTCACCGCGCTGCGCCACGCAGCACGGCGGATCGCCGAACTGCCGTTCTCGGCCGAGCGCAAATATGCCGCGAGCCTCGACGAGCAGGGCGGTACCCTCCGCCTGCACGTCAAGGGCGCGGCGGAGGTGCTGGTGCCGCGCTGCCTCGGCGTCGATGTGGACGCGGTGCTGGCGCTCGCCGACGAGATGGCCGGGCAGGGCTATCGCGTCATGGCGGTTGCCGCGAGGACCCTCGGCCGGGACGAGACCGCGGGCCGCCTGCCGCCGATGGACCAGCCGCTGGAAGGGTTGACCCTTCTCGGCCTCGTCGGCTTCATCGACCCGCTGCGCACGGAAGCGAAGGCGGCCGTCGCCGATTGCCGCGGCGCCGGCGTCGCGGTGAAGATGATCACCGGCGACCATGCGGCCACGGCACTGTCGATCGCCCGCGATCTGGGCATCGCGGCCCGGCCCGAGGAGGTGATGACCGGCCGCCAGATGGACGATCCGGCCACGGGTACAGACGCGCGCATCGCGGCGACGTCCGTGTTTGCCCGGGTCGAACCGGCCCACAAGGTGCGGATCGTCGAGGCCTTGCAGCGCGGCGGTCATGTCGTGGCGATGACCGGCGACGGCGTCAACGACGCGCCGGCGCTGCACCGGGCCGATCTCGGCGTCGCGATGGGGCGCGACGGCACCGACGCGGCCCGCGACGCGGCCGATCTCGTTCTGACCGACGACAATTTCGCCTCGATCACCGCCGGCATCCACGAAGGCCGCGCCGCCTACGCCAATATCCGCAAGGTGATCTATCTGGCGATCAGCACGGGCGCTGCCGAGGCGGTGTTCTTCCTGATGGCGCTGTTCACCGGCTTTCCGGTGCCGCTGACGGCGGTGCAACTGCTCTGGCTGAATCTCGTCACCAATGGCGGTCAGCATGTCGCGCTGGCGCTGGAAAAGCCCGAGCCGGGCCTCCTGTCGCGGCCGCCGCGGCGCTCGGGCGAGGCGATCTTCGATGGCCTGATGATCCGCCAGACGGCTCTGTCGGGGGCGGTGATCGGCATCGTCGGCTATCTGGTTTTCGCCTGGGCGATCTCGGCGGGCTGGAGCGAGTTCGAGGCCCGCAACGTCCTTCTGTTCCTGATGGTCGCCTTCGAGAACGTGCATGTGATGAATTGCCGGTCGGAAACGATTTCGGCGTTTCGGGTGCCCCTGGCGAACAACTGGCCGCTGCTCGGCTCGATCATCGCGGCGCAGGCGATCCATATCGGCGCCGCCTTCACGCCGGGCCTGCGCGACGTGCTCGACCTTGCGCCGATCCCGTGGGAGCAATGGGCGCTGCTGGTGCCGATGGCGCTGTCGGTGCTGGTCGTCATGGAGATCGACAAGGCACTGCGTGCTCAACGGCAGCGGCGTCGGCCGGCCGGGCCGGAACCGGCAACCGCTGGGTGACGCACGGTCGTGTCAGGGATGGTGCCTCAGCGCCCGGTCGGCAGGCGGGCGGCGACCTCGGCGAGATACGGGTTCTGGTCGCGGCTGGCGCCGTATGCGCCGGGGTCGAGATCGGCGAGGATCGTCGCCGCGTCGCTTTCGCCGGCCGAGGCCAGCACCGAGCCGTCCGGGCCCGCAATCACCGACAGGCCCTGATAGGCAAAGGTGCCTTCGCTGCCGCAATGGTCGGCATAGATGACGAAGAGCTGGTTCTCGAAGGCGCGCACCGGCACGACATTCTGCGCGATGAAGCGCGCGCCGTCGCTCCTGGGCAATGCCGTCGGCACGATGATCGCCTCGGCGCCTCGCAGCGCGAGGTCGCGGCACAGTTCGGGGAATTCCACGTCGAAGCAGACGAGCAGGCCGCAGCGCAGGCCGGCGATCTCGACGATGGGCGAGGGCGCATCGCCGGGCCGGAACAGGCCCTTCTCGTAGTCGCCATAGAGCATGCGCTTGGCGTAGAGGACCGGCGCACGGCCCGGTGCAATGAGCGCGGCGGCGTTGTCGACGCCGTGAGGCATGCGGATCGCAAGCCCCATGGCGATGGCGATGCCGAGCCGGTCGGACGCATCCTGCCACTCGGCAAGGCTGGCGTCTGCGTCCTTCGCGGTGTCGGCAATCGTCGGCCCGGCACCGTAGCCGGTCCGCGCAAGCTCGGGCAGGACGGCGAGGTCGGCACCGGCTGCGGCCGCGTCCTCAAGGCTGCGCAGGATCGCCGCGTGCCGGTCGGCTGCGTCGGTCATCGCGGCGTCCATCTGGATGGCCGCGACCTTCACTTGCCGTCTCCGTTGGACCAGGCGCCCAGAAGGCGTGGCAGGTCGCCGAAGCGGGCGACGAAACCGAACACCACCACCGCCACGGCGACGAAGAGGATCGAGACCGAGGCCATGGTCGGCGTGTAGCCGTAGCGCAGGGCATTGAAGATCTTGATGGGCACCGTCTCCAGCGTGAAGCCTACCGTCATGTAGGCGACGATGTACTCGTTCAGCGAGAGGACAAAGGCGAAGGCGAAGCCCGAGATGATGTAGGGCGCGATCATCGGCAGCACGATGGTCGTCAGGATGGTCCGGTCGTTGGCCCCCATGGTGCGCGCGGCCTCGGTCACCTCGCGGTCGATGGTCTGGAAGCCGAGCGAGATGGTCACCAGCGGCAGGCTGGTGAAGAAGATCGCGTGGGAAATGACCACCGTGTACCAGGCGCCGTAGCCGCCCATCGTCGCCCAGAAGGACAAAGCGCCGAGCGCGGTGATCACCGGCGGCAGGACGAAGGGCGAGACGCCGAGCAACTGCACGGCCCGGCCGATCGCCGTGACCCGGCGCCACAGCGCATAGGCGATCGGCAGGGCGATGAGGACGGCGATGGTCGCCGCGCCGAGGGCGATCAGCACCGAGGTGGTCAGCGCGCCACGCCAGCCGTCGTCGGCGAAGATCTGGCCGTACCAGGCGAGCGAAAAACCCTCGGGCGGGAAGGTCAGGCTGCGCTTCTCGTTGATCGAGACGCCGGCGATGACGACGATCGGCGCCGCCATGAACAGCCCGACGGCGGCGAAGAACAGGCGGGTGAGGAACGTGCCGATCATGCCGCGCGTCCCTTCCGGCCGAGCGTCGTGGTCAGCAGCACGAGCGACAGGCTGGTGACCACCAGGAACACCGCCATTGCCGCCGCAAACGGCATGTTCGACTGGTAGATCGCCTGGTCGGTGATCAGCACCGACAGGGTCCAGTGCTCCGGCCGGCCGAGGAGTTGCGGCAGGAGATAGGCCCCCAGTGCGAAGACGAAGACGATGATAAAGGTGGCGATCAGCGCCATCCTCAGCGCCGGCAGGATCACCGTGAAGAAGGCCCTGAGCGGCGAGGCGCCGAGGGTGCGGGCGGCTTCGGCCAGCGACGGGTCGAGCCGGGAGAAGGACGGGTAGAGCACCAGCACCGCATAGGGGAAGGCCTGGTAGGTCATGCCGGCAAGGACGGCGAAGAAGCCGGGCGTCCAGGCATCCGGGTTCTCCATCAGGCCGAGGGACACGAACAGGTTGGAGAGGCCGGCCGTGCGGCTGAGCAGGGTCGACCAGGAAAAGCCGATGATCACCTCCGACAGGGAGAGAACCGCCAGCATCGCCACCAGCCAGGGCACCTGCCATTTCCGGCGGAGCTTGGTCAGCAGATAGGTGAAGGGTGCGCCGACGATCAGGCAGAGCGCCGAGACCAGCGCCGACAGGCCGAGCGAGAAGACGAGGATCTTGCCGAAGAACAGGCTGAGAAAGCGGGCATAGTTCGCCGTGGTCAGCACCGGCTGGTAGAAGCCGCCGGCGACCCGTTCGAACAGCGAGACGGCGATCATCAGGCCGAAAGGCACGACGAAGAAGGCGAGCAGCATCAGCGCCGGAAAGATCAGCGGCGCCTGTTCACGCCAGCCTCCGGCCTTCGTTCCGGGCGCGGCGGCGCTCACGCGGAAGCTCCGGCGGGGAAGACGACGATGGCGGCGGGATCGAGCGCCAGGGAGACAGCGTCGCCGACCAGGAGATCGTTCCGGCCGGCGGCGCGCTGGGCGACGATGCGGCCGGCGGCGGTGGCGAGATACACCTCCACGGCCGATCCCATGTCGCGGACGAACTCGACGGTGGCGGGCAGGGGCGCGGCGCCCTCGCGCTCGACGCTGACGTCCTCCGGCCGGATCGAGATTTCCGCCGTGGCGCAGCCGGCCGGCAGTGTCAGGCCGGGGACCGGCGCATCAGCGATGGTCGCGCCGCCATCGGCGGCATGGGCGGTCAGAAGATTGGTCTGGCCCAGGAAATCGGCGACGAAGGCGTTGGCAGGCCGGCGGTAGATGTCGATCGGCCGGTCCATCTGCTGGATGCGGCCCCCCTTCATGACGACGATGGTGTCGGCCATGGTCATGGCTTCGCGCTGGTCGTGGGTGACGACGATGGTGGTGATGCCGAGCCGCTCCTGCAGCTGGCGCAGTTCGACCTGCATCGCTTCGCGCAGCTTGGCGTCGAGGGCGGACAGGGGCTCGTCGAGGAGGAAGAGCTTGGGCGAGACGGCGAGCGCCCGGGCGATGGCGACGCGCTGGCGCTGGCCGCCCGACAATTGCGCCACCGACCGGTCGGCGACGCCGGGCAGGCGCACGAGATCGAGCAGTTCGACGACGCGGGCATCGCGCTCGGCACGGGGCCGGCCACGGATCTTCAGGGGATAGGCGATGTTCTCGCCGACGCTCAGATGCGGAAACAGCGCCAGCGACTGGAACACCATGCCGAAATCGCGGCGGTGAACCGGGCAGTCGTTGATAGTCTCGTCGTTGAAGCGGATGGTGCCGGCGGTCGGGGTTTCGAGACCGGCGATCATCCGCATCAAGGTGGTCTTGCCGCAGCCCGACGGCCCGAGCAGGCAGACGAAGCTGCCGGCCGGCACGTCGAGGACGGCGTCGTCGACGGCGAGAACCGAGCCGTAGCGCTTGGTGACGTTGGCAAGTTCGAGTGCGCTCATCGGCCTGGACGTTTCCTGGTTCTGGGGTCCGGCCGCCCTTGTCGAGGCGGCCGGTGAATGGGCGGGCGTCGGGCTCAGCCGACGATGAGTTCGGTCCACTTCTGGTTCAGCCAGTCGGACTTCTCGACATAGAGATCATAGCGCGGAACGATCGGGTCGATCTCGGAGGAGACCGCCGCGAATTCCTCGTCGGTCAGATCGAGAAGGTCGCGCTTGATCACCGGTGCTGTGCCGACCTTGCGGGCGAGCAGGCTCTGGACGTCCGGCTGGGTCATGTAATCGATGAACTCGTGGGCGATTTCGCCCTTCTCGGAGGCCTTGGAGATCGCCCAGCAGCCCGAGTCGGAGATGCCGCCTTCCTTCGGGAAGGTCGAGCGGACCGGGAAGCCGTCGGCCGCGGCGAGGCCCGTGACGTCGTGATAGTACTGGCCCATGGGGATTTCGCCGGATTTCAGCGCCTGCTCGAACTGGGCTTCGTCGCGGTACCAGAGCTGGACGTTCGGCTTCACCTCGGCGAGCTTGTCCATCACCTTCAGGATGCCCTCCTCGGTGTCGAGCACGTCGGTGCCGCCGAAGAAGGTCTTGGCGGTGACTTCCAGAAGGAACGAGTTGGAGACGAGGGCGAGAAGGCCGAGCTTCTCCTTGTTGGCCGGGTCCCACAGGGCCGCCCAGCTTTCCGGCGCGTCCGGATAGGTGTCGGTGTTGGTGACGAGGTTGATGTACCAGGCCACGGCACCGACGCCGGCAACGCGGCCGTCGGGATAGTTCACGACGAAGGGCGGCAGGACGTCGCCGGAGTTGGCGATCCTGTCCATGTCCAGCGGCTGCCAGAGCTCGGTCGCGAGGCCCTTGCGCATGGCGACCTGAGACATCATCGACACGTCGGCGGGAGCGACACCGGCGCGGGCGGCCTGCTCGAGCTGCACCAGCCAGGCTTCGCCGGTCGGCTCGGCGACGCTTTCGACGGCGATGCCGGTGGCCTCGGTGAAGGCCGGGAAGACGTTCTTGTCGAAGGAATCTTTGAAATAGCCGCCATAGACGCCGACCTTCAGGCTCTTCTCCTGAGCCCTGAGGATCGACGGCATGGCCAGCGTGGCGCCCGCGGCGCCGGCTGCGGCGAGCAGATGCCGCCGGTTCAGGATGAGCGGGGACTTCCGGGTCATGACTTCATCTCCTTGGTTGCTACGTGACGTCGATCAGCGGGCAGCGCCGGAACGGTCCGGCGTGAAATCCAGAAGGCTCAGAAGCTCGAACAGCATCTGCGCGCCGGCATGGGCGGTGTTGGTGGTGGCGTCGTATTGCGGGGCGACCTCGACCACGTCGCCGCCGATCATGTTGATCCCGGCGAGGCCGCGCAGGATCATCTGCACTTCGCGGGTTGTCAGGCCTCCGATCTCCGGCGTGCCGGTGCCGGGAGCGAAGGCCGGATCGAGGCTGTCGATGTCGAAGGAGACATAGACCGGACCGTCGCCGACGACGGCACGGGCCTTGGCGATCACCGCGTCGAGGCCGAGGCCGGGGATCTCCTCGGCATGGATGACGGTCATGCCGGATTCGAAGGAGAACTCCCACAGATATTCGGAGGCGCCGCGAATGCCGATCTGGATGGTGCGCTCGGGATCGAGCACGCCGTCCAGCACCGCCTGGCGGAACGGGCCGCCATGGTGGAACTTGCAGCCGTCGAAGGGCCCGGACGTATCGCAATGGGCGTCGATATGGATCATCCCGGCCGGACGGTCGGCGCCGAGTGCCCGCAGGATCGGCAGGGTGATCGAATGGTCGCCGCCGACGAAGAGCGGCAGGACGCCGGCGCCTGCGATCGTCGCGGCGGTGCGCTCGATATCCTCGTGCGACGTGGCGAGATCGAAGCGGCTGCGAAACGGCACATCGCCGATGTCGGCGACCTTGAGACTGGCCGTCGGCATGGTCTTCAGGACGTGATTGTAGGGTCCGACGCGCTCCATGGTGCGCAGGGCGCGGGGGCCGAAGCGTGAGCCGTTGCGGTTGGTGACGCCGAGATCCATCGGCACGCCGATCATCGCGACGTCGAGGTTCGAGAGGTCCGGCGCGGCCCAGTCGATGGCGCGATGGGGGGCGTCGAGCAGGGTCGGCACGCCGGCATAGGGGGCGACACGGGTGCCCTTGGGATCGAAGAGCCGGTCGGCCACGGCCGCGAAGCCCTTGTCGTAGATGACCCGCTCGTTGTCGCCGGCGAAGCGCTGCCGCAGCGCTTCCAGTTTGCCGCTATCCATGGAAATTCCTCGCTGGACGGTCTGGTTCGTTGGCAAAGGCGCCGGCGGACAGGCCGAGGCCGATCCGGCGCGCCATCTCGCGGATGCCGTCCGCATCCACATTGGCGAAGGCGATCCGCAGATGCCGGTCCTGGCCGGGGCCGAAGAAGCTGCCGGGCAGGACGAGCACCCCGAGTTCGCG
Source organism: Aurantimonas sp. (assembly GCF_964217435.1). NCBI lineage: Bacteria > Pseudomonadati > Pseudomonadota > Alphaproteobacteria > Hyphomicrobiales > Aurantimonadaceae > Aurantimonas > Aurantimonas sp. Next base: position 3,792 of record NZ_CAXPJM010000016.1, on the reverse strand, counting down.
CGTCAGGGCCTCGGCGACCGCCTCGGCCGGCCGGTCCGCGAAGGGATGGCGCACATAGGCGAAATAGGCGCCGATCTGGTCGAGCTCCCAGCCCGGCAGGCTGGCGAAGGCAGCGCGGAAGATGTCGGCCCGTCGTGCGATCTCGTCGCGGTTTGCGTCGCGCCAGTCGGCCAGTTCCCCGATGGCCCAGGGCAGGGCCGCCTGGGCCGGACGGGGCGCGCAGATCTGGATGCAGTCGATGACCTTTTCCAGTTCGGCGATGGTCGCCTTACCGGCGATCATGGCGCCGACCCGGTGGCCGGGAATGGCGTAGGATTTGGAGAAGGAATAGAGCGCAATCAGGTTTTCACGCGCATCGGTTTGGGCAAAGAGCCCATGCGGCTTGCCGAGCGCCGGGTCGAGGAAGTCGCGATAGGTCTCGTCGAGGACGAGATACATCCCGCGCGACACGCAGACGTCTAGGAGTTCGGCGAGGCGTTCCGGCGGATAGACAGCGCCAGTCGGGTTGTTCGGGCTGACCAGCACCAGCGCCCGGCAGCGCGGGTCGAGCACCGCCTCCAGACCGGCGACGGAGGGCAGGAAGCCGTCGGCCGCCTCGGTCGGCAATGGGCGCGCCTCGATGCCGAGCATTTCCAGCGTCATCTTGTGATTGAAGTACCAGGGGGCAGGCAGCACGACCACGTCGCCGGCGCGCGCGACGGTCAGCATGGCGGCGAAGAAGGCCTGGTTGCAGCCGCTGGTGACGGCGACGCGGCCGGCCGCGACGGGCGTGCCGTAGCGCGCGGCGACATGGCCGGCATAGGCCTCGTGCAAGGCGCGGTCGCCGAGAATGTCGCCGTAGCGAGCACCGGCCGCCGACGCGGCGGCTTCGGCCAGGCGCGTGGCGAAGCCGGCCGGCGGGGCATGGTTCGGAACGGCCTGGCTGCAATCGATCAGCGGGCCGTGGCTTCCGTCATAGGCGGCGATCCAGCGGCCGGCACGCGCGATGGGCGGCACCGAGACGGCGGTCAGCAGCGGATTGGGCAGCGGCGCAGTCACCGGCAATCCGGATGGGCGTTGGCAGGCCGCGACATGCGACCCGTGCGGGGCGCAGCCTCAGCGGGGTTCTGCAGGACGCTCGACGGGCCTCTCACCGGGATATCGCCGCCTCCAAACGGATCATGGATACTCTCTCCGACTGCCTGCTCACCCGATGATGGCAGCGACCGGCTGCTTGCGGATTGCTCAAACCGGGCCTGTGCCCTTTTCCTCATCATGTGCCGCGCTGGACGCATGGTGGAATATCGGCCTATCAATTCAAACATTGAAAAACGTCAAAGTGGTGCGGTCGCTCATGCGCGTTTCCGGAAGTGATCTTCGCCTGCTGCAGGTCTTCGACGCGGTGGTGCGGCATGGCGGATTCGCGGCCGCGGCGGTGGATCTGAATGTCAGCCAGTCGACCATCTCCAACCACATGACGGCGCTGGAGGAGCGACTGGGATTCGTCCTGTGCCAGCGCGGCCGCGGCGGCTTCCACATGACCGAGAAGGGGCGGGCGGTCTGGGAGGCCGGGCGCCAGCTGGAAAAGGCGCTCCAGGACTTTTCCACCGATGTTGCCTCGGTGCGGGGCGAACTGCGCGGCGAATTGCGGATCGGCATTTTGGACGCGGTGGTCTCCGATCCGGCCAACCGCCTCGCCGACGTCATCGCCGCCTATGGCCGGATCGCGCCGCATGTTCGGCTGGTGATCGCGCAGGAGCGGCCGCAGGATCTGCAGCAGAAGGTGCTCGACGGGCTCTATCACTGCGCCATCGGCAGCTATCGCAACCGGATCGATGGCATCGTCTACGACCGGCTGCATGACGAGCGCCACAGCCTCTATTGCGGACGCCTGCACGAGGCGTTCGAGGCCGACGATGCCGAGCTGACCGATGCGCGTCTTGCGGCCATGCCTTTCGTCCACCGCGGCTACTGGCGGGACGAGGACACGCTGCGCCAGCTCGACTGGCGCGTCGAGGCGACGGTCTTCCAGATCGAGCCGCAGCTCATCCTGATCCAGTCCGGCCGCTATATCGGCCTCCTGCCGAACCATTACGCGGCGGAGGGGGTGGCGGCCGGCACGCTGCGGGCGATCCGGCCGGAGGAGATCGGCTATACCTGCGAGTTCGAATTGTTCTCGCCACGCAATCGCCGGCCGAGCGATGTCGCCGCCGCCTTCATCGAGACGGTGCGCACGGTCTGGCCGTCGGCGCAGGACACCTGAAGCGTTCGGCCTTCGCTTCGCTTGGCGACGCCGCAGGCGGTCACGGCAGTGCTCCGTGCTTCAACCATGACTGCGGTTACACTTCGTAACATACTGGTTCATATGCGGTTCATGTGCCGAGGCCTACCGTCCTCTCACCACCAACGAGGACACATATCATGTTCAAGCGCACACTCATCGCCATCGCGGCCGTCTCCATGCTGGCCGCTCCGATGGCCCAGGCGCAGGCCCAGAGCCGGCACGACAACAACCGTCCCACCGCACAGCAGAGCCAGTCTCGCGACCACGGCGCCCAGCGTAAGCAGGCCCAGCGCCCGGTCGCCGCACGGGCCAAGTTCAGGTCCGGCCAGCGCTACGGCAACTGGAAGCGTCACCAGAGCGTGAAGGATTTCCGCCGGCACGGCCTGCGCGCGCCCGGCCGGGGGCAGAACTGGATCAAGGTCGACAACCAGTATCTGCTGATCTCGGCGGCCACCGGGCTGATCCTCGGCCTTGCCGCCGCCCGCTAAGCCGGACGCCTGTCACCCCGCCAGCAGCGCAACCGCGTCGCTGGCGGGGTCTTCCAATACATCGATGACGTCGAAATGGTGCCGCCCTGGCGCTTCGATCGCCGTGGTGCGCAGGCCGAGCCCGCGCCAGGCGCTGGCAAGCAGCGTGTTCTGCCGGCGAAATTCGGGCAGTTCGTCGCCGCCGACGAGACAGGTGAGGGCCGCGTCGCCTTGTGGTTCCAGCAGCGCCGGGCTCTCGGCGCGGGCTTCGGCCAGATCGAGGGCCAGGATCTCGTTCATCTGCGTCTTCAGGAGCGGACGCAGGTCGTGAACGCCGCTGATCGACAGCACCCGGTCGATCCGGGCGGCGGTCGCCTCGGAGAGCGGCGAATCCGTGCAGATCATCCGCGTCACCAGATGGCCGCCGGCCGAATGGCCGAACAGGCGGATCGGGCCGGAAACCTCCGCGGCGACCGTGTCGAGGAAGCGCGCCACATGAATGGTGATCTCCGCGATGCGCACCGTCGGGCACAACGGATAGGACGGCATGGCGACGGCAAAGCCGCGCGCCAGCGCGCCGGTCGCCAGATGCGACCATTCGGACCGCCCGAACGCCTTCCAGTAGCCGCCATGAACATAGACGGCGAGACCGGCGGGTGTGCCCTCCGGCAGGAAGAGATCGTAGACCGCCCGTTCGCCCTCGCCATAGGGGCAGGCTAGGCGAGCGCGACCGGTGGCTTCCAACTCGTTGCGGAAGGCGGCTGCCCGTTCGCGCCAGCGCGGCGGATAGGTCTCGGCCCCGGCAATCGCGCCGGCATTGCCATAGGCCGTGTCGAAATCCGTGATCGCCGCGTCCACCATCTGGCTTATACCTCGTCGTCCTTCGTGTCGTTCGCTGCGGCGCGGCTCAGAAGAAGGCCTGGAGGCCGGTCTGAGCCTTGCCGAGGATCAGCGCATGGACGTCGTGCGTGCCCTCGTAGGTGTTGACGGTCTCCAGGTTCTGGGCGTGGCGCATGACGTGGTACTCGCCCATGATGCCGTTGCCGCCATGCATGTCGCGGG
>NZ_CAXPJM010000015.1:0-47198 GCF_964217435.1 Aurantimonas sp. | reverse complement strand
CTCCGACCGCTTCACTAGATCATGGGAAGCACGTTCCCGAAGGGTGGCTATGTGTCCTAGGCAAGCGTGACGGCTATGTCCGCTCCGGTATCTTGCCTTCCCAAACCGGACTGACCGCAGACCACCCAAAGCCGCCTTCGGCCTCCCGTCCCAGACCTCGTCGTCAGCGCGGATAGCCCTTGCCGCCAACCTCCCTCCCCCCTCACTCCAGCGCGTCGCCCCAGTCGAGGCGGCGGGCGGTGCGGAACAGCTCGCCCTCGCGCTTGGTGACGAGCCGGTCGCGCAGCGAACCGTCGGCGTTGCAGAGCTTGAGGGTCACCTTGCCGCTGCCCTTGCGGGCCGGCGCCAGCACCCGGGCCGCCGGCGGTGCGGCCGGCGTGCGGGCGACCGCCAGATAGGCGTATTTCTCGTCCTCGAAGGGCACCGTGGCGCTCTTGGCCAGCCGGTGGGTGCGCGTGCGCTCCACCCGCTCGGCGAAATGGCACCAGTCCGGCGCCGTCACCGGACAGGCCTTCGCATGCGGACACGGCGCCACGAGATGCGCCCCGGCGTCCAGAAGCGCGTCGCGTGCTGCAAGGATGCGCTGCCAGCCCGCCGGCGTGCCCGGTTCGACGATGAGCAGCACCCCCGCCGTCAGCCGCCAGAGCGCGGCCATCAGCGGCGCCAGTTGCGTCGGCGCCAGTTCGTCGAGCACATAGCCGAGCGTCACCAGATCGGCCGGCGCGCGCGCCGCCAGCGCCGTGGCGAGATCGCCGCGCACCCAGTCGACATGCAGGGCCTCGCCCGCGTCCGCGCCGTCCGCGAAACCGTCCCGGGTCAGCGCCTCGCCGACCGCCATGGCCGGCGCGCTCGCCTCCACCAGCGTCGCCCGGGACAGGCCGGGATAGGCGTCGCGGGCGGCAAACAGCGCCGTGCCGGGCCCCGCCCCCACGTCGAGCAGCGACACCGGCGCAAAATCCGGCCGCCGCCCGGCCACCGCCTCGAGGCTCGCCCGGATCGCCGCGAAGGTCGCCGGCATGCGCGCCGCCAGATAGGCCAGCACCGCCGCCTCGCCGTCCAGATGCTGGCGCCCGTCGCGGGTCTCGGCCCGGTAGCGCTGGCTCAGCCGCAAACCGGCAAGGCGCAGATCGTCGAAGGATTCCGCGTCCAGGCGGTCCGCCAGCGCCGCGCGCAGGGTCGGGGGAAGCTGCATGGGGCTGTCCTGCCTCCGCAAGAATGTCGTATCGGCTGCGCCATGAAACCGACAAGCCCGTCCCCGATAGGTCCGGCTTGCCCGCCGGCGCCCGCTTCCGCGGTACGCTGCGCACTTTCAATTGTCACGGAAACGTTCTAGCGGCTTGCCCGAACACTCCGTGACGATGACCGGCTCCGAGTTGAACCGAAGGAATTTCGCAAATGGCCAAAGAGAACCATCCGATCCACGCCAAGATCACCGGTCCGGTGGTGATGATCGGTTTCGGCTCGATCGGCAAGGGCACCCTGCCGCTGATCGAACGCCATTTCGACTACGACAAGAGCCGCTTCACGGTCATCGACCCCAACGATGCCGACAAGCAGATGCTCGACGAGCGCGGCATCCGCTTCGTCAACGAGGCGGTGACCCGCAAGAACTACGAGGAACTGCTGACGCCGCTGCTCACCGAGGGTGAAGGCCAGGGCTTCTGCGTCAACCTGTCGGTCGACACCGGTTCGCTCGATCTCATCAAGCTGTGCCGCAAGCTCGGCGTCCTCTACATCGACACCGTCGTCGAGCCGTGGCTCGGCTTCTATTTCGACGAGAGCCTGTCGAACGCCGACCGCACGAATTACGCGCTGCGCGAGACCGTCCGCAAGGAGAAGCGCAAGAACCCCGGCGGCACCACCGCCGTCTCCTGCTGTGGCGCCAATCCGGGCATGGTCTCTTGGTTCGTCAAGCAGGCCCTCGTCGACGTCGCCACCAAGGTCGGCCTGGAATTCACCGAACCCACCTTCGACGACCGCGAGGGCTGGGCCAAGCTGATGAAGAAGGCCGGCGTCAAGGGTATCCACATCGCCGAGCGCGACACCCAGCGCACCAAGAACCCGAAGCCGATGAACGTCTTCTGGAACACCTGGTCGGTGGAAGGCTTCCTGTCGGAAGGCGTGCAGCCGTCGGAGCTGGGCTGGGGCACCCACGAGAAGTGGATGCCGAAGAACGCCCGCACCCACAAGAAGGGCAACCAGGCGGCGATCTATCTCGAGCAGCCGGGCGGCAACACCCGGGTGCGCACCTGGTGCCCGACGCCGGGGGCCCAGTACGGCTTCCTCGTCACCCACAACGAGTCGATCTCGATTGCCGACTTCTTCACCCACCGCAACAAGGATGACGAGGTCACCTACCGGCCGACCTGTCACTACGCCTACCATCCCTGCAACGACGCGGTGCTGTCGCTGCACGAGGTGTTCGGCGCTGCCGGCAAGTTCCAGCCGGTCCACCACGTCCTCGACGAGAACGAGCTGGTCGACGGCGTCGACGAGCTCGGCGTGCTGCTCTACGGCCACGACGCCAATGCCTACTGGTACGGCTCGCAGCTCTCGCTGGAAGAGACCCGCAAGCTGGCGCCCTACCAGAACGCCACCGGCCTGCAGGTGACCTCGGCGGTCATGGCCGGCATGGTCTGGGCGCTGGAGAACCCGGAAGCCGGCATCGTGGAGTCCGACGAGATGGACTACAAGCGCTGCCTGGAAGTGCAGTCGCCCTATCTCGGCCCGGTCAAGGGCTACTACACCGACTGGACCCCGCTGACCGATCGTCCGGGCCTCTTCCCCGAGGACCTCGACGAGAAGGACCCCTGGCAGTTCCGCAACATCCTGGTGCGCTGACCTCCGCCACCCCGCCTGATCATCTCCAGCCGCCGGCAGTCATCTGCCGGCGGTTTTTCTTTGCGCGCCGACTGTCGAAGCGCGGGGTGACAGGCGAATCGCCCGCCCGGCGGCGCGTTTCACGCCACCCAGGGCCGCAACAACGCGTCAGCCGCCGGCAAGCCGTTCTTCCGCCTGCCTTATCCCCAATTATTTTCCCATAGGGAAACTTCTCGGACGCGACCGGCGAAATGTCGGGAAACCGGCGATTTCCACCGCTTTTTCGCAGCCTCGCCGCAAAATCGGCGTTGCGATCGTGTCGCTTGAGCAAACTTCACCACGCGGATGCCGCAGAACGAGACGCCCGGTACTTGCTTTTCCGCTTGAATATCCAAGGTTTGACCGTCCGGGTGGGAGTTTGTTGCGTCACCCGACGAAAATCGGAAGAGCGGCCCGGGCCGTTCTCCGCTCGGAGCAGTTCATGGTCGACACGGCAGTCACGCGTAAGATCGTCGAGGAAGTGATGGAAGCGGTAATGGCGGGAGCCGCGGGCTCCATCGCCCGTCACTTCGTACCCGGCGCCATGGTGTCCCAGCGCAGCAATGCCGCCATGTCGGACGCGCCGTGGTTCGGCCGCATGGAGGGCGAGTTCCGGCTGCAGGGCGAGGAGGAGGCGCGCGCCTTCTTCGACGAGATGCTGAAGCGCACCACCTACATCTCCTACGAATTGCGCGGCATCGTCTGCGAGGACGACAACGCCGCCAGCCGTTGCGACTGGACGCGCCGCGACGAGAAGACCGGCACGCTGATCACCGGGACCACCATGTACTGGTTCGCCTTCACCTCCGACGCGCGGATCCGCTCCATCGAGACCATCGGCTCGATCCATTCGGTCATTCCCCTGCGCAAGGCCGAGAAGGTCGACTGAACCGCTCCCATGCGGGTGCTTGCCGTCATGACAGCCGTTTCAAATTGGGATAGCGTGGCACGCGTCTCAAAGCGTTGCGGCGGCGCGGTGCCGTCTCCACGCGAACATTGTTGCCTTAGCGGATCGGCGGTCGCCGGAGTGCCGCATCAGTATCGAGGTCGTATCATGCGCCGTATCGCCGTCACCCTCAGCCTCGCCGCGTTTGCCCTGGGCGCCTGCCAGAGCGAGCGGGCCCAGATGTCGCGGCCGCTGCCGCAGGCCGCCGCCTACCAGGGCGTCGAGGGCCGCTGGGCCTCGACCGGTGGCCCGATCGCCTACACCGCCGTGTTCCAGAACGGCCGCTTCACCTCGGCCGAGCGCGACACCAACGGTCTCCTGGCCGAGGGCAACTACACCTCGAGCGGCGCCTCGCGCATCCAGCTCAACTTCACCTCGGTCGCCCGCGGCGTCCAGATCGCGGCCAACTGCAACCATGGCGGCGGCACGATGGTCTGCACCTCCTCGGACGGTTCGACCTTCCGTCTCGCCCGCGCCTGAAAATCGGTCGCACCCTGATCGCATCGCCGGCGGTTCCAGCCGCCGGCAATCCTCCCTATATGGCCTTGCACGAGGTCGGTCCGGGCGCCCAGCGCCGCCCGGCGTGTTCTGCCGTGGACACGAGCGACCGCCCGCCACACGACGCAAGGACCTGCCGATGAATGCCCTGACCAAGACCATCGCCGAACGCTCGATCGGCCCCCTCCCCGAGGGCCATCCGCCGGTGAAGCAGCCCAAGGTCGGCGTTCTTCTGGTCAATCTCGGCACCCCCGACGGCACCGACTTCAAGCCGATGCGCCGCTATCTGAAGGAGTTCCTCTCCGACAAGCGCGTCATCGAATGGCCCCGCGCCGCCTGGTACCCGATTCTCTACGGCATCGTCCTCAACACCCGCCCCAAGAAGTCCGGCGCGGCCTATGCCGAGATCTGGAACAAGGAGCGCAACGAGTCCCCCTTGCGCACCTTCACCCGGGCCCAGGGCGAAAAGCTCGCCGCCCGCATGGCCGGCGATGCCGGCGTCGTCGTCGACTGGGCCATGCGCTACGGCAAGCCCTCCATCGCCGAGCGCACCGACGCGCTGATGGAACAGGGCTGCGAGCGCATCCTCGTCTACCCGCTCTATCCGCAATACGCCGCCTCGACGACCGCCACGGTCAACGACAAGTTCTTCGAGCACATGATGGGCAAGCGCTGGATGCCGGCCGTGCGCACCGTGCCCGCCTATCACGACGAGCCGGTCTATATCGACGCCCTCGCCCGTTCGATCGAGACGCATCTGGCGACGCTCGATTTCGAGCCGGAGCGGGTGATCTGCTCCTATCACGGCATTCCGCAGAGCTATTTCCGCAAGGGCGACCCCTATCACTGCCATTGCCAGAAGACCTCGCGGCTTCTGGAAGAGCGGCTCGGCTGGCCCAAGGGCCGGCTGATGACCACCTTCCAGTCGCGCTTCGGCCCGGAGGAATGGCTGCAGCCCTATACCGACAAGACCGTCGAGAAGCTGGCGCAGGAAGGCATCAAGGACATCGCCGTCCTCAACCCCGGCTTCGTGTCGGATTGCCTGGAGACGCTGGAGGAGATCGCCGGCGAGGCGGGCGAGATCTTCCACGAGGCCGGCGGCCGGAACTTTGCGCATATCCCCTGCCTCAACGACAGCGAGCCGGGCATGGACGTCATCGAGGCGATGGTCCGGCGCGAACTGCGCGGCTGGATCGACTAGCTCCCCACGCGCAAACGGCCCCGTTCGGCAAGCGAGCGGGGTCGCGCATCGGGCGCGGTCTCCAGCAATGTTTTTGAAGAGGAATGCGGCCCCTCACGGGGCGCCGCAGCCGGCCTAGATGTTGAGGCCTTCGCTCTGCATCTGGGTCGCCGCGTTCAGCGGCCCGATCAGCCAGGTCTCGGCATAGGGCTTGTCGACGAAGCCGATCGGCCTGGCCGCCAGCGCCTCGGTCACCATCGCGTCGCCGATGCCGGCGCTGACGAACAGCGAGGGAATGTCGTGCTCCTCGCGCAGCCATTTCGCCACCGCCACGCCGTTCGGTCCGCGCCGCAGGCGGACATCCACCACGGCGACATCCACCGTGCCGGCCGCGATCTCGTCCATGACCTGGAAGAAGTCCTTGGCAATGCCGACGACCTCGTAGCCATTGTCCTCGAGCATGACCCTCAGATCGATGGCGATCAGAAGCTCGTCTTCGACGATGAGAACCCGGGGTCGTGCCAGTCGCGCCATGCCATTCCCTTTCGTCAACCGGGAAAGGAAGCGCAGATCCCCGGATCGGTTCCCTCCCGTTCCGGCATTATGTGTATTTTTATGGAACAGTTGGCGAACGTCGGCAGGCTTTGCACAGATTTCGGCAAAACCGCCACGCGAAGACCATCAGGTGACACGTATGACGTGTCGGTCGCGGCCGTCTATACTAAGCAAAACTGACATCCCAGATGCGCCTTGCGTTCCGCTTCCGTCTCCCCTGATATGCGGCCATTGCCGGATGCGGCCCAGCAGGATGCGGGACGGTCACGGCAGCGGAGGTTTTTCATGTTCGCAGGCGATTTCCTGTCGGGAACGGGCATCCTTGTCCTCGTCGTGCTGTTCGTCGCGGTGCTCGTCCTCCTGTCGACGATCAAGATTGTCCCGCAGGGCTACAATTACACGGTCGAGAATTTCGGCCGCTACACCCGCACGCTCACCCCCGGCCTCAACATCATCGTGCCCTTCATCGAGCGCGTCGGCCGCAAGCTCAACATGATGGAGCAGGTGCTGGACGTGCCGACCCAGGAGGTCATCACCCGCGACAACGCCTCGGTCGCCGCCGACGGCGTCGCCTTCTACCAGGTGCTGGACGCCGCCGCGGCCGCCTACGAGGTGTCCGGGCTGGAGAATGCCATTCTCAACCTGGTGATGACCAATCTGCGTTCGGTCATGGGCTCGATGGATCTCGACGATCTCCTGTCCAACCGCGACGCGATCTCCGAGAAGATCCTGCGGGTCGTCGATCAGGCCGCCAACAGCTGGGGCATCAAGATCACCCGCATCGAGATCAAGGACATCAACCCGCCCAAGAACCTCGTCGATTCCATGGCCCGGCAGATGATGGCCGAGCGCGAGAAGCGGGCCGAGATCCTCGAGGCCGAGGGCTCGCGCAACGCCGCGATCCTGCGCGCCGAGGGCGAGAAGCAGTCGCAGATCCTGCAGGCCGAGGGCCGCCGCGACGCCGCCTATCGCGAGGCCGAGGGCCGCGAGCGCCTGGCCGAGGCCGAGGCCACCGCCACCCGGCTGGTCTCCGACGCCATCGCCGCCGGCGACGTCCAGGCGATCAACTACTTCGTCGCCCAGAAATACACCGAGGCGCTGGGCAAGCTGGCCTCCGCGCCCAACCAGCGCGTCGTCCTGATGCCGCTGGAGGCCTCGTCGCTGATCGGCTCCATCGCCGGCATCGGCGAGCTTGCCCGGGCGACTTTCGGCGACGACGCCACGGCCGGGGCGCGGCCCCAGGCCGGCCCCACCGCCGGCAAGTCGCGCACGCGGGTTCCCACCGCCCCCTATGGCGGCAGTGAGGGCTGACCGACATGCCTGAGGTTCTGATCGATTACGGCTGGTGGATCCTCGGCCTGGTGCTGCTCGCCCTCGAGGTCGCCGCACCCGGCGTCTACCTGCTGTTCTTCGGCATCGCCGCGCTGATCGTCGGGATGAACGTCTTCTTCCTCGGAACCGGCTGGTTCGGCTGGGAACAGCAGATCATCGCCTTCGTCATCCTGTCCGTCGCCGCGGCGCTGCTCGGCCGTCGCTGGTACGGCAACAAGAGCGTCGCCGGCGATGGCGAACGGCTGAACAGGCGCACGGCCCGGCTGGTCGGCCGTCAGGCCGTCCTGACCGAACCGATCGTCGACGGCCGTGGCCGGATCGCGATCGAGGACAGCTGGTGGAGCGTCACCGGGCCGGACATGCCGGCCGGCGCCCATGTCCGGATCACCGGCGCGGACGGTTCGGTACTGGTGGTCGAAGCCGCGCCCTGAAGGCGGGCAGGAGCGTCAGGCGACGCCGATCCGCAAAAGGTCGTGCATGTGGACGATGCCGACCGGACGCCGGTCGCGCACCACCATCAGCGCCGTGATGTTGGACGAATTGACGATCTCCAGCGCCTTGGCGGCCAGGGTCTCCGGCGTGATCGTCTTGGGGTTGGCGGTCATCACCGTGTCCACCGTCTCGGCCAGGAGGTCCGGGCCAAGGTGACGGCGCAGATCGCCGTCGGTGACGATGCCGATCAGGCAGCCGCCCGCATCGACCACCGCCGCACAGCCGAAGCTCTTGCGGGACATCACGATGATCGCCTCGGCCATGGTCGTGCCGGAGGCCACCAGCGGCAGCGCCTCGCCGACATGCATCAGGTCGCCGACATGGACGAGGCTCGCGCCCAGCTGCCCGCCGGGATGGAAGACGTGGAAGTCGCCCGGCGTGAAGCCGCGCCGCTCCAGAAGCGCCACCGCCAGCGCGTCGCCGAGCGCCGCCTGCAGCGTCGTCGAGGAGGTCGGTGCCAGACCGTGCGGACAGGCTTCCGCCACCCGCGGCAACAGCAGCGCCACATCTGCCTCGCGCGCCAGCGTCGAGCCCGGCCGCGAGGTCATGGCGATCAGCGGCAGCTTGAAGCGCCGCGTATAGGCGACGATGCCCTTCAGCTCCGTCGTCTCGCCGGACCACGACATGGCCAGCACCGCGTCGTCGCGGCCGATCATGCCGAGATCGCCGTGATTGGCTTCCGACGGATGCACGAAGAAGGCCGGCGTGCCGGTCGAGGCGAAGGTCGCCGCGATCTTCGCGCCGATATGGCCGCTCTTGCCGACGCCGGTGATGATCAGCCGGCCGGTGATGCCCGCGATCAGGTCCAGCACCCGCTCGAACGGCTCGGCCATCTCGGCCTCGAGCAGCGCCGCCAGCGCGCGCAGGCCGTCCGCCTCGGTGGTGACGGTGCGAACCGCCGACTGCGAACCGGGTTTCGGGGCGGTGGGCTGGGGCATGGTTTGGGCGATCACGACGCGGGGAATCACTGTTTTGTTGCAAGATGTGGCGACCAATGACCAGTTCGGTCCGGCCAAAACAAGGCATGTGACGCGCAAACCCCGGTGTTGCGGGGCCCCGCGGAAAATATCAACGAATCCTTAACCATGAAAATTTACGCTTTCGCAACCGGCGCGGAGAAGGCGCGGGCAATGAGAGCGCAGGCAAGCCGAGATGCCGTCCATCCCCCGTCGATCCGCACGCATGATCGCCGCAACCGCCCTTCTGGGCGCGGCCGGCATCGGCGTCGGCTTGCCGGGTCTGCCCAACGCCCGTCCCGCTTTCGCCCAGTCGGCGCAGCAACCGCTGTTCCCGCAGCTGCGCACCGACGACGCCCGCCCGGCCGCGCCGCAAGCCTACGACCCCTATGATCTCAGGGCCGCGCCGCTGACCCGCGGCACCCGCATCGACCCGGCCCTCATCGATCGGCTGGAGCAATCCGGCGGCACGCCGGGCGACGATCGCCGCGATCCGGCCGGGACCGATGCCGGCACCCTGCCGCCCGATCCGCGCGACGCCACCGAGACCGACGGCGCGTCATCACAGGAGTTCGATCTCTTCAGCGGCCCTGCCGCCGCGCCGCAAGGCCGCGCCGCCACCAGCCGCCCGGCAGCGCCCGTCCGGAGCTTCGATCCCGAGCCCGAGACGGCTGATGTCGCGGACGAGACCCTCGCCGAAGACCCGCGCGACGCACCGGCCTTCTCGGCCCGGCCCCGCGCCGGCGGACCGGCGGGTGCGGTCCGCGCCGTCGCGCCCCGCAATCCGCCACTGGCTGCCGGCATCGCCGACGAGGCGCCTGCCGTCGACAGCCCGCTGCGCACCAGCCGGACCGTCATCCCCCCCGGGCGCGCGCCGGTCGCCACCAGCGACGCCGATCCCTTCGCCCCGCTCGGCGTGCGCGCCGGCCGCTTCATGCTCTATCCCGAGCTGATCCAGACCCTCGGCGCCTCGACCAATATCGACGACGCGGTCGATGGCGAGAGCGGCATCTTCTCGGAAACGACGATCTCGGCCCGGCTCCTGTCCGACTGGTCCCGCCACGAAGCCGAGCTGAACGGCAGCCTCACCTATCGCCGCAACTTCGCCGGCGACACGCCGGAAGATCCCCGCGCCGCCCTCGACGGTCGTCTGCGCCTCGATCTCGACCGCATGACCACCGCCACGCTGCGCGGCGCCATCGACTATGCCCGCGAGGACACCGTCGACATCTCCGACAGCTTCGTCGGCACCGACCAGGCCGACCGCCTGCAGGGTTCGCTCTCCGGTCAGCTCGAACGCCGCTTCGGCCGCCTCGTCGTCAGCGGCACGGGCACGCTCGCGCGCACCGCCTATGCCGACCTGCCGGCCGGCGCCATCGACCAGGACTACACCACCCTCACCGCGACCTTGCGCACCGGCTACGAGATCTCGCCCGCCGTCACGCCCTTCGTCGAGGCGAGCCTCGGCCGCCGGCTCTTCGATGCGCCCGGCGAGGAAGCCGGCGGCGCCTTCGACCGCGACGCCCTCCTGCCGGCATTGCGCGGCGGCGTCGCCCTCGATGTCACCGAGAAGCTGCGCGGCGAAATCGCCTTGGGCTATGCCTGGAACCGTCCCGACGACGATCGCGGCGAGGCGACCAGCGCACCGACGCTGGACGCCAGCCTCGTCTGGTCGCCGCAGCGCGGCACCGAGGTGACCACCGCCCTGCGGACCCGCTTCGAGCCCGAGACCTCCGGCCGCTCCACCATCGTCGCCTATGAGGGCTCGCTGGGCCTGCGCCATGCCCTCGACACGCGCACCGAACTGACCGCGACGGCGCTGGCGGAATTCAGCAATTCCACCATCCCCGGCGACGACGAGACGCTGCTGACCGGCGAGGCCGGCTTCACCTACTGGCTGCACCGCGGCTTCGCCGTCACCGGCCTCTACACCCACCGCCAGCTCTACACGGACGACGGCACCGGCGATTACGGCTCCGACACCCTCCGCATCGGCATGAAACTGCAGCGGTAGGGGGTAAGGGTATATGCGAGGAACCGTCCCGTTTCTCCATCGCCGCTGCGCGATTTCGAGAAACGCAATCGGGAACAGAGTTCAAGGAAAGGGGCTACCCCGACATTCCAGATGCGCTCCGGCCAGTACAAACCTTCCAGCGGCGAACTCCCACTCGAGGTTGTTGAGAACTGCTAAGTGGAGCACATTCTTTCAAGCCGTACGCTAGTGACATCGCCGATGACTCAACGGGGTTTGGCTGCTAAAGGTCCGCTCCATGGTTAAGCGCCCCAGCCAGATTGCACCTCCGGCACCTCTGTCTGATGAGCAGGTGCGATCAGCCTTCTATGGTGGGTCGCCCGAACACAAGGTGAAACGCTGGTGGGGTGGTCTGCCTAAAGCTTACCTTGGTCCAGATAAGAAGGCGAAGCGACCGGGAAAGCCGCTTACGACAATCTGTCCGCTCGTCAACGAGAACGAGCGCGATCAGGCTACCGAATGGGTTCGGCACGCTCTACGACAGCAACAATACCGGTTTTATGAGGGCGATAAAGATTTCCCTAAACATTTATGGTACCGTGATGAAACCACCGGCCAAGTGTGGTTTGGATTCCTTGTGACCAGCGGTCTTGGCGAGTACAAGGGATGGCCCATTGACGAGGAGGAACGGGTTGCAGTTTTCGGTTGATTGGCTTGAAAATGCACCCAACCGTGCGCTCGAAGAGAGAGCCACGGCGGCAGAACTCAAGATTTCCATCGGCAACAGCAATGCGACCCTGCATATGATGGACGGCGTATCGGGTGGCGCGATCGAGATGCCGGTCTATTCCTTAGTTCAGGGGCTTACGCTCGATTGGTGGCGCTTGTTCGGAAGTCGGGAGGACGAAATCAGCCTCAAGCATTATCGAAGCGGCTATGCAGTACCCGATGTTCGCATGCGTTTCGATGGTAGCACTTTTGAAGTCCGCGCTGAGCAAACCGTCTACCACAATCCGCCGGTCCAGTTTTGGGCCGGACAGCACGAAGTCCTGAGCCGAGCACAAGCAGAAGCGGTCCTGTCCGAGTTCATTGATACTGTCCTCTCTCGTCTGACAGAGAGCAGCGTGGTCGGCACAACTGCTGCTCTGCGCTGGATCCGCATTCAAGCTTCGCTCGCGGACCCTGAAGAACGCGCCTTCTGCGAGGCAGCCGCCGCTTTAGGACAGGATCCCTATGCGGTTGAAAATGATATTGCGGAAACGATTGAACGGTCTGCAGTCATTTTCAAAGGTGAGCCGTTGACCGAATTCCTAGCGGGTGCCCGTGGTAAGAACAAACAGCGTCTATTCGCATGGATTGAAGCTGTGCGGAGCATGCCAGGCTATACTGCACGGCTTAACGATCTCCCGGCGATCGCAAGGCAAGCAGCAGGGAACACGCCTGCAATCGAAGGTGAGGAGGCATGGGCACATGGCTACAGGCGCGCCCGCGCATTTCGCAAGGCACTCAGTCTCGGAGACCAAGACCGTACGAAGAGCGTTAAGCAGTTGGCAGCACGCCTTGGAAATGCGAACTTTCGAGCGAAGGCGTCCGTCGATGGCATACGCGTACTCCGTGAAAACAATGATCTAGGCGTCATGTTGCATCTGCGTCGGCGCGAAAGCGGTTTCGCTGCGACGGAGCAGCTTTTTAGCCTCGCGCGCGGCGCCGGCGATGTTGCCTGCTTCCCCGAGCCCGATATTGCGCCGATCAACGATCTGCAGCACGCTTATAGGCAAAGATGCGGCCGTGCCTTTGCGGCCGAGTTTCTGGCGCCAGTACGCGAGGTACGCTCGATGTGGGAGGACGGCCGTGACACCTCTACGATCGCGGACGAGTTCGGAGTAAGTGAACGCGTCATCGAGCACCAGCTTGAGAATGGGCAGCGCATTGAGGAGGTGTGCGCAGCTTAACTTACAGTCCACGCGGCGCCACTAACCTGCGCTTCAGTTTCTAGATGGCTATCTACGTTCAGACACGTGGATCACCACCTCCGGCTGACAATACGCTGCCACCGCCAACTTGCTAGTCGGCTGTTCGTGCACTGCACCCGCGACCAACAGCTTATGGTTGATCCACTCCTGAAGCGGAGTGGAAGTTTCAAATCGAGCCGCTCGTACGGTTTGGCCGCTAGGCGCTGGACGCACCACCACCCCCCACACAAAAACGCCGGCGGCCGCCCCTCGGGGCAACGCCGCCGGCGCTTTCTACCGTCTTTGCTAAGCCGCTATTCGGCGGCCTTCGCCGCGTCCTTCGGCTTCACCGTGTCCATCAGCCGCTCCATGTTGCCGATCACCTTGTCGCGGATGTCCGGGCGCCACAGGGCGAAGGCGACGTTGGCCTCGATGAAGCCTTCCTTCGAGCCGCAATCGAAGGTGCGACCGTGGAACGGATAGGCGTAGAAATCCTGCTGGTCGGCGAGCTTCAGCATGCCGTCGGTCAGCTGGATCTCGTTGCCGGCGCCCTTCTCCTGGGTCTCCAGGATGTCGAAGATCTGCGGCTGCAGGATGTAGCGGCCGGAGATGTAGTAGTTCGACGGCGCCTCGGCCGGCTTCGGCTTCTCGACCATGCCGTCGAGGCGGAAGCCCGAGCCCACCTCCTCGCCGCGCCCGACGATGCCGTATTTGTCGGTCTCCTGCGGGTCGCACTGCTCGACGGACACGATGTTGCCGCCGGTCTCCTCGTAAAGCCGCACCATCTCGGCAAGGCACCCCTTCTCGGCCTGCATGATCATGTCCGGCAGGAGCAGCGCAAAGGGCTCGTCTCCCACGAGGTCGCGCGCGCACCACACAGCGTGGCCAAGACCGAGCGGCGCCTGCTGGCGGGTGAAGCTGGCCGTGCCGGGAGTGGGCTGCAGCCGGTCCAGAAGGTCGAGTTCGGCCGTCTTGCCGCGCTCCGCCAGCGTGTTCGACAGCTCGACCTGGATGTCGAAATAGTCCTCGATGACGCCCTTGTTGCGTCCCGTGACGAAGATCAGATGCTCGATGCCGGCTTCCCGCGCCTCGTCGACCACATACTGGATCACCGGCCGGTCGACGACCGTCAGCATCTCCTTGGGGATCGCCTTCGTCGCCGGCAGGAACCGCGTGCCCAGACCGGCCACCGGAAACACCGCTTTTCTGACTTTCTTCATCCTTGCACCGTCCTCATCAAACTGGATTTCTGACGCTATCACGCGCGTGCTCACCGTCCTGTGACAGTCGGCACATTGCCGCCATTTCGCCCCGAAATAGCGGCATAAGTCGGTTCGGCCAGATCGCCCGGCCCGGCGTATCGAGATCGGCTGCCCATGCGCCGTCTTGGTGAACGATCGCTTAACGAGATGCTTCTAGTCTGCCGCTTCGCACAGCGACCCTATCTGAGGAGAAGACATATGCAACGAGCGTCCGCAATCCGGCAGAGCTGGCTGGGCTCGGTCATCATGGTCCTGTTGCTGTCGTTCCTTGCGGCAGCGCCGGCCTCGGCCGATGCCGGTTTCCAGCGCTGGATCGCCGATTTCGAGTCCGTCGCCGCTTCCAACGGCGTCAGCCGCAATGTCTACCGGGCCGCCTTCAAGGGCGTCACCTCCCCCGATCCCGACGTCATCGAGAAGGCCCGCTACCAGCCCGAATTCCGCTCCACCGTCTGGGACTATCTCGACAACCGCGTCAATGACGAGCAGGTCGCCAAGGGGCGCCAGATGGCGGCCAAATACAAGGACTGGCTCGACCGGATCGAGAAGCGCTTCGGCGTCGATCGCAACATCCTTCTGGCGATCTGGTCGATGGAGACCAATTACGGCGCCATCCTGGCCCGCGACGACGTCATGAAGAACCTGCCGCGCTCGCTGGCCACCCTCGCCTATCTCGACAAGCGCCGGGCCAAGTTCGCCCGCCAGCAGCTCATCGCGGCGCTGAAGATCGTCCAGGCCGGCCATATCGCGCCGGGCGACCTCACCAGCTCCTGGGCCGGCGCCATGGGCCACACCCAGTTCATCCCGACCAGCTACCTCGCCTATGCGGCGGACATCGACGGCGACGGCCATCCCAACATCTGGGGCTCGATCCCGGACGCGCTGGCCACCGCCGCCAACCTGCTGCGCAAGAACGGCTGGCAGACCGGCAAGACCTGGGGCTACGAGGTCGAGGTGCCGAGCCAGTATCGCGGCAAGCTGGAGCGCGACAATCGCAGCCTGTCGCAGTGGCAGGGCCTCGGCTTCTCGCGGCCCAATGGCAGCGGTTTCGCCTATCCGTCCGACCGCGCCAATCTGGTCCGGCTGGCCGGCGACAGCGGCCCGGCCTTCCTGATGGCCAAGAACTTCTTCGTCCTCAAGAACTACAACAATTCCGACAAATACGCCCTCGCCGTCGGGCTTCTGGCCGACCAGATCGCCGGCTATCACGGCCTGTATCGCGACTGGCCGCGCGGCTACACGCCGCTCTCCACCAACGAGCGTTACGAGCTGCAGAAGCACCTCGCCTCGCGCGGGCTGTATGACGGCAAGATCGATGGTAAGATCGGCGACGGATCGAAATCGGCGATCATGGCGTTGCAGGGTCGGGCCGGTCTCGCCCAGGATGGCAACGCCTCCAAGGCGCTGCTCGACTTCCTGCGGCGCAACTGACGGGCCGCGGCGCAAACGAGAGAACGGAGACCCCGATGACGGGAGCTCGACACGGCAGCAGCCCCGCAAGGGGCTGGCTCGCCAGGATGATGGTCGCCGCTCTGGCGGCCATTGCCGTTTTCGTCACGGCGGTGGTGCCGCAATCGGCGGCCTACGCCCAGCAGCGGCCGCGCACCGTCCTGGAAATGCTGTTCGGCAACCAGACCCGCGCCGTCGAGCCGCAGCGCCGCGTCATCCGCAAGCGCGCCGCCCCGCGCAAGCAGCGCACCCGCCGCTCGCGCTCCTCCTCGTCCTCCAAGCGCACGAGCCCGTCGCGTGCGCCCGCCGCCGCCGCCGCCGCCGCGCCCGACAAGAACGACACCGCCCAGACCGTCCTCGTCGTCGGCGACTTCATGGCCGACAGCCTCGCCAAGGGCCTGTCCGACGTCTATGCCGACAATGCCGACGTCAAGGTGACGGCCCGCGCCAATGGCTCCTCGGGCCTCGTGCGCGAGGATTACTACAACTGGCGGACCAGTCTCGGTCCGATCATGGAGGAGGAGAAGCCGGCCGTCGTCGTCGTGATGATCGGCTCCAACGACCGCCAGCAGATCGACACCGGCAGCGGCAGCGCGTCGCTGCGTTCCGACGCCTGGGTCGCCGAGTACCAGAAGCGGATCGCCGCCATTGCCGGCACCGTCAAGGACAAGGGCGTCCCCCTCGTCTGGGTCGGCGTGCCGTCCTTCAAGTTCGATCGCATGAGCGAGGACATGATCTTCCTCAACGATCTCTACAGCAAGGGCGTGGCCAGCGTCTCCGGCGAGTTCGTCGATGTCTGGGACGGCTTCGTCGACGCCAATGGCGGCTTCGTCTATTCCGGCCCCGGCGTCAGCGGCCAGAAGGTGCAGCTGCGCGGCTCCGACGGCATCACCATGACCGGCGACGGCGCCGACAAGCTGGCCTTCTTCGCCGAGCGCGCGATCACCAAGCGCCTGCGCAACCCGGCGGCGCCCGACACCGCCTTCTCGCTCAGCGAGGAACAGCTGCCCAACATGCAGCTGCCGCCGATCAGCAACGCCGCCAATGCCGTCAACGCCGCGCCCGTCGCCCTCGACGATCCCTCCCTCGACGGCGCCGACCGGCTGCTGGGCGCCGGCGCCGTCCAGGGCTTTTCGCTGGAGCCCTCGCCGCGCGACCGCCTCGTCCTCAACGGCAACAGCACCGGCAACATCGCCGGCCGCGCCGACGACTTCGCCTGGAACGAGAAACGCGCCGCCGTCTCGCCGGGCGGCCCGCCCATCGCCTATCGCGGCTCCCTCGATCTCAACAAGCTGCGCGAAAACGAGGGCATCGAGCCGCCGGAGGAAATGCCCTCCATCCTCGACGCCATCATCGAGGACTGGTCCCGCTCCAACGACGCCGCCAGCGGAACAACGCCGCAGGGATAAGCGATCGCGGCAACCGCCACCAGCGGCCAGCCGAAGCGCGGGCATTCGCCCGCTGGCGATAAGCCGATATCATTCATCAAGGTCGTCATCCTCGGGCTCCGACCCGAGGACCCATGCCGCGCCACCCGCGCCGTCCACTCCGCCAGTGACAAACCACCCGGCGCGCCCCGCGCAACCAACCTTCACCGCCCATACCACCCCAACGGTTTGGCATGGGTCCTCGGGTCAAGCCCGAGGATGACGCGCGGAGGGGGTGTACGCCGACGTGCAGCGTCGCATCGCGAAGGATGAAGCGTGATGTTCACGCGCGTTTCTATGCAGCGATTGCGCAGCACCACGCCGGCGACAAGCCACCGCCGCCCAACAAGGTCGTCATCCTAGGGCTCCGACCCGAGGACCCATGCCTCGCCGCCCGCTCCGCCAACGGAGAACCACCCGCCGCCCATACCACCCCCAACGGTTTGGCATGGGTCCTCGGGTCAAGCCCGAGGATGACGCGCCACGAGGGGCGTGCCGCGACCTGCGAACGCGCCACCCTACCGTGGCAGGGTCGTGGCGCCCATCAGGTCGAGATCGATGGCGCGGGCCGCCTGGCGGCCTTCGCGGATCGCCCAGACCACCAGCGACTGGCCGCGGCGGCTGTCGCCGGCAGCGTAGAGCTTGTCGACCGAGGTCAGGTAGCCGAGATCGTCGGCGGCGATGGAGACATTGCCGCGGCGGTCGGTGTTGGTGCGCAGCGCCTCGCCGACATCACTCATGAAGCCGGTCTCGGACGGGCCGGCGAAGCCGATGGCGATGAAGGCGAGATCGGCCTTGATGACGAATTCCGTGCCGGCGATCGGCTTGCGGGCCTCGTCCACCTGGGCGCATTTCACGCCGGTCAGGACACCGTCCTCGCCGACGAATTCCAGCGTGGCGATCTGGAACTCGCGGATCGCGCCCTCGGCCTGGCTCGACGAGGTGCGCATCTTGGTCGCCCAGTAGGGCCAGACTTCCAGCTTGTTCTCGGTCTTGGGCGGCTGCGGCCGGATGTCGAGCTGGGTCACCTTGACGGCGCCCTGGCGGAAGGCCGTGCCGACGCAGTCCGAGGCGGTGTCGCCGCCGCCGACCACGACGACATGCTTGCCGCCGGCCCAGATCTCCTCGCACGGCCAGCCGACGCTCTCGACCGGCTCGCTGCCGACCCGGCGGTTCTGCTGCACCAGATAGGGCATGGCGTCGTAGACGCCGGACAGGCCGTCATGCGGAATGCCGCTGTCGCGCGGACGCTCGGAGCCGCCGCAGAACAGCACGGCGTCGTAGCTGGCGCGCAGCTCCTCGACGGTCTTGTCGACGCCGACATTGACGCCGCAGAAGAAGGTGACGCCCTCGCCTTCCATCTGCTCGACGCGGCGGTCGATCCAGTGCTTTTCCATCTTGAAGTCGGGAATGCCGTAGCGCAGCAGGCCGCCGGGGCGGGTCTCGCGCTCATAGACATGCACCGCATGGCCGGCACGGCCGAGCTGCTGGGCCGCGGCCATGCCCGCCGGGCCCGAGCCGATCACCGCGACTGTCTTGCCGGTCTGCTGCTTGGCCGGCTGCGGCCGGATCAGCCCCAGCGCATAGGCCTTGTCGGCGATCGCCTGCTCGACGGTCTTGATGGCGACCGGCGTGTCTTCCAGGTTCAGCGTGCAGGCTTCCTCGCAGGGCGCCGGGCAGATGCGGCCGGTGAACTCCGGGAAGTTGTTGGTCGAATGCAGGTTGCGGGCGGCCGTCTCCCAGTCGCCGGAATAGACCAGGTCGTTCCAGTCCGGGATCTGGTTGTGCACCGGGCAGCCCGTCGGCCCGTGGCAATAGGGGATGCCGCAATCCATGCAGCGTGCCGCCTGCTTGCCGACTTCCGCGTCGGACATCGGCAGGGTGAACTCGCGAAAATGGCGGATTCGATCGGATGCCGGCTGATACTTCTGCGTCTGCCGATCGATCTCGAGAAATCCGGTGACCTTACCCATACCCACTCCAACAGTCTCTTGTGCGGGCTTCAGTGCCGCACCCAATGCTCGACGTCCAGCCCAAAGGGCCCACCGGCGCCGCGCGGCACATCAGCCACGCGGCGCATCGCGGTGGATCACTCGGCGGCGACGCCGAGCCGCATGCGCTCCATCTCCTGCAGCGCGCGGCGGTATTCGACCGGCATGACCTTGACGAATTTCGGCCGGTGCTCCTCCCAGTTCTCCAGCATCTCCGCCGCCCGGCGCGAGCCGGTATAGTGGTGATGGTTGGAGATCAGCTGGAACAGCCGCTCGCCGTCGTGGCTGGTCATGTCCGAGGACAGGTCGACCCGGCCCTTGTACTGGAGGTCGCCGCCATGGTGGTGCAGCTTCTCCATGATGTCATCCTCTTCGGGAACCGGCTCCAGGTCGACCATGGCCATGTTGCAGCGCTCGGCGAAGTCGCCGACCGCGTCATAGACATAGGCGACGCCGCCCGACATGCCGGCCGCGAAGTTGCGGCCGGTCTCGCCGAGAATGACGACGACACCGCCGGTCATGTACTCGCAGCCATGGTCGCCGACGCCCTCGACCACCGCCACGGCGCCCGAATTGCGCACGGCGAAGCGCTCGCCGGCGACGCCGCGGAAATAGCACTCGCCCGAGATCGCCCCGTAGAGCACCGTGTTGCCGATGATGATCGACTCCTCCGGCACGATGCGGGTGTCCGCGCGCGGGCGCACCACGATGCGTCCGCCCGACAGGCCCTTGCCCACATAGTCGTTGCCGTCGCCGGTCAGCTCGAAGGTGATGCCGCGGGCGAGGAACGCGCCGAAGCTCTGGCCGGCGGTGCCGGTCAGCTTCACCGTGATGGTGTCGTCGCGCAGGCCCTTCAGCCCGTAGCGCTTGGCCACCTCGCCCGACAGCATCGCGCCGGTCGAGCGGTCGACGTTGGAGATCGGCGTCTCGATGGTCACCGGCTGGCGCGCCGACAGGGCGGGCTCGGCCTCGGCGATCAGCTTGCGGTCGAGAATGTCGACGATCGGGTGCTCCTGCAGCTTCGTCCAGCGCACCGCCTCGGGCGCCGCATCGGGCTTGTAGAACACCTTGGAGAAGTCGAGACCGCGCGCCTTCCAGTGCTCGATCATCGGCTTCTTCTCGAGCAGCTGCGACTGGCCGACCAGTTCGGCCATGGTCCGCACGCCCATCTCGGCCATGATCATCCGCACCTCTTCCGCGACATAGAAGAAGTAGTTGATCACGTGCTCCGGGGCGCCCTTGAAGCGCTTGCGCAGCACCGGGTCCTGGGTGGCGACGCCGACCGGGCAGGTGTTCAGATGGCACTTGCGCATCATGATGCAGCCGGCGGCGATCAGCGGGGCCGTCGAGAAGCCGAACTCGTCGGCGCCCAGCAGCGCCCCGACGATGACGTCGCGGCCGGTCCGCAGGCCGCCGTCGACCTGCAGGCAGACGCGGTCGCGCAGGCCGTTCATCACCAGCGTCTGCTGGGTCTCGGCGAGGCCCATCTCCCACGGGCTTCCGGCATGCTTGATCGAGGTCATCGGCGAGGCGCCGGTGCCGCCGTCATAGCCCGACACGATGATGTGGTCGGCGCGCGCCTTGGCGACACCCGCCGCGACCGTGCCGACGCCGACTTCCGACACCAGCTTGACCGAGATGTCGGCCGCCGGATTGACGTTCTTCAGATCGTAGATGAGCTGCGCCAGATCCTCGATCGAATAGATGTCGTGATGCGGCGGCGGCGAGATCAGGCCGACGCCCGGCGTCGAATGCCGGGTCTTGGCGATGGTCGCGTCGACCTTGTGGCCGGGCAGCTGGCCGCCCTCGCCGGGCTTGGCGCCCTGCGCGACCTTGATCTGCAGCATGTCGGCATTGACGAGATATTCCGTCGTCACGCCGAAGCGGCCCGACGCGATCTGCTTGATCGCCGAACGCTCGGGGTTGGGCGTGCCGTCGCTCAGCGGCAGGAAGCGGTCCGATTCCTCGCCGCCTTCGCCGGTGTTCGACTTGCCGCCGATCTGGTTCATCGCCCGCGCCAGCGTCGTATGCGCCTCGCGGGAGATCGAACCGAAGGACATGGCGCCGGTGCAGAAGCGCTTGACGATGTCCTTGGCCGACTCGACCTCGTCCAGCGGCACCGGCGTGCGGCCGGCTTCCTCGGCCATCTTGATGTGGAACAGGCCGCGAATGGTCGAGCTCTCGACCGCCGCCTCGTTCACCATCTTGGCGTAGTCCTGGTACTTCTCCCAGGAATCGGTGCGCACGGCGTGCTGCAGCGTCGCCACCGCATCCGGCGACCACATGTGGGTCTCGCCGCGCATGCGGTAGACATATTCGCCGCCGATATCCAGCGAGCGCTGCAGGATCGGATCGTCGGAGAAGGCGCGGGCATGGCGCTCGGCCGTCTCGCGGGCGACCTCTTCCAGGCCGACGCCCTCGATGGTCGTCGCCGTACCGGTGAAGTAGCGCTCGACGAATTCCGACTGCAGGCCGACCGCGTCGAAGATCTGCGCGCCGCAATAGGACTGGTAGGTCGAGATGCCCATCTTGGACATGACCTTCAAAAGGCCCTTGCCCACCGACTTGATGTAGCGGGTCACCACCTCGTTGGCGTCGACCTCCGGCGGGAATTCCTTGCGCCGGTGCATGTCGAGCAGCGTGTCGAAGGCCAGATACGGGTTGATCGCCTCGGCGCCATAGCCGGCGAGACAGGCGAAGTGGTGCACCTCGCGCGGCTCGCCCGATTCCACCACCAGGCCGGCGGCGGTGCGCAGGCCCTTGCGGATCAGGTGGTGATGCACGGCCGCGCAGGCCAGCAACGCCGGGATCGGGATACGATCCGGGCCGACCTGCCGATCCGACAGGATGATGATGTTGTAGCCGCCGGCGACCGCCGCCTCGGCGCGCTCGCACAGGCGCTCCACCGCACCCGCCATGCCCGCCGCGCCGGCTTCCGCCGCATAGGTCATGTCGATGGTCTTGGTGTCGAACCGGTCCTCGGTGTGGCCGATGTTGCGGATCTTCTCCAGGTCGCCATTGGTCAGGATCGGCTGGCGCACCTCAAGCCGCTTGCGGCGCGAGGAGCCCTCCAGGTCGAAGATGTTCGGCCGCGGCCCGATGAAGGAGACGAGGCTCATCACCAGTTCCTCGCGGATCGGGTCGATCGGCGGGTTGGTGACCTGGGCGAAGTTCTGCTTGAAATAGGTGTAGAGCAGCTTGGACGACGACGACATCGCCGAGATCGGCGTGTCGGTGCCCATCGAACCGATCGCTTCCTGGCCGGTGGTGGCCATCGGCGCCATCAGCGTGCGGGTGTCCTCCAGCGTGTAGCCGAAGGCCTGCTCGCGATCGAGCAGCGAGACGTCCGAGCGCGAGGCGCGCGGCGCCACCGGCTTCAGGTTCTCCAGGATGATCTGGGTGTTCTTCAGCCACTCGCCATAGGGGTTGGCCGACGCCGTCTCGCGCTTGATGTCCTCGTCGGAGACGATGCCGCCCTTTTCCAGGTCGATCAGCAGCATGCGGCCGGGCTGCAGCCGCCACTTCTTGACGATGCGTGCCTCGTCCACCGGCAGCGTGCCGGCTTCCGACGCCAGGATCACCAGATCGTCGTCGGTGACGATGTAGCGTGCCGGGCGCAGGCCGTTGCGGTCCAGCGTCGCGCCGATCTGGCGGCCGTCGGTGAAGGCGACGGCGGCGGGGCCGTCCCACGGCTCCATCAGCGCGGCGTGATACTCGTAGAACGCCTGGGTGTCCTTCGGCATCTGCTTGTTGCCGGCCCAGGCTTCCGGGATCAGCATCATCATGGCGTGGGACAGCGGATAGCCGCCCTCGGTCAGGAATTCGAGCGCGTTGTCGAAGCAGGCCGTGTCGGACTGGCCCTCGTAGGAGATCGGCCACAGCTTGGAGATGTCGTTGCCGAACAGCTCCGAATCGACCGAGGCCTGGCGCGCCGCCATCCAGTTGACGTTGCCGCGCAGCGTGTTGATCTCGCCGTTATGGGCGACCATCCGGTAGGGATGGGCGAGCTTCCACGACGGGAAGGTGTTGGTCGAGAAGCGCTGATGCACCAGCGCCAGCGCGCTCTCGAAGCGCGGATCGGTCAGGTCGGCGTAATAGGCGCCGAGCTGGTAGGCCAGGAACATGCCCTTGTAGACGATGGTGCGGGCCGACAGCGACACGACATAGAAGCCGATGTCGCGGCCTTCCGTCTCCACATGGACGCGGTTCGACACGACCTTGCGCAGGATGAACAGCCGCCGCTCGAACTCGTCGTCGCTGGTCAGCGTCGGCGCCCGGCCGATGAAGACCTGACGGTGCACCGGCTCGGTCGCCAGGATCTCCGGCGCCTTCGACAGCTGGGAATTGTCCACCGGCACGTCGCGCCAGCCGAGGATCGTCTGGCCTTCCTCGCGCACGACCTCCTCGAAGACCGCCTCGATATGGCGGCGCTTCTCGGCGTCCTGCGGCATGAAGACGTGGCCAACGCCGTACTGGCCGGCGGCCGGCAGCTCGATGCCCTGGCCGGCCATCTCCTCGCGGTACAGCCGGTCCGGGATCTGCACCAGCATGCCGGCGCCGTCGCCCATCAGCGGATCGGCGCCCACGGCGCCGCGATGGGTCAGGTTTTCGAGGATCTGCAGGCCCTTCTCGACGATCGAGTGGGACTTCTGGTTCTTCATATGCGCGATGAAGCCGACGCCGCAGGCATCGTGCTCGTTGCGCGGATCGTAGAGGCCGATCTTCTCCGGCATGGTGCGCGGCTTGATCGCGGCACCGATGGTCGCGGCGGCGGTGTCGTTCGAGAGGGTCGTCTCGAAGGTCCCGGCGTTGGATGGCGTCAGCTTCGTCATCGCGTCGTCTCCCGTCGTCGCGCCGCCGTTTCCGGCCGCGCATCTTGTCGCGCCGTTTCAGGCGCAACCTTGGCTCCGGTCCCGCGCCGTCCGCCTGTTTCGGGAGAAGCTCCCTCAGGCGTCCGGGCCGAACCCGAGCGACAATGTCTCGTTTCCGCCGGCTTTTCGCATGACCGCTGGCGTCAGGATAGAACCCGGGCGCGTCTTTTCCGCGCGCCATCGTGCCAGATCGCGCTTTTTCACCAGCCGATTTATGGCAGCATCACTGTCCTATCGGCCGTAATATGACAGAAGCGGTGCCACGCCACAAGGCCACCCCCGGCGGCGCCCTCCTCGCGGACCCGTGCGGATTCGCCATGCGCCGGCCCGCGCGCCGGGCCTCCAACGCCCCGCCTCGCCCGCGAAGATCGCGCCCGGCAACCGCCGCCGCATGCCCGCAGCGCATGGGAGATCCGCGCCGCGTCCCGCTTGCCCTTGGCCGCGGCGCATTATAACTGCCCGCCATGATCTTTGCTTCCGATAACTGGTCCGGCGCCCATCCGGCGATCAATGCAGCCCTCACCGCCCACGGCGCCGGCATGGCCGCCGCCTATGGCGCGAGCGATCTCGACAAGCGCGTCGAGCGCCGCTTCGACGAATTGTTCGAGCGCGAGGTCGCGGTGTTCTTCGTGGGCACCGGCACCGCCGCCAACTCCCTCGCCTTCGCCGCGGTCAACCGGCCAGGCGGCGTCGTCCTGTGCCACCGCGAGGCCCACGTCATCGAGGACGAGTGCGGCGCGCCGGAATTCTTCACCCATGGCGCCCGCATGGCGCCGATCGACGGCCCCGACGGCAAGATCGACCCGGACAATCTCAAGCGCGAGATTTCCCGCTTCAAGCCGGACTTCGTCCATGCCGGCCAGCCCATGGCCGTGACCATCAGCCAGCCCGGCGAGGCCGGCACGCTGTACAGCGGCGACGAGATCGAGACGATCGCGAAGATCGCCCATGACCGCAATCTCGCCCTCCACATGGACGGCGCGCGCTTTGCCAATGGTCTCGCCGCCACCGGCATGACCCCGGCCGAGATGACCTGGAAGCGCGGCGTCGATATCCTGTCCTTCGGCGCCACCAAGAACGGCTGCTGGTGCGCCGAGGCCGTGGTCTTCTTCGACCCCGCCAAGGCCAGCCAGTTCCCCTATATCCGCAAGCGCGGCGCACAGCTCTTCTCCAAGACCCGCTTCGTGGCGGCCCAGTTCATGGCCTATCTGGAGAACGATCTCTGGCTCGAGCTCGGCAGCCATGCCAACCGCATGGCCGACCGCCTGCGCGCCGGCCTCGACGCCAGCAACCAGGCCCGTCAGGCCTGGCCGACCCACACCAATGAGAGCTTCGCCATCCTCAAGGCCGACCGGGCCGAGGCGCTGCGGGCCCGCGGCGCGGTCTTCTACGACTGGAACCCGCCGCACGGCTTCCACGACATCGTCGGCGACGACGAGCATCTGGTGCGCCTCGTCACCAGCTGGTCGACGACCCCCGACGAGGTCGACCGCTTCTGCGAACTCCTGGCCTGATCCAACCACGATCGGTCGCCCCGATGCGGCCGATCGGTCGCCCGAGCGGCTGCCGATCGGCCCCGGCCAGCCCCATATCTGCCCTTCCAACAGCCGCAAATCGGCCCCAGACAGGTCTCAGGCCGGTCTTCAACGCCCCCCCGGACTGCCCCCTGACCAGCCTTCGACAGGTCCGTGACTAGCCTTCGACAGGTCCCTGACCGGCCTTCGCCGGCCCTCCGACCGGCCAGGGCACGCCCGCCCCGGACCGATCGGGCCGATGGACGGATTTCTTCGGAACGGTTGACCGCGCACGGGATTTCCGTAGCGTAGGTTCACAGCCAGAGGAGAACGTCATGTCCACAGACGCGTTTCATCAGGGCGAACTCGCTTTCCGCAACAATTTCCCGATGTCGTCCTGCGAATATCCGGCCGGCTCATCCCTGCGCGCCGCGTGGATGGAGGGCTGGACCACGGCCCGCAACGCGGCGCCGACGGGCACCGGCCAGCATGCCGGCATGATGAAGGACGCCCGCACCGCCACCAATCTCGGCCGCCACGACGCCCCCCACGAATCCTGACGCGGTGGGGCAGAAACTAACGAACGAGGCGCGACGGTCTTAGGCCGTCGCGTTTCTTGTGCGTGGGAGAAAGGCAAATGGGCGGTAGCTTTCGCCCCCAGTTGGCCGTGCGGAGCGCCTTCGTCGCGCGCCGAAACCTGCCATACGATCAACTGCGCCAGAACATACCTTCTTCTGAGCTGCAACTCGCTGAGGTACCGCAACGTGTCCGAGCGCTTCAGGGACCATTGTCACCACCGCATCCGCCTGGCCACGCGCCAGAAGTTCTGAATGAAGAGATCCATAAACTCTGGATCACCTTTGGCGAATCCCGCCTGTACTAGAAGGTTCCTCGTCGGCTCCGCCTGGATTTCCGAGATGAGGCGGTCGGCGTTCGCCACGTGCCACCCAACGCGCCCGACCGGCATCCATGCCCAGCCATTGCGGGGCTCGCCCGCAAGTTCCTGCTGAACGGCCGCCTTGTCATTTCGCTCAAGGTGCGCCAGAGAGCCAAGCAGTTCGAACCGCTCAAGGATAAGCTCGAAATCTGGCGCCAGCCCGATGAAGCTCCTGCCCCACTCGGAGAAGATCGTGAGCAGGTGATCGCTGAGCGGTGTCTCGCGCTGGTCCAGTCCCTCGATCTGCTTCCACGCGTTATTCTCGGTGCCTTTCCAAGCCCAGAGGAACAGCGCTTCGATAGCCCTTACCGGCTCTCTGTGCTCGCGATGAATGACGGAATCGAAGAGGAGATGCAGCGCGCTCCATCGTCCGGCGCGCGTCAAGCCGAGCCCGTAAGCGGTGAAGACGAGAACGGCTGGATAGGACCGGAGGTTCAGGAAGACCGTGAGACCGCCGCCGACCTTCTCTGCGTGGGCATAGAGGCTGCGTACGACGTCCAGCACGAGCGGCAATTCGGTGTCGTCGCCCCATCTGCCGAGCACGCCCGCCATGCTCGCAAGTCCCTCGCTAGCGGCTTCATACTTGCAGACGCGCGCTCGGAAAAGGGACTGATCCCACTGGCCGGGTAGCGCGAACTCCGCCGTGTCGAGCTGCGCGATAAGCCGGTTGGTCTCTGCGGTGAACAGTTCGTCGAGCTGAATGCGGTACTCCGGCTTTGCGAGAAAGCGTTTTGCGCTGTTCACCAGCAATTCAATGCTGAGCGGGTTCTGCCGCTGGCTCTGCTCAAGAGTCTCGACGCGCTGGCGCAGCGAGGAAAAGAAGCCGTCTGCATCGGCGATGGGGATAACGCGGGCCCGACGATGATCGACTAGCTCCTGCGCACCACCGCCGAGATTGCCGCGCGCGGCCCAGAACAAGGAATAGCGGCGGTTCGGCGCGCGAAGCAATGCCGCTCGCAGCGCATGGTCCCAGTCACCCGACCAGCCGCAGACTATCAGCCCGTGCTCATCCAGAATGCGGTCAAGCAGCCCGTCATACGGCGCTGGGTAGCCACTCAGCTCCTCCTCCGTGTTGAGAATGCGCACGTCTTTATAGTCGCCATGCAGCTTCAGGAGGTAGCAGGCGCTATGTGTAATCGGTTCCGCCCCGGCGAGCGCATCTACGGAAGCCACGACCGTCGGCTCGATGCCGCGCTCGCGTAGCGCGTTTTCCATGAGCCGGTCGAAGTTGGTGGTGACGATCACGCGGATGTACCCGCCGCGCACAAGATCTGCGATCGCGTTGTGGGCGGCAGTCGGGACTTTCCGCCCCTCTTCGCGGTCTTCTTCAGTCGGTTCGATGTAGCCGTGCAGGATCGAGCGGCGTTCTTCCGGCGAGGAGGCCAGTTCCTCAAGGAGGGTCGAGTACTTCGGCTCCTCGCCCGTCCTATCGCGATACCATGCGGCCCAATCGGGCTGATCTTCGACTCCCTGTGCGAGAGCCACGCGACGGATAAGATCGAGGGTGATCTCCCAACCGGTCGGGATCTCCGCTGCACGCGAGAGACCGGAGCCAAGCAGAACAGCGAAGACGCCCTTATTCTCGTGGATGGAGAATGCGAGCTGAGTTAAAGGGTCGTGTGTGAGAAGAGGCAATCTGAATCCCTCCTGGTTTCCGGGTTGAACACTGCCAACTGACGCACCGCTCCGATCCCAATTGATACGCCCTCATCTCGAACGGCAACTAGGGTTCTTAAGCAAAGAAGCGGGTGCTTTGCAGCAATGCATCCATCGACCAAATGACAGCTTTACGTCTCTTGCGTCCAGAAGCTGTCATTCTGCTTCCCGCCCATCGCAGCCGCTCGACTGCGTCGGCGACTTTATATTCCCCCCCAAACAAAAACGGCGCCGTTTCCGGCGCCGCTCTCTTCCCGTCCCGAGCTTTATCGATCAGGCGGCGTTCGCCTCGATCTGCTTCTCGTTGACATTGTCGGCCGTGGTGATGGCGATCCGGCGCGGCTTCATCGCCTCCGGGATCACCCGCACGAGGTCGATATGCAGCAGGCCGTTCTTCAGGGCGGCGCCCTTCACCTCGACATATTCGGCCAGCTGGAAGCGGCGCTCGAAGGCGCGGCCGGCAATGCCGCGATAGAGCGTCTCGTACTGGTCGCTCTCCTTGCTCTCGGCCTTCTCGCCCTTGACCGTCAGCACGTTCTCGCGCGCCTCGATCGACAGTTCCTCGTCACCGAAGCCGGCGACGGCGAGCGTCACGCGATAGGCGTTCTCGCCGGTGCGCTCGATGTTGTAGGGCGGATAGGTCTGGCCGTTGTCGGCGAGCGTCTGGCTGTCGAGCAGCGAGAACAGCCGGTCGAAACCGACGGTGGAACGATAGAGGGGGGCAAAATCGACATGACGCATGATGTTCTCCATTCAGAAGCAACGAGGTTTGCGTGAAGTCGCCCGGCACGCATCCCGAATTGGCGATGCAGCCCGGCGTGCGGCCCCGTCTCGGCGACCGCATGACAAAAATAATGCCGCGATTTTTGCCGTTCAAGAGCGCCCGCAAGCCGCCCGTGCAGATTTTTCTCCGTCCGCCCTCCCCGCGCGCGCGTCGCAGGCGTGCCGTCCCGACAGGCTGCCCAACGCTCTGATCATGCATGATTTTCCGGCGGGCCTGCCTGAACCGCAGATGAATGCCGCCTTCCGCGACCGTTCATCTGCCCTGGTGCAATGTGGCGTCAGATTTCAGCCGCCCACCACACACCGGGCGGCCCGCCAAACGGTCGCAGCGTCCCGTCCCTTCCGCTGTGGCCGCTCCGGCCGGAAGCCTGTCAAAGGGCTTCCGGTCGATCCCCTTCCCACCCCAATTCCTGACCCGCCGCCAGCTTCGTGCCCCGGCTTTCGGCGTCTGACGCCGCCGCCACCCCCGGCCGGCCGCCGGCGCGGAAGGCTTTGACCCGCCCGGCCCCGGCCACTAAAAGCGCGCAACGGCCATGGCCGCCGAATTCCCCAGCAGAACGGCCGGTCCCGGGCGAAGCGGATACGACATGAACGAAGCTTTCAATCCGGACGAACTCGTCGTCACCGAGGCCAATCCCGCGCCCGCCGGCATCACCGCCTCGACTTTCCGCGCCCCCGACGGCAAGCGCCTGCGCTATGCGGTCTCGCCCTCGGCGCTGGAGCGCACCCGCGGCACCGTCATCCTGCTGCAGGGCCGCAACGAGAATATCGAGAAATATTTCGAGACCATCGGCGAGCTCAATCGCCGCGGCTACATGGTCGCCACCTTCGACTGGCGCGGCCAGGGCGGCTCGGAACGCATGCTGCGCGATCGCCGTCGCGGCTATGTCCGCCGCTTCGGCGCCTATGTGAACGATCTGGAAGCCTTCATTCAGGACGTCGCTCTGCCCGATTGCCGCGGCCCCTTCGTCATCCTCGCCCATTCCATGGGCGGGCTCGTCGCGCTCACCGCGGCGCCGCGCCTCGTCAACAGCATCGAGCGCATGGTGCTCAGCGCGCCGCTCGTCGCCTTCCCGGCGAACCGCGCCATCGGCACAAGGGGCCTGCATCGTCTGGCCCGGCTCGGTCGTTGGCTCGGCCTCGGCCGCCTGCCGGTCGCCCCGTCGCTGCTTCCCGGCCGGCGCATCCGCGCTGCCAGCCCCGCCCTCAGCAGCGATCCCAAGCGCCTTGCCCGCAACGCCGCGCTCGCCGAGGCGGCGCCGTGGCTGTTTTTGGGCAAGCCGACCGTGTCCTGGCTGGCGGCGGTCACCGGCGCCATGCGCCGGCTGGAGGATTCCGACAATATCGCCCGGCTGGGCGTGCCCACCCTCATCGTCACCGCCGGCCAGGACGCCGTCGTCGACAGCCGCGCCGCCGAGCGGCTGGCCTGGCGCATGCGCTCGGGCTCCAGCCTGACCATCCCCTTCGCCCGGCACGAATTGCTGCAGGAGGCCGACCGCTTCCG
Organism: Aurantimonas sp.; assembly: GCF_964217435.1. NCBI lineage: Bacteria > Pseudomonadati > Pseudomonadota > Alphaproteobacteria > Hyphomicrobiales > Aurantimonadaceae > Aurantimonas > Aurantimonas sp. The sequence continues at coordinate 17,065 of NZ_CAXPJM010000015.1, read as the reverse complement.
CGCACCCTTCATGGAGGCGTTCGAATCCTTCACCGCCGGCGCCCTACCCCTCGACTGAGCCGGACCACGACGCCTTACGGCGCAAATCCCGGCTCGCGTCGGGATGGCCCATCCGTCAGCGGTTGAGCATCGCCAGGGCCGCCGCGTGCAGGTCAGGCGTTCCCGCCGCCACGATGTCGCCGCCCGATTCCGGCCGCCCGCCGTCGAGCCGCGTGATGATGCCGCCGGCCTGCTCGATGATCGGCACCAGCGCGACGATGTCGTAGGGCTTCAGCCCGGTCTCCACCACCAGATCCACCTGCCCCGCCGCCAGCATGCAGAAGGCGTAGCAATCGGTGCCGAAGCGCGTCAGCCGCGCCTTGGCCTCCAGCGCCTCGAAGGGCGGCGTGCCCTTCGGCTCGAACAGCCGCGGCGAGGTGGTGAACAGCGTCGCCTCCTCCAGCCGGCGCACGTCGCGCACGGCGAGCCGCGTGCGCGTTCCGCGATGCAGGCCCCACGAAGCCTCGCCGTCGGCAACGAAGCGCTCGCCGGTGAAGGGCTGCGACATGATGCCGACCCGCGCCCGGCCCGATTCGCAATAGCCGATCAGCGTGCCCCACACCGGCACGCCGGAGATGAAGGCGCGGGTGCCGTCGATCGGATCGATCACCCACAGCCGGTCGCTGGTGCCGCTGGCGCCGAATTCCTCGCCGAGCACCGCATGGTCCGGATAGCGCGCCGCGATTGCCGAAAGGATCGCCCGTTCGGCCGCCCGGTCGGCTTCGGTCACCGGGTCGAAATCCGCCGCGCGCTTGTTGTCCACGGCCGTGCCGGCGCGAAACCGCGGCAGCGTCTCGGCATCCGCCGCATCGGCAAGTTCGAAAAGGAAGGAGACGTCGGGAAAAATCATGCGCGCGAAGAATCCACTGAGATCACGAGGATTCCGATCCTAGCGGATCGTCCCGGGCCGGGCGACCGGTGAATGCGTGCCACCCGGCGTTTCCCCCGCACCTCCGAGCGTCGGCCGGCGCCGCACATGCCTCAATATGTGGCGGAAAACCTTTCTGCACGATTTCCATGCAGATTCCGCTTGCGTCCTGTCGCAGTGCAGCATATCTTGATCTTGCGGTGCTGATGTACCGCGGCCCTTACGGGCGTTTCCTCCCTAGACTCAGACCGCGCTGCCCTCCCGCAGTGCGGTTTTTTTTCGCGTTGAAGACCGGATGTCCGGCAGGCCTATTCCGCCGCCGCCGGGAGCCCGTAATCGGCGTCCACATCCTCCGCGAATCCCGCGACGAAGGCCGCCAGCCGCTCCGCCAGCACCTCGAAGCCGGCATGCGGGCGATAGATCCGCTCGTCGGCATAGAGCCCGCGATTGATCTCGATCTGGATCGCGTGCTGGCCGATCGCCGGCCGGCCGTAGCGCTCGGTGATGTAGCCGCCGGCATAGGGCTTGTTGCGCGCCACGTCGTAGCCCAGCCGCGTCAGCCGGCCGGTGGCGATGGCCACGAGCCGGGCGCCGGCGCTGGTGCCGTAGCGGTCGCCGAGCACCATGTCCGGCCGCCGCCCACCCGGCAGCGCCCGCACGCTCGACGGCATCGAATGGCAATCCACCAGGATCGCCATGCCGAATCGCTCCTTCGTCCGCCGCAGCCGCTCCTCGACAGCCGCGTGGAACGGCTTGTAGATCGTCTCGATCCGGCCGATCGCCTCGGCGAGCGAAAGCCGCTTGCGGTAGATCTCCTCGTTTTCCGCCACGATCCGCGGGATCGTGCCGAGCCCGCCCGTCACCCGCACCGAGCCGACATTGACGTAGTCGGGCAGCGGCTCGCAGAACATCTGCGGGTCGAGCTCGTAGGGCTCGCGATTGACGTCGAGAAACGCCCGCGGGAACCGCGCCCGGATCAGCGGCGCGCCGAGCCTGGGCACGCACTCGAACAGCTGGTCGACGAACAGATCCTCCGACCGGCGGATCGAATCGCCCGGCAGCCGCGTCGCCGCCAGGAAATCAGCGGGATAGTCGCGACCGCTGTGGGGAGAGCAGAAGACGAAGGGGATGGTCGGCTCGGCCGGTTCGACGACTTCGAAGGCGGGAACCGCCCCGCCGGCCGTCATGATCATGGGTATGTTCGCCAAACTGTCCCCTTCCGGTTGGATGGCGCACCGAAAAATCCGCCGTCCACCGCCGGATCCTGATTCCTTTTAGAAAAAGTTCCGGCATTCTGCTATGGAATTGCGACCTCAATGAACAGCCGCCGGCATCGTTGCGCCCGGCGTATCCGGATAACGTGAATGTCAAAGATTCTACTCGCCGAAGACGACAACGATATGCGCCGTTTCCTCGCCAAGGCGCTGGAGCGGGCCGGCTACGAAGTCGTGAGCTACGACAATGGCGGCAGCGCCTATGAGCGGCTGCGCGAAGAGCCGTTCTCGCTGCTTCTGACCGACATCGTCATGCCGGAGATGGACGGCATCGAGCTGGCGCGCCGCGCCACCGAGCTCGATCCCGACCTCAAGGTGATGTTCATCACCGGCTTTGCCGCCGTCGCGCTCAATCCCGATTCCAAGGCTCCCAAGGACGCCAAGATCCTGTCGAAGCCCTTCCACCTGCGCGAGCTGGTCGACGAGGTCGCCCGCATGCTCGAGGACGCCGCCTGACCGACTGAACCTCGCTCGGCTTGCACGGACGCGCAATCGCGTCTCTCGACGCCCCCGGTCCTGCGCAGATGCAGGCCGGGCGCCAGCGCGCCGATCCCCTACCGCGCGGGATCACCGCCCGGCGCGGCTCGCGCGCCTGGCGCAAGCTGTCCGCCGGACGCGGCCTTGCCGGCGCCGATCCGCCTACCGCGCAGCGGCTCCGGCGACCGCCGGACCGGCCATCGAATTCTCCGCGAAAATGGCCGCAAGACCCTATTGACGACCGCTTTGGTCTGTGGTCAAAGCCGCCTCGTCGGATGGGCGTGTAGCTCAGCGGGAGAGCACTTCGTTGACATCGAAGGGGTCACAGGTTCAATCCCTGTCACGCCCACCATCCGAACCTTCCCGGAAAAAACGCCTGCCCCGTCGCTAGGATCGAACGTCATGTTCGATGCGCGACACAGCCGCAGCGTCTCTGCGCCCACAGGCCGTTTCTCCACCTGACGCCTTTCACCGCACCGCCATGCCAAGCGTCCTGCGCAAGTCAGCGGCTGCGATGGCCGAGCCCGATTCGAATGTCGGTGCGGACTCGCGCTCGGCCGGTGCAACCTCTCGCCTCCCCTCCCGTGGAGAGGACAGGGAACTGCAGCTTCGTTTCTGCCGGAGGAAGGGATCATCTGGACGGCCCAGGGGCATCCGGACACGGTCTCGGACCGCCCGATGCCTGCAACCGGCGACAGTTACCAGGTCTGCGTATCGACGAGTTCGTCTTCGATTTCGCGGTCGGTCTTGTTATAGGGCCGCGTTTCCCAGCGATTGTCGGCCCACCGCGCTTCGATATAGTCGAAGGGGTAGAGATATCGCTTCTGCCAGTTCTCATCGCCGGGCCTGCGACGAAGCATGATCCTGAGATACGCTTGCCAAGGACCGAGAAAACCTAGACGATACAACAACGCTTGACGCATATACCTCTCCCCAGCGGGAATGATTATATGCAGCGCGCTGACTTAGCAACCAGAACGATATTTGCCCGCCTAACACAACTCCTTTGCGACCCGGGCGTGCATAAGTGCAGGGCTCCCAGCCGCGGCACGCAAGCGCGCCGGTCTTCCTTGACGAAGGCTTAACGCCGTGCCGCTAGCCCATGCGCTCACCGCATGGCTCACCTGCAAGCATCCCGATACCGCAGCGCAGCAAGACCGCCTATATCTCGCTCATCGGAACGACGCGCCGGACACGCTGGCGCCGCCCCGGACAACATTGGAGAGAGATCATGGCCACCACCCGCCCGAGCACGATGCGCCGCATGTACAACGCCTTCGTCGACGCCCGCTTCCGCTCCGTCGAGCGCGAGATCGCCCGCGTCCGCATCTATCACCTGGAAGACAGCGCCCGTTCGAAGCTCGAAGGCTGAACAGGCACCCGAGGGACAGCCTGTCCCTTGTGAGACGATCAGGCCGGTTGCCGACCGCGTGTCGGCCCCGGCCCGCCATCCGGCCGGCGCGCCATGTGTCCGACTGCCCAACCGGTCCCTGACCGGCAGCGGCGGCCCGGCACGTTGGGAGCGCACCGAGCCGCCTCGTATCTTCCCTTCCGAGATTGCCCACCCCCGGGGAAGACGACACACGCTATCCTAAGCTTACCAGACGTCAATCCGTTGCTGCCCGCAAATTGTGCAGAACACGACGTCGCGACCCGATCGCCCTCGGTCCCGTGACCGGGGCTGCACCGGCGCGCTGCGCTACGGCAGATTGTCCCGCATGAAGATGTCGATGCGGATCTGCTCCTGCGCCTCCAGCACCGGCCGGTCGTCGATCAGCGCCTTCAGGATGCGCACGGCGCTGCGCGCCTCGTGCCCGGCATCCTGGTTGATCACCGCATCGAAGATCCCGTCGTGCAGCGCCGCGCGCGCATGCGGGCTGACCTCGTGCGCCACCACGCGCACCCGGCCGGCGAGCCCCGCCCGTTCCAGCGCCGTCACCACGCCGCGATTGCCCGCGCCGAGGCTGTAGAGCCCGGCGATCTCGCCGTCTTGCGCCAGCAGCTCGCCCAGCAGCGACGCCACCCGCTCGGCATCGTCCAGCCCTTCCAGCGACTGCAGCACGGTCAGATGCGGATATTCCGCCGCCATCACCGTCTCGAATCCCTGCCGCCGCTCGACATGGTCGCGCAGCAGCATCGACCCGGCGACCACGGCGATCCGTCCCGGCGCGCCGCCGCAGAAGCGGCCGAGCAGCCCGGCGGCCGTGCGGCCCGCCACGACATTGTCGATCCCCACGAAGCGGTCGCGGCTGGAACCGGGCAGGTCGCTGACCAGCGTCACCACCCGCACACCCTCTCCGGTCAGCCGGCCGATCGCGTCGCGCACCTCTGCCGCATCGGTCGCCACCACCGCCACGCCGTCCGTCGCCGTGCGGTCGATGGCGTCGAGCGCGTGCGCCAGCGCCGGCCCATCGAAGGCCGGCACCATGGTGACGGTCACCTCGGCGCGCTCCAGCGACGAGTGCCGCGAGGTCGCCTGCACCGCCGCCGCCAGCCCGCGCATGAAGCTGTTGTCGCCGTCCGGCAAAAGGAAGCTCAGCCGGTAGCGGCGCTTCTTCGACAGATTCGCCGCGGTGATGTCGCGGGTGAAATCGAGGCGCTGCATCGCCTCCTCGACCTTGGCGACGGTCTTTGCCCGCACGCCGGCCCGCCGGTTCAGAACCCGGTCCACCGTGGCGAGACTCACCCCCGCCGCACGGGCGACGTCCCGGATCGTCGGTCGCGACATCACGCCTCGTCCATGTCGTCAGTTCCCATCGGGTCCCGCCCGCCGGTCGCCCCGGACGGAGACATACCGGCAGACGCAGCGCAGGCCGCGCGTCAGAGCGCCGTCCACGCCCCGTCATTCTGCGACGACGCCACGCAGGCCTCGATGAAGGCGAGGCCGTCGATCCCGTCCGCCAGGGTCGGCAGCGCCAGCCCGTCCGGCGGCGCCTCGCCGGCGTCCGATGCATGGATCAGCTCCGCCGCCTCGGCATAGATCGTGGCAAACCCTTCCAGATAGCCTTCCGGATGGCCGGCCGGGATGCGCGAGACGGCCGCCGCCGCCGCATTCGCCCCGGCGCCGCCGCGGGTCAGCAGCCGCTTCGGCTCGCCAAGCGGCGTGAACCACAGCCGGTTCGGCTCCTCCTGGCGCCATTCCAGCCCTCCCTTGTCGCCATAGACCCGCAGCGACAGCCCGTTCTCGTTGCCGACCGCCACCTGGCTCGCCCACAACATGCCCTTCGCCCCGCCGGCAAAACGCAAGAGCATGTTCGCATTGTCGTCGAGCTCGCGGCCCTCCACGAAGGACGACAGGTCGGCCGACAGGCGCTCCACCTTCAGCCCGGTGACGAAGCAGGCAAGGTTATGGGCGTGCGTGCCGATATCGCCGATCGAGCCGCCGGCGCCAGCCCTGGCCGGATCGACGCGCCAGCCCGCCTGCTTGGAGCCGGTATCCTCGGCCCGGTCGGCCAGCCAGTCCTGGATGTATTCGGCATGGACCATCCGGATCGTGCCCAGATCCCCCGCCGCCACCATCGCCCGCGCCTGCCGGATCATCGGATAGCCGGTGTAATTGTGGGTCAGGACGAAGACCTTGCCCGAGGCCGCGGCGATCTCCGCCAGCTCCTGCGCCTCGGCCAGCGTCGTCGTCATCGGCTTGTCGCAGATGACGTGGATGCCGACCTCCAGAAACGTCTTGGCGACCGGAAAATGCATGTGGTTCGGCGTGACGATCGCCACCGCCTCGATGCCGTCCTCCCGTTCCGCCTCGGTCGCCGCCATCTCCACATAGGAGCCGTAGCTGCGTTCGGGATCGAGGCCGATCTCGGCCGCCGACGCCAGCGCCTTTTCCGGCGTCGAGGACAGCGCCCCGGCGACCAGCTCGAACCGGTCGTCGATGCGCGCCGCGATCCGGTGGACGCCGCCGATGAAGGCGCCCTGCCCGCCGCCGACCATACCCAGCCGTATGCGGCGTGGCCGTGCCGCGTCCTGTTCCTCGCTCGTCATGATGCATCCCCCCCTCAGCCCTCGATGCCCAGCATGCGCCGGTTCGCCGCCGCGTCCGTGCCGCCCGACGCGAAATCGTCGAAGGCCTTGTCGGTCACCTCGATGATGTGGCTGGCGATGAACGGCGCGCCCTCGGCCGCCCCCTGCTCGGGGCTCTTCAGGCAGCACTCCCATTCCAGCACCGCCCAGGAATCATAGTCGTATTCGGCGAGCTTGGAGAATATCCCGGCGAAATCCACCTGCCCGTCGCCCAGCGAGCGGAACCGCCCGGCCCGCTTGGTCCAGGGCTGGTAGCCCGAATAGACGCCCTGCCGGCCGGTCGGATTGAACTCGGCGTCCTTCACGTGGAAGGCGCAGATCCGCTCGTGATAGATGTCGATGAACTCCAGGTAATCGAGCTGCTGCAGGAGGAAGTGCGACGGGTCGTAATTGATCTGGCAGCGCGGATGGTCGCCGCAGGCCTCAAGGAACATCTCGAAGGTCGCGCCGTCGAAGACGTCCTCGCCCGGATGGATCTCGTAGCCGACGTCGCAGCCCGCCGCGTCGAAGGCGTCGAGGATCGGCACCCAGCGTTTCGCCAGTTCCTCGAAGGCCGTGTCGACCAGCCCCGCCGGCCGCTGCGGCCAGGGATAGAGGAACGGCCAGGCCAGCGCGCCGGGAAAGGTCACGTGGCTCTTGAAGCCGAAATGCGCCGAGGCCTTCGCCGCCAGCTTCATCTGCTCCACCGCCCAGGCCTGCCGCGCCTTCGGGTTGCCCTGTACCTGCGGCACCGCGAAGCCGTCGAAGGCCTCGTCGAAGGCCGGGTGCACGGCGACGAGCTGGCCCTGCAGATGGGTCGACAGATCGGTGATCTCGACGCCGGCCTCGCGGCAGATGCCGGCGATCTCGTCGCAGTAATCCTTCGACCCCGCCGCCTTTTCCAGATCGATCAGCCTTTTGTCCCAGGTCGGCAGCTGCACGCCCCTGTAGCCATGCCCCGCCGCCCAGCCGGCGATGGATTTCAGATCGTTGAACGGCGCCGAATCGCCGAGAAACTGCGCCAGGAAAATCCCCGGCCCTTGCATCGTCTTCATCGATAGCCTCCCGTTCCCGGCGCCTCCCCGCGCCGCCGGCCCCGTCCCGGAGCCCGTCAGCGCCGCATAGAAGCCGCTTGAGGTACGCCTGTCAAAACGCCGAGCCACCCGCGCGCTTCGCCGCGTACGAAGCACGGCATCAACCATCCCGCGCGGCTTTCGCCCCCTCGCTTGCTCTGCCATGGTAGCTAAGGGCAGTGTTCCGGCAGATCACCGGCACATGCAGCCGTCATGCATCTGTGCGATGCCGGACGTTCAGATACGACGAGGAAAGCCATGGAACAGCGCGATCAGGTCCTGCCGATCATCATGGCCGGCGGCGCCGGAACCCGGCTCTGGCCGATCTCCCGCGACACCATGCCCAAGCAGTTCATCGCGCTCCTTGAGGATGGCGTCTCGCCCTTCCAGGCGACGGTCCGCCGGGTCGCCGGCAACGGTTTTGGCCGGCCGATCGTCGTCACCAACAACGATTTCCGCTTCATCTGCGCCGAACAGCTCGCCGCCGTCGGCATCGCCGCCGACATCGTGCTGGAGCCCGAGCGCCGCGACAGCGCCCCGGCCGTGGCGATCGGTGCGCTGATGGCCGAGCGCCGCGCCCCCGGCACCACCTGCCTGGTGCTGGCCTCCGACCATGTCATCCGCGACGAGCCCGGCTTCCTCGCCGCCGTCGCCACCGCCGCGCAGCTCGCCGCAGGCGGGCGCATTATGACCCTGGGCATCACCCCGGACCATCCCTCCACCGCCTATGGCTACATCCGACCGGGCACCGAGACGCTCGGCCACGGCGCGCATGTCCTCGACAAATTCGTCGAAAAGCCCGACCGCGCCACGGCCGAGACCTATCTCGCCGACGGCTTCGTCTGGAACAGCGGCAATTTCGCCTTCCGCTCCAACGTCATGCTCGACGAGCTGCGTGCCCATGCGCCCGACGTCCTGGTCGCGGCCGAAGGCGCCCTCGACGCCGCTGTCACCGATCTCGACTTCATCCGCCTCGACGCCGACGCCTTCAACCGCTCGCCGTCCCTGTCCATCGACTACGCCGTCATGGAAACCACCCGCCTCGGCGGCGTGCTGGCGGCCGATTTCGGCTGGTCCGACATCGGCTCGTGGGATTCGCTCCATGCGATCAAGGACAAGGATGCCGACGGCAACGTCTTCGAGGGCAATGTCGCGGCCATCGACACGACCAACAGCTTCGTGCGCAGCGACGACGTGCTGACCACCGTCCTCGGCCTCGACAATGTCGTGGTCGTCACCACCGACGACGCCGTGCTGGTCGCCGCCAAGGATGCCGCGCCCGACGTCAAGCGCATGGTCGCCAAGCTGCGCAAGGCCGGCCGCAGCGAGGCCAGCGAGCATCTGCGCATCCACCGCCCCTGGGGCTGGTACCAGCGCATCGACATCGGCGACCGTTTCCAGGTGAAGCATATCTGCGTCAAGCCGGGCGGCCGCCTCAGCCTGCAGCGCCATCACCACCGCGCCGAGCACTGGGTCGTCGTCCACGGCACCGCCGAGGTGACCATCGACGACCAGGTCCGCCTCTATCACGAGAACGAGGCCGCCTATCTGCCGATCGGCTGCGTCCACCGCCTGCACAATCCCGGCAAGATCGACCTGAAGCTCATCGAGGTGCAGGTCGGCAGCTATACCGGCGAGGACGACATCGTGCGCATCGAGGACATCTACGCCCGCGGCTGAACGCCGGGCGGACCCTCCCGGCCCCTCCGCACCTGAACGGGTCACCGGCAGCTCCGGCCACCCCGTCCGGCGCGCTCGTCAGGCATATGGGTTCAGCGACGTCCCGATGCCGCGGGCCGTCGCGCCGCGATGCGGCTCGGGAGCCTCAGCCCCGGACCGCGGCCTCCGCCGCCGCCAGCCCCCAGGCCAGCAGCTCCGCCGCCTTCGCCTCCGACCCCGCCTCGACATAGCAGCGCAGCTCCGGCGCGTTGCCCGAGGCGCGGAAATGCACCACCGGCCCGGCGTCGAGGATCACCCGCACGCCGTCCAGCGCATCGACCGACGCGACCGTGCCCGCCAGCGCGAAGAAGCCGGCGCGAAACTCCGCATCCTCAGCGAGCCGCGCCAGGAATTTGCTGCTCGCCGCCTGCGGCACATCCTGCAGCCGGTGCGCCGCCGCATGGCCGGCATCGAGCTCCGCCACCAGCGCCGCCAGGTCCATGCCGCGCCGCCTGGCCATGGCCAGCGTGGCGAGGATCGGCAGCACGCTGTCGCGGGTCGGCAGCGCCGGCAGGCTGCGCCCGTCGCGGGTCACCGCCGAGCCGAGCAGCAGGCCGCCATTCGCCTCGAAGCCGACAATGCCCTCGGCGCCCGCCTGCGCCGCCTCGGCCATGCCGGCAATGACGAAGGGCGAGCCGACCTTCGTGCGCACCACCTTGTTCGCAATGCCGGACGTCTCCACCGCCGAGCTCGACGTTACCGGCGTGACGATCGTCGTCAGCCCCAGCGCCCGGCTGGTGAGGAGCCCCAGCACGTCGCCGCGCAGGATCGTGCCCTTGGCGTCGGCCACCAGCGGCCGGTCGCCATCGCCATCGGTGGAGACGATCGCGTCGAAGCGACCCTCTGCCGCCCAGTCGCGGATCTGCTTCACGTCTTCCGGCCGGTGCGCCTCCGTATCCACCGGCACGAAGGCATCGGAGCGCCCGAGCGCCACCGCAGTACCGCCAAGGGCCGCCACGAGATCCGCCAGCAGGTCCCGCGCCACCGAGCTGTGCTGAAACACGCCGATGGTCAGCCCCGCCAGCGCATCGCGCGCGAAGAAATTGGTATAGCGCCGGGCGAAGACCGCCAGCGCGTCGCGTTCCGCCGCCTGTCCGCCGGCCTCCGGCCCGGGCCGCGGATCGGCCCCGGCAACGGCCGCGAACTCGGCCGCGATGCCGGTCTCGTCGGCCTTGGTGATCTCGCCGCCGCGGCCGTAGAATTTCAGCCCGTTGCGGTCGTCGGGAATATGGCTGCCGGTGATCATCACCGCCGGGCAGCCCTGGTGCATCGCCGCCAGCGCCAGCGCCGGGGTCGGCACCGCGCCGCAATCCACTGCCCTGAAACCGGCGGCATGCGCCGCCGCGATGCAGGCATCGAGGATCTCGGGACTGCTCGCCCGCAGATCGCGGCCGAAAAACACCATCTGCTCGGCGCCCGCCGGATCGCCCGCCCGCACATGGCGCAGGAAGGCCAGCGTGTAGCCGAAGCTCGGCCAGCCCGCGAGGTCGCTCACCAGCCCGCGCAGCCCGCTCGTTCCGAATTTCAGCGAATCCATCCGTCGTCTCCCGCTTGTCCGTCCCCGCGCTGCCAGCCGGAAAGACCGGATCGCAGCGCCATCGCGCACGGCCTGTTCCGCGCTGGCCCCACGGCCTTCGATCGCCCCCCAACCCGTGCCCTCGCCACCGGCGTTTGCCCGGACCGCCGCTCTGATCTAAGGGCGAGACCCGCGGCCGCGGCCCCGGCCCGCACATCCTGCCGCCCAGCGGCGATAGCACGAGAAGGCCGTTTCGTGGAAAGACCCGCCGACACGACAAAGTCCCCGGCCCGTCCCAAGGTGGTGTTCATCATCACCGAGGACTGGTTCTTCGTCTCGCATTTCCTGCCCATGGCGCGGGCCGCGCGCGATGCTGGCTTCGAGACGGTGGTCGTCACCAGGGTCCGCAACCATGCCGGCCCCATCGAGGCGGTCGGCGCCCGCATCGTGCCGCTCGAGGCCGAACGCCGCGAGGTCGGCATCAAGGCCGTCGCCTCGGCGCTCTGGCGCATGGCCAGGATTCTGAAACATGAGAAGCCGGCGATCGTCCATTGCATCGCCCTGCGCTCGATTCTCGTCGGCGGCGCCGCGGCCCGCCTCGCCGGCATCTCCCGCCGGATCTACGCTGTCACCGGCCTCGGCTATCTCGGCGCGCGCAGCGACACGACCGGTCGCGCCATCCGCGCCGCCATCGCCGCCACCATCCGCATCGCCCTCACCGGCAAGCGCACGCGCTTCCTTCTGGAGAACACCGGCGATGCCGGCTTCCTCCGGCTGCCCGCCGATTCGCCGCGCATTGTCGTCGTCGGCGGCGCCGGCATCGACCCCGCCGCCTATCCGCAGGCACCGCTGCCGCAGGCCCCGCCCCTGAAGGTCGCCGTCGTCGCGCGCATGCTGTGGTCCAAGGGCATCGACACCATCGTCGAGGCGGTGCGCCTCGCCAGACGCCGCGGCGTCGACGTCACCCTGTCGCTCTACGGCACCCCCGACCCGTCCAATCCGCGCGCCTTTTCCGCCGAGACGCTCGCCGAATGGTCCGCCGAGCCGTTCATCGACTGGCATGGCCGCACCGAGGATGTCGCCGCGGTCTGGGCCGCCCATCACGTCGCCTGCCTGCCGTCGCGCGGCGGCGAGGGCCTGCCGCGCACGCTTCTCGAAGCAGCGGCCTGCGGTCGCCCGCTCCTCACCACGAATGTGCCCGGCTGCGGCGACTTCGTGCGCGACGGCGAGGACGGCATCGTTCTTCCAGCCGGCGATTCGCAGGGCTTTGCCGCCGCGCTCGCCCGCTTTGCAAGCGAGCCGGAGCTCGCCGCCCGCATGGGCGCCTCCGCCCGCGCCCGCGTCGCCAGCGGCTACACGACGAACGACGTCGAACAGGCCGTGGCAAAGCTCTACCGCGACCTGGCCCAGACGATGTGATTTTGAAGAAATGGTGCTGCCGCGGGGATTTGAACCCCGGGCCTCTCCCTTACCAAGGGAGTGCTCTACCCCTGAGCTACGGCAGCGATGGGGGCTGTTTCCTTGATTTCGCCGCGCGCGTCAACCGTCATTTCGGCTCTTCCCGACGGATTTTGCACTGCAGCGTCTCCTCTCCCCATCGACGCCGCGCGCCAAAACCGGCGCGACCGTCGTCCGGCTGTCACGAAACCCTGTTCTCCTCGGGCCGAACGCCCTCTCCGCGCCCTGTCGCTCAAGGGCCGGACGCCGGTTCGCAACGCCCCGCCAGACTTTTTCGCATTTGCGATGACAGAGCGCTGGACAGGGGCCGGGAGCTTTTCTATAAGGCCCGAGCTTTCGCCGGACGCCTCACGAGGCCGTCGCGGGTGGCAGGCGCCCAGGTAGCTCAGTTGGTAGAGCATGCGACTGAAAATCGCAGTGTCGGCGGTTCGACTCCGTCCCTGGGCACCACTTTTCCCAAAGCCATGATCTGAACGCCGCCAGCCGGTTCTCGTCGCGTCCGCGTACGTTGCGCGCAGCCCAGCGTCCGCCCTGGGCAGAGACGTAGGGAGCACCGCCTGGGTGGGCGTCAGCTCGCCTGCGTCAGCTCGGGCGCGCACCGCGCGGAGGGCTGGACCACGGTCTCCGGGGCGGCAGACTCCAGCTCGGCCGCCTTGCTTTTCCAGTCCGCCAAAAGCTGCGCGATCGAGGCCGACGGCACAGGTCGGCTGTAGAGGAAGCCCTGCACTTCGTTGCAGCCCTGGGCGCGCAGCAATTCCGCCTGCTCAAGGGTTTCGACGCCCTCCGCGTTCGAGACCATGCCCATCGCCGCGCCCAGGTTGATCACCGCCGCCACGATGCTGTCGGCATCGAAACAGGTGCCGAGGTCGGAGGTGAACGAGCGGTCGATCTTGATCTTGTCGAAGGGGAACCGGCGCAGATAGCTGAGGCTGGAATAGCCGGTGCCGAAATCGTCCATGGCGATCCGCACGCCCATCGCCTGCAGCGCCCGCAGCGTCTCGATGGTCTCGTCCGTATGGCTCAGGAGCACGCTCTCGGTGATCTCGATCTCCAGGCGGTGCGGTTCGACGCCCGCCTCCGCCAGCGCGCTGCGCACGGTCTCGACGAGATTGCCATGGCGGAACTGCACCGGCGAGACATTCACCGCGAAGGTCAGCTCCGGCCAGTCGCCGGCCTGCCGGCAGGCTTCGCGGATGACCCATTCGCCGATCGGGATGATCAGGCCGGTCTCCTCGGCGAGCTGGATGAAATCGTTCGGCTGGACGATCCCGTCCTCGCCGCGATACCAGCGGATCAGCGCCTCGACGCCCTTCACGCTGTTGGTCTTCATGTCGATCTGCGGCTGGTAGTGCAGCTGCAATTCGTTGCGGGCGATGGCGTGGCGCAGCGCCAGCTCCAGCGTCTTGCGGGCCACCAGCCTGTCGTTCATCGCCTCTTCGAAATAGCGGAACGTGCCGCGCCCGTCGTTCTTGGCGCGGTACATCGCCATGTCCGCCTGCCGCAGCAGATCCTGCCCGTCGCGGTCTTCGGGGTCGCGGCGCAGCGCCACGCCGACGCTGACGCCGATCATCACCTCGTTGCCCAACAGGTCGAAGGGCTTCGACAGCTCCTCGATCAGGCGTTCGGCGAGGCGCGCCGAGCCGGCCGGCTGCGCGAAATGCTTCTGGATGATGGCGAATTCGTCGCCGCCCAGCCGCGCCAGGACGTCGTTGCGCCGCAGGGTCGCCGTCATCCGCTCGGTGACCTGGCGCAGCAATTCGTCGCCGGCCGCATGGCCGAGGAGATCGTTGACCTCCTTGAAATGGTCGAGGTCGAGGCACAGCACCGCCATGCTGGCGTCCTGCCGGTCGACGTCGGCCACCGATCGCACCAGCCATTCGTTGAACAGCGAGCGGTTCGGCAGCTGGGTCAGCGGATCGTGGCTGGCCAGGAACGAGGCGCGGTCCGCCGCTCGCCTGAGGAGCCGCAGCGGCAGCGTGCGCAGGGCGAAGAACACCCCCAGCGCACCGGCCGCGCAGACGAGGAACAGCAGGGCCGAGGTCTTGGCCAGCGCGAAAAGGCTCTGGGTGATCAGGATCCGGCCGGCCACCGCCCCCGAATCATAGACCGGGTGGGCGGTCGTGACCGTCGGCCATGGCAGCGCCGCGGCGCCCATGCGGGTCACCTCCCCGCCCTCGGCATTCAGGAGGGTCTTGGTCATGGTCGCGTCGGTGAAGGCGATGATCTCGTCGATCCGCAGCGTCTCGAACTGCCACATCTGCGGATTGCGCCCGACGATCTGCGACACCAGCCGCGAATTCAGCCGCGCTTCGGCGGCGAGGCTCCCCTCGGCATAATGCAGGCCGTAGTAGAAATGCAGCGCCGGCGGCACGACGGCGACGAGCACCGACACGACCAGCGCGAGGATGGTCGTGAAGCGCAGCATCGACGGCGCGATCACGTCCCGTTCGGTGGGCTGCGACATCATCGGCGGCTACTCGGCGGGCGTGTGGTCGTTCGCCGCCAGGATGGCCCGGCCCTCCGGCGAGAAGACGAAGTCGACGAACGCCTCGGCGGCCGGCGACGTCTGCGCGGTGCTGACGATATAGAGGCTCTTGATCAGCCGCTGGCTGCGCGGGTCGGTGGCGCCCGGCGTCGGCCGGATGCCGTCGAGCTCCAGCACCTTCAGCTTGCGGCCTTCGGTGGCGATCTGGCCGAGCGCGATGACGCCGACCGAACCGGGCAGGCGCTCCAGCGTCTCGGCATTTTCCTGGTCGTTGGTGGCGCTGACGAGGCCCGGCCGTTTCAGCGCATCGTCGACCGCCGCGGCCATGTCGTCGGACAGGCCGCGCAGGATCTGCGTGTCGGATTCCGATTCCGGCCGCAGCACCACCCGGATCGCCTCGCCCGACGGCCATTCGCGCAGCGTACCGGCATAGATCTTCGCGAGGTCCGGCGTCGTCACCGCCGCCGCGTCGGTTCCGGTCGAGGTCACGACCGCCAGCGGCGTCGTCGCATAGAGCCGCGCGATGGCGCCCTGCTCCGTCTCGGCGTCCTTGAGCGCCCGCGAGCTGACCGACAGGTCGATGGCCCCGGCCAGGAGCGCCTTGACGCCGCCGCTGCTGCCCAGGCTCGGCAATACCTCGATCTCGCTGTCGGGATGCGCTGCTGCAAAGGCCTCGGCCAGGAGGCTCATCCCGCCCAGCGCGACGCCGGTGCCGCCGATGCGCAAGCTATCCGCCGAGGCCGCGGGGCTGAAGGCCACAAGGCCCAGCACGACCGACAGGCTGCGGATTCCGGCTTTCGTCACGTACTGCATCGGGCGCTCCCCTGCGGCCATACTAAGGACGACTGAGTTATCGGGGAGTCTCACCACGCAGAATTGCATGCATCTGCAACCAACGACATAGTAATACTATGATATGATTGCGCCCAGAACATCGTCGCAAGGACCAGTTGCGCGGAAATCTGTTAAAAAACCTGCGCATGGACCGGGCGAATCTTTGTCGATCCGGCCGGTTTGATCCATGACGCTGCGCCGGGAGCACAGCCCGGCGAGGGCCGGCAAACATGCGATTGACGGCGGCGGCCACCATCCGCCCCCCCTCATGCGTTCCGGACGCTGCCGCCGCGGGCGGAGCACGACGGCGCGTGCGCCGCCGCCGCTGTCGTACGGTCAGACCCGCTCGAGGCCGATGGCGATGCCCTGGCCGACGCCGATGCACATCGTCGCCAGCGCGCGCCGGGCGCCGGTCAGCGACAGTTCCAGCGCCGCCGTGCCGGTGATCCGCGCCCCCGAGGCGCCGAGCGGATGGCCGATGGCGATGGCGCCGCCATTCGGGTTCACATGCTCGGACTCCTCGGAAATCCCAAGCTCCCGCAGCACCGCGATGCCCTGGCTTGCGAAGGCCTCGTTCAGTTCGATCACGTCGAAATCCGTCGGGTTGAGCCCCAGCCGGGCGCAGAGCTTCTGCGAGGCCGGCGCCGGGCCCATGCCCATGACCCGCGGCGAGACGCCGGCCGTCGCCCCGCCGAGAATGCGCGCGATCGGCTTCAGCCCGTAGCGGCGCGCCGCCGGGCCCGAGGCGATGATCAGCGTTGCGGCGCCGTCATTTACGCCCGAGGCGTTGCCGGCGGTCACCGTGCCGCCCTCCTTGCGGAACGGCGTCGGCAGCCTGGCCAGCTTCTCCACCGTGGTGTCGCCGCGCGGATGCTCGTCGGTGTCGACCACCACCGGGTCGCCCTTGCGCTGCGGGATCGTCACCGGTGTGATCTCGCGGGCCAGCCGCCCCGAGGCCTGCGCCGCCGCGGCCTTGTGCTGCGAGCGCACGGCGAAGGCGTCCTGGGCTTCGCGGGTGACGCCGTAGTCCGCGGCGACGTTCTCGCCGGTCTCCGGCATCGAATCGACGCCGTATTGCGCCTTCATCAACGGATTGACGAAGCGCCAGCCGATGGTCGTGTCGTAGATCGCCGCATTGCGCGAGAAGGCCGTCTCCGCCTTGGGCATGACGAAGGGCGCGCGCGACATGGATTCGACGCCGCCGGCGATGGCGATCTCCATTTCGCCGGAGCGGATCGCCCGCGCCGCGGTGATCACCGCGTCCATGCCCGAGCCGCAGAGCCGGTTCAGCGTCACGCCCGGCAGGCTGGTCGG